>JAKEFB010000239.1 GCA_022616275.1 Chloroflexota bacterium
CCAACCCCCCACGGCCACCCCACCCCCGACAGCCACCTCCCCGCCGACGAACGCGCCCACGGCTACCCCTACCCCGCCACCGACCGCGACCCCGACCAACGTGCCCACGGCCACGCCGACGCTTACTCCCACGCCGGGATATGCCTTGCGATTTGACGGTACAGATGACTTTGTCAGTGTTGCCGATAGTGGCGATTTCGATTTTAACACCGCCTTCACCGTCGAAGCGTGGATTTATCCAACCTCCCTGGTAAGTTCGGGTGACTTCGCCGCGATTGTCCAGGGCGCCAACTCGGAGCCACCCTTTTCCGGGGGGGCCTGGGTGCTACTGTTAGATAACGCTGACCACTCTGACTGGGGCCTCAGCGTTTGTGTCCCGTCGTGCAATTCGGCCGGCTCAGGGGTGGGCAATTTGCAGACCAACCAGTGGCAGCATATTGCTGGCGTGTACGATGGCTCGCAGATTGCCATTTTCCGTAACGGTCAATTCATTGCCAGCCAACCCCATTCCGGCGACGTGAGCGACGTTAACTTTGTGTTGATTGGTATCTGGATTGAAACATTTCGCGGCCAGATAGACGAAGTACGCCTCTGGAACGTTGCCCGTAGCCAGACCGAAATTCAGAACGATATGAACAGATTGTTGAACGGCAACGAGTTTGGATTGGTCGGCTACTGGCGTTTTGACGAGGGGAGTGGCCAGGCTGCGCTCGACAGTACCAGCAACGGTAATAACGGCAAATTAGGCTCTACGCCAGGCAACGATGGCAACGACCCCGCCTGGATCGTTTCTGATGCGCCTATCAACTGACAATATTCAGGAGCCGGTTTGACGGCTATATGGGAGGGAAGTATCATCTCTCCCATATAGCCGTCATCCATTGGCGGCAACAGAAGGGCTGCTGCCCAATGATTCAGCAGGCCGCCCTGAAAGAATGGTCCCTCTGGAGCCACTGCGGCCGCTGATTGTCGCTCACGAGAAAGCATCATGATGAACCTGATTGGGCGAACTGTTGACCACTACCGCATTGACGCACTGCTGGGCGAAGGGGGGATGGGCGACGTTTACCGGGCTTATGACGTGAACCTGGCGCGCTGGGTGGCCTTAAAGGTTATGCACAGCCAGTATGCCAGGCAGCCGGAATTCCAGCGCCGCTTTATGCAAGAGGCCCAGACGGCCGCTCGCCTGGGCGGCCATCCCTCTATCGTCAATATCTACGACTTTGGCCTGGAAGAAGGGCTGCTTTATATGGTGATGGAGTTCATCTCCGGAGCCAGCCTGGGGGCCTATATTAAACGCGCCCACCAGCAGGGGCTGGTAATCCAGTTAGATGAAACGTTGCTGATTTTAGCTCAGGTCGCCGAGGCCTTGGGTTATGCCCACCGGCAGGGGGTGATCCACCGGGACGTGAAGCCGGACAACGTGCTACTGAAGCCGCTGGACGAACCGGCTAACCGCCGGAACGAGCTACCCATCCAGGCGGTCGTCACCGACTTTGGCTTGGCCAAGCTGCTAGAGGGGGGTATACAAACCGAGACCGGGACCTTTATGGGTACGCTGCCTTACATGTCCCCGGAGCAATGCCTGGACAAGGAGTTGGACGGCCGCTCTGATCTTTATTCCCTGGGCATTCTCCTGTACCAGATGGCTACCGGCCGGCTGCCTTTTGCTATCAAGTCGCCCACCGACGCTGTGGTCAAGCACGTTCACGAAACCCCGCCAGATCCAGGCGCCATCCGGCCGGGCCTGCCGCCCGCGGTGGCCAATGCCATCAAGAAGGCCATTGCCAAAGAGCCGGCCGGCCGCTTCCAGAGCGGTGAACAAATGGCGACCACGCTGCGCCAGGTGGCCGCCGGCCTGAGCGATGCCGATATTACTCAGTTTGCCCCGGTGGACTCGGTGGTCAGCCTGGTGCCCCAGGTCTTACCCATCGTATCCCCTGAAATACCTCCCCACGAAGCGCCTACCGAACTCCCTTATCAGGCGCCCACCGGGCCGTTTCAAGCCGCCGGCAGCCAGTTAAGCGTGGCTCTGTACCCGGCGACCGTCGAGGTCGCGCCGGGCGGCCGGGCCGACGTGCAGGTAGAACTGCTGAACCAGGGCCCGGCCGCCGACCACTACCGGCTTCAGGTAGAAGGCCTGCCGCCGCAGTGGTCCAGCCTGTCCCAGGAGAGTATCCGCCTGTTGCCGGGGGCGCGGGGTATCATTGCCCTGTCTGTCCATCCCCCGCAAGATAGCTACGTCCCGGCCGGCGCTCATTCTTACCAGTTGGTGGCCCGTTCTACTTCCGGCCCGGCCGCCCCGACGCTGGCTGCCGGCCGGGTCGTTGTCCGGCCTTTTGACCGCTTTATCATTGACATGCGGCCGTTGCGGCTCAAGAGCGGCGGCGTCTGCCGGGTATTGGTCCACAACGAAGGCAACGCTGCCATGTCCTACGTCGTGGCCGGGCGTGACCCGGCCGGACAGCTTACTTTCCGCAGCCCGGAAGACCGGTTGCAGCTTGGGCCTGGCGAGCGAGGCACGGTAGATTTGCTCGTCTCGGCCAGGGAACGGCCGTTCCTGGGCCGTGGCAAGACGCTGCCGTTTGAGGTAGAAGTCCGTTCGGGAGGCGGTGACCGGCAGACTATGGCCGGCCAGTTGGACGTCCGCCCGCTGCTACCAGGCTGGCTGCTGCCGCTGGCTATCCTGTTGTTGATCGTTTTGTGCCTGGCCGGTGGCGGGCTGCTTACCTTTTTTGGCCAGCGCGACACCCAGGCTACCCAGACGGCCGCCAGCGGTACGGCCGCCGTCGTCGCCCGGTTAACCCAGGAAGCGCAGGGGACGCAAGCGGCCGTAGCCGCCCAGGAAACGGCGGTCGCGGCCACGGCCACGGCCGAAGAGGCGGAGCGGCAGGGCGACAACGACGACGACGGCCTGAGCAATATTAACGAACAAAACGAGGGCACCGACCCCAATAACCCTGATAGCGACGACGATGGGCTGTCTGATGGGGAGGAAGTGAACCAGTACCTAACGGATCCCCTCAATCCTGATACGGATAGTGATGAACTGCCCGATGCAGCCGAGGTGGACCAGTATGGTACGGATCCTCTCAACCCGGATACAGATGGTGATGAATTATCCGATGGGGTTGAGGTCAACGAATACCAAACGTCGCCCACCAATCCCGACACCGACGCCGACGGCGACCTGGATGGAGAAGAAGTCGCTGCCGGAACCAATCCGCTGCTGCCGGAAACGCCTACCCCTACCCCGACCAATACAGCTCCTCCTACAGCAACAGCGACACCTACCCCAACCGGTACCGCCGTTCCGCCACTTCCGCCCGTCCTGGTTTATGCTGATAACGATGGCTTGTGGGCGGCGCCGGTGGGTACGGCCGGCGGGCAGGTCCAGCTAACCGGCGAACCCGGCCTGCTGGCCGAAGAAGAGAATATACTCTCAGTTTCTATTGCCCCAGGTGGAGACAAATTTGCTTTCCTGCGAGAAAGAGGCAATAACCGTAACCAGTTGATGCTGGTAAATGCCGACGGTAGCGGGCTGACCACCCTGGCCGATTCGGCCGACCTGCCGCCAACGGTGGATGACACCCGCCGGATGATTGGCGAGTACCAGTGGCTACCGGATGGGACCACGTTAGCCTTTACCACGGTGTCGGTCAGCGAGGAAGGACCGGGTGTGTTTGGTAACGACGACCTCTGGCTGGCCGTGCTTGGCGGCCAGCCGGTAGAGCAGTTCCCGGCCGGAACGGGTGGGAGTACCTTTGACATCTCGGCCAATAATCAGGTCGTCATGGCCACGGCCAGCGAAATTATCCGGGTGAACTTGAATGGCAGCGGCCGGGAAACGGTGATTACCTTTGAGCCGGTCAGCACCTACAGCGAATACGTCTATTACCCCCGGCCGCGCTGGCTGGCCAACAGCAGCCAGGCAGTAGTGGCCATTTCCAGTCCGGACCCTCTCTTTGGTTCGGCCGAGGCCGCTCTGTGGCAAATTCCGGCTGCTGGAGAAGCGGATTTGATGAACACCATACCCGGCAATATTCTCTTTCACCCGGTTGTCTGGTCCCCTGGTGGCCAGTACCTGGCTTATGTGCGCCAGATCCCCGATCCAGAGAACCCGCCGCTGGAGTTTTACCTGGGCCAGGGCAGCGGCCACAACCTGGCGCTGTATGGCCCGGCCGCGCCGCAGATCACCTTTTTAGGCTGGGCGCCGGAGGGCGATAATTTTGTGTACAGTACCCAGCAAGAGGATGGTAAAGTGGCTTACCACATCGGCCGGCCTGGAGAAGACCCGGTCACAGTCAATGCGCCAGATGACACGGCCGTGAACGAGGTCCGGTGGTTGACCGGCGACCTCTTTGTCGTGGCTATCGGCTCGTCCGGCGACTGGCGACTGGCCGGCGGCAACCTCTCCGGAGACAGGGCCGATTTGGTAACGATTGATACCGATAGCCCGGCGTTTGATGTGTGGGTTCCTTCTGGGGGAGATTAGAGATTGGAGATTGGGTTGTAGCAGTGCCAGTTTATCCTTGACACTGATAAGTAACGATTCTCTCCTCCCACACCTAGCCTGTAGACAACTACTAATTTACGCAGTCGCTCCCCACTACACCCCCATTTTCCTCCTTTTTGACATTCCAGGTGTTCAACTTATAATTTGCCGCTGCCTCGCGTAAATCTTGTTCTGTTGTCGGAGGAGAAAACGAGCGTGTCAAAATTAAATAAATGGCCGCTGGTGGCCACCGGGCTTATGTTTGGCACACTGGTCTTGGGGGCCTGCCAGCGTGATGACCCACCCAAAACGGCCGGGCCGACCCAGGTCGTAGCCGTGCCACCAACAATCGAGACAGAAACGGCGACGGCCGAACCGGGTGGGACTACCGGAGTTACTGCAGTCGTAACCGTGGAGGTAACCCGGTTGGTGGTAGAAACTGAAGTGGTCGAAGTAACGCCGGAGCCGGAACCGGAGGAGCCAGGCTCCAGGGAGTTGGTGATTTGCCTGTCGGGGGAGCCGCAAACCCTTTTTCCCTACAGCCACCCCCGCCTGAGCACCGCCGCCCTTCATCTGCACCAGGCAATTTACGAGAACATGTTTACTACCCTCTCTTACAGCTACCAGGCTCGGGGGATTGAGAAGCTGCCCAGCCTGGCCGATGGCGACGCCGTGATCCAGAGCGTGGAAGTGGCCGAGGGAGACGTAGTGCAAGACCACAACGGGGACGTCGTAGCGCTGGAAGAGGGGGTCCGGGTCAGGACGGCCGATGGAACGGAGGTGGTATTTGGCGAAACACCGCTGCAAATGAATCAGATGGTGGTGCGCTTTACCCTCAAGCCGTTGGTCTGGTCTGATAGCAGGCCGGTGACGGCCGACGATTCGGTCTATAGCTTTGAGCTGGCGTCCGATTCTCAGACGCCGGTATCCAAGTACGTGGTCGAGCGGACTGCCTCTTACACAGCCACTGGCGACCTGACTTTGGAGTGGACGTCCATCCCCGGCTACCTGGACCCCACTTATTTCACCAACGTTTGGACGCCTTATCCTCGCCACTATTGGGGCCAGTTTAAGCCGGGCGAACTGATTGCCGCCGAGCCGGCCGCCAGAGCCCCGCTGAGCCATGGCCCCTACGTGTTGGCTGAGTGGGTCGAGGGCAATCACATCAGGCTGGTTAAAAATGAGCACTATTACCTGGCCGGCGAGGGGTTGCCCAAATTAGACGCCATTACCTTCACCTTTGTCCCCAACCGCAGCCAGTTACTGGCCCAGTTGACGGCCGGCCAGTGTGACGTCGTCACCCACGACGGGTTGAGCATCCAGGACACGCCGTTTTTGCTGGATGCCGAGGGGGACGGGGTACTGACCCCTTACTTTCAGACGAACACGGTCTTTGAACATATAGATTTTGGCATTAACCCGGCCGATAGCTATGCTCTCACCCGGCCGGACTGGTTCGAAGATGTCCGCGTGCGCCAGGCCTTTGTCATGTGTACCGACCGCCAGGGGATGGCTGACGAGATTCTCTACGGCCGGTCGGAAGTCATTCACGCCTACGTACCGGCCGGCCATCCTCTTTATCCACAGGACGCCACCGAATGGGCCTATGATGTGGGCGCAGCGAATAGCCTGCTGGACCAGGCCGGCTACCTGGACAACGACGGAGATGGTCTACGGGAGGACCCTGGGACCGGCCGGGCCTTTGTCATTACACTTCTGACCGCCGCCGGCAATGAAATTGGCGAGCAGCTTGCCGTCGAGTTTAGCCAGGATTTGTTGGAATGTGGCGTGGAAGTGGAAGTAAGACCCCTGAGCAGTGACTTTTACTTTGCCGACGGTCCCGACGGCCCGCTGTTCGGCCGCCAGTTTGACCTCAGCGCCTTTCCCTGGTTAATTAGCGTTGAGCCCAATTGCGCTCTTTACCTTTCCTCCCAGATTCCCGGCCCGGCCAACGACTGGGACCGTAGCTTTAACAATGAAACGGGCTTTACCAACGAAGCCTTTGACGCCGCCTGCCAGGCAGCTCTAAACGCGCTGCCGGGCACGCCGGAATATGCCACTTACCACACCGAGGCGCTGCGCCTCTGGACTGAACAGGTCCCGGTGATTCCCCTCCTCTTACGGCTGAAAGTAGCGGCTACCCGGCCGGACGTCGTGGGTTTTATCCTGGATGCCACCCAAAGCTCCGAACTGTGGAATTTATATGCCCTTGACCTGATCTCCGAATAGGATTAAATATAAGTTTTGCAAGTAGATTGGGACAGTTAAAGTGAAGTTTGGTACAATTTAGTTGGCGGGGCAAATCCACCGATTTGCCCCGCCACAGCCGAAATAGTTTTGGACGGCGGGTTGAGGGAAAGATCAGTGGAAAACATCCTGGAGATTAAAGAACTTAAAACGCAGTTCTTCACTGAAGGCGGCATCGTCCGGGCAGTTGATGGGGTTGATATTGTCGTTAAACGTGGGGAGGTTTTAGGATTAGTCGGGGAGTCGGGCTGTGGCAAAAGCGTAACTTCGCTGTCTATCATGCGCCTGATCAGCAAACCTGGGCGTATCGTAGAGGGACAGATCATTTTCGACAACCAGGACCTGGCGCGTTTGTCCGAAAGGGAGCTGATTGACATCCGGGGCAACCGCATTTCCATGATTTTCCAGCAGCCACAAAGTTGCCTCAATCCGGTCTTTCGTGTTGGCGACCAACTGGCAGAGGTCTTGTTCATTCACCAGGACCTGGGGAAGGAGGCCGGCGAACAGCGGGCTGTCGAGTTGCTATCTATGGTCGGCATTCCCGAGCCGGAGGCGCGCATCAAAGCTTTTCCCCATGAATTGTCGGGCGGCATGGCCCAGCGGGTGATGATCGCTATGGCTCTGGCCTGCGTGCCCGAATTGCTGATTGCTGACGAGCCGACGACCGCTCTGGACGTGACCATCCAGGCCCAAATCCTGGACCTGATGCGCAGCCTGAAGGCCAAACTGGAGATGTCAATTATTCTCATTACCCACGACCTGGGGGTCGTGGCTGAGATGTGTGATCGGGTAAACGTAATGTATGCTGGCCGGATTGTCGAGGAAGCCGACGTCGTAGACTTGTTCGCGTCCCCTAAACACCCATATACTCAAGGTCTCATTGGTTCCACGCCCGTATTAGGGCAAACCGATAAGGAGTTAGTGACCATTCCCGGTTCAGTGCCAAATCTGATAAACTTGCCTAAAGGTTGCAAATTTGCTCCTCGTTGCCGGGCGCGTGTCGAAAACCAGTTGGAAATTTGTACCCAGGAAGAACCGCAATTAAAACAGGTAGCGCCCAACCACTGGGTGCGGTGCTGGTTATATGAGTAGAGACGGCGAATCACCCCGGAAAAATAAGGTCCTGGTCGAGGTGAAGAACCTGGTGAAGTACTTCCCGGTTCGTTCTGGGTTGTTGCAACGCGTCTCGGCCTGGGTCAAGGCTGTGGACGATGTCAGCTTCCACATTTATGAGGGCGAAACGTTTGGCCTGGTGGGGGAATCGGGTTGCGGCAAGACGACCGTCGGCCGCACCGTCCTGCGGTTGATCCCGGCCACTTCCGGCACAGTCATGGTTGACAATAAGGATATCTTTAACCTGAACAGCCGGGAATTGAAAAAAATGCGCCGCGATATGCAGATTATTTTCCAAGACCCCTACTCGTCTCTAGACCCCCGGATGCCTGTGGGCGAGAGCATTGCCGAAGGTTTAAAGATTCACACCAATAAAAGCGCTCAGGAGCGTTTCGACATAGTGGTGGAAATGCTCACCCGGGTAGGGATGCGCGCCGAACACGCCCGCCGCTACCCGCACGAATTTTCCGGTGGTCAACGACAACGTATTGGCATCGCCCGGGCGCTGGCCTTGCGGCCGAGGCTCATCGTTTGTGATGAGCCGGTTTCGGCTCTGGACGTGTCCATCCAGGCCCAGGTGCTAAGCATCTTGCGCGAGCTGCAACGGGATTTCGGCCTGACTTATCTGTTTATTGCCCACAACCTGAGCGTGGTCGAGCATTTTAGCAATCGGGTGGGCGTCATGTACCTGGGCAAAATGGCCGAGGTTGCCCAGCGGGATGAGTTGTACGCCAATCCCCTACACCCCTACACCCAGGCGCTCATGTCGGCCATTCCCGTGCCAGATCCAACCTTTAAGCGCCGTCGCATTATTTTGCAGGGTGACGTGCCCAGTCCCCTGAATCCACCTACCGGTTGCCGCTTTCACACCCGCTGCCCCCTGGCCTTTGACCGCTGTTCGGAAGAAGAGCCGCCTCTTAAAGATTACGGTAATGAACATTACGCCGCTTGTTGGCTGTTAGAAAGTGGCCAGCCGGGAGCCAGCAAGATCAGGCCTGAGAATATTCCGGCCGAGAATGTCAGTGTCATTGGATAGCAACTGAGCTTAATACTGTTGGATTAGAGGCTATGGCAGACGTAAAGCAAATACTGGTCGTGGATGACCACTTTGAGA
The DNA here is from genome assembly GCA_022616275.1 of Chloroflexota bacterium. Taxonomy (GTDB): domain Bacteria; phylum Chloroflexota; class Anaerolineae; order Promineifilales; family Promineifilaceae. The sequence goes on from JAKEFB010000239.1 coordinate 8,970, forward strand.
TGTTGGAATTCCTGCGTTCAATGTTGGAGATGTCGAACCAGGAATACCAGGTATTGGGCGTTCCTTCGGCCGAGGAGGGGTTGTTAGAATTGCGCCGGACGCCGTTTGACCTGTTGATTACCGACGTGCGCCTGCCGGGCATGAGTGGTTTTGACCTGGCCCGTAAAGTGCAAAAAATCCGGCCGCAAATGCCCATCATTATGATCACTGGCTACTCTTCGGAACAGGGCAAGCAGGAAGCGAACGAGCTGGGCGTATTTCGCTACTTTAAGAAACCGCTAGACACCGATGGCCTGTTGGCTGCAGTGCATCTGTCACTCTATGGTGACGAAGTCGTCGAAACCCAGGCCACGCCGGAAGCTGTCCAGGCCGACATTTCACCGGAGGTGCGCAAGCGGCTGGAGATGTTGCGCTCGGATACAGGAGCCAGGCAGGCGATCCTGGCTTCGGCTGCCGGCCAATTGCTCTGTGTCACCGGCAGCGGCAGCCAGGGGGTGGACATGGCCCAACTGGCAGCCACAATTGCCGGCAACGTGGAAAGCAGCTTCCGCGTGGCCGAACAACTGGGCAGCGCCGATCCGTTCACTATCCAGTACCAGGCCGGAGAGCAGTATGATTTGTACAGCGCTAACGTCGGCCGGAATTATTTTGTCGCTATTTTCTTTGACGCCCTGGCCCGGCGCGGCCGGATCGGCACCATCTGGGTCTTTGCCCAGCGGGCAATTGGTGACCTGCAGGGGCTGTTAGCTGGGACAGGCCAGGCGGCACCGGCCGAGACCAAAGCCGAGCCGGCCCGCCGCAAGGCCGAGCCTGCGCCTGAACCAACCCGGAAAGTGGAGCCAGCTCGCAGCAAGGCCGAGCTGACCCCGCCGAAGCAAGAGGAGCCTGCCCCACCCCCCAGAAGAGCCGAGCCTGCCCGGACCAAAGTCGAGCCTGCGCCGGAGCCGCCCCGGAAAGTGGGATCGGTGGCTGTCGTGCCCGAACCGGCAGAAGAGTCAAAGCCCATCTCCCTAGAAGAGGCCCAAAAGTTATTCGGCATTGACCTCTCGCATCTGGGCCCTCAGGAAGCGGCCGAAGTAGACTTGGATTCCTTCTGGGATAGCGCTTTGGCCGAAGAGGATCAAGCGTTATCTTCTTCAGGCATGTCCCTGGAGGAGGCTCGCAATAAGGGGCTGATTCCGACCGAATTCGACCAGGACGAAGTGGATAAAGTAACTGAGTAATTACCTAATTACCTCTTCCTTCGTCGGGCGGGCCGTTTCTTCTCTTCCTGTTCCAAAAAGGCCACCATTTCGCCGGCCACGTCTACGCCAGTGGTTCTTTCGATGCCTTCCAGGCCAGGCGATGAGTTAACTTCCAATACCAGGGGGCCACGCGCGGATTGTAGAATGTCCACACCGGCCACACCCAAACCATGAACGCGAGCCGCCTGGATGGCCAGCTCGCTCGTGTGGGTGTCTGGGGCGGCCGGCGCGGCCGTACCGCCCCGATGCAGGTTAGAGCGGAACTCCCCGGCCACGGCCGTGCGCTGCATGGCAGCCACACAACGATTGCCGACGACGATCAGCCGCACGTCCTGTCCCCTGGCTTCTCGGATAAATTCCTGGACCAGCATCTGCTCTTTCAGCCGGTGCAGGGTTTTCCAGATGGACTCGACGATGTGCAGCTCGGCGACCAGGAAAACCCCCCGGCCCTGGGTGCCTCTAATCAGCTTGATGATAACGGGCAGGCCGCCGGCCGCTTCGATGGCCGGCAGGATGTCGGCCGGGTGGGCAACAACGGTTGTCTTGGGGATGGGTAGGCCCGCGCTATTCATCACTTGCAGGCTGTGCAACTTATCCCTCGACCAGGCAATAGCCTGGGAGGAAGCAGTGGTCAACACCCCCCTGGCCTCAAACTGGCGGACCACCGCCAGCCCATAAAACGTCACCGAGGCGCCGATACGAGGGATGATGGCCGTGACGTTTGGCAGGGCGGCCCGGGCGGCCGGGTTCATTCGCGCCCCTCTGTCGTTAAGAGACACAGCCACTTTCAAGGTGTTAATGACGCACACCTGGTGACCACGCTGCCGGACAGCCTGGGCCAGTCGCCGGGTGCTATACAGAGCAATGTTTCGGGATAAAATGCCAATCTTCATGGGGCTGGGCGGCGCAACAACCGCCGTTTGCGAACGCGCTTTCCGGCCGTTACAATCTTGCCCTCGTAGGAGCACTTTCAATGGACTCAGTAGACACGTTTGTGATCGTACCCACCTACAACGAAGCCGACAACCTGGAGGAATTGTTAAAGCAGTTGCTGGCATTGCCGGCGCCGGTAGGCGTGATTATTGTAGACGACAACTCACCGGATGGCACCGGCCGGCTGGCCGATGCCTGGGCAGCCAGACATCCCGGCCTGGTGCAGGTGCTTCATCGCCCCGGTAAAATGGGATTGGGCACGGCCTATATAGTCGGCTTCAAACACGGGCTGGCTCAACCTGGAGTGCGCCGCCTGCTGACGATGGATGCTGATTTCTCCCACAACCCCCGCTACATTCCGGCTATGATCGCCCTCAGCCGGGAGAAGCACCTCGTCATTGGTTCCCGTTACGCGGCCGGGGGCGGGTCGCGCAACTGCACCTGGAAGCGTATCTTGCTTAGCCGGATAGCCAACCTGATAGCCCGCACCTTGTTAGGGCTGAGGACTAGAGACACCACGGCCGGCTTTCGCCTTTACCGGCGCGAAGTTCTGGAGTCTATTCCTCTGGACGAGATCTTTTCCAGCGGCTATTCGTTTCTGGTTGAGCTGTTGTTCATGTGCCAACGTAGGGGCTGGCAGATTGGCGAAGTGCCAATTATTTTTGAAGACCGTCGCAAAGGTAAGACTAAGATTTCCCGCCAGGAGGTTTTTAAAGCTCAGTACACTGTGCTACGCTTGTTTCTCCGCCGCCTCCGAGGCGGTGAACCCAAGCGGCCGCCTGTGCCGGTGGCCCACTAAAGCACAATATGTCGTGGGCAATGTACGGGCACGATATATCGTGCCTGTATTACATTTATGTCAATGATTCGCGTCAATTGTAATTTGTGCGGCCGGGACGATTGGCGGCTGCGTTTTCCGGCAACGGTCAAAACGGCGATCCGGCCCGATGTAGCGGCCTTTCGCTGTACCTGCGCCGGGTATGGCAGCCATTTGCAGATCGTCCAGTGCCGCCACTGTGGCTACGTCTATAGCAACCCCCGTTGGCTGCCCGAGGCGCTGTTGGATGCCTACATCGCCGTCGAAGACGACACCTATCTGGTCGAGCGGGCCGGCCGGGAACTGACCTTTCGCCGCCACTTAAAGGCGTTGGAGCGAGCCACGGGACTCACCGGCGGCCGGCTGCTGGACGTAGGCGCGTACATTGGCGTCTTTGTTGAGGTTGCCCGCAAAGCTGGCTGGGACGCCTGCGGCGTCGAGCCTTCGCGCTGGGCGGCGACCGTAGCCCACCAACAGGGTTTGCCTGTCATCGAGGGTACCCTGGATGCGCCGCAACTTGACGGACAACAGTTCGACGCTATCACCCTATGGGACGTCATTGAGCACGTAGACGACCCCTCGGGTGAGCTGGCTAAAGTTTATCGCTTGCTCCGGCCAGGCGGCGTCATTGCCGTCCATACCATGGACATAGACAGTTTGGCCGCCCGGTTAATGGGGCGGCGTTGGCCCTGGTTGATGGATATGCACATTCACTATTTCAGCCGCCGGACGCTGGTACAAATGCTGGAGAAGAACGGCTTTGAGGTCATCTGGGCCGGCGCCCAGGGACGTTACCTGAGTCTGGGATATCTATCCACACGTGTGGCTGGTTTCAGCCGGCCGTTGGGCCGGCTGTTGGGCGGGATAGTCAAACGGCTGGGGCTGGCCGAAACGGCCGTCCCGATCAACTTTGGCGACTTAATCACCGCTTATGCTCGCCGGCCGGAAGAAGGCCATGATAAAGGGTAAGAAGGTCGTCATCGTCATGCCGGCCTACAACGCCGGGAAGACGTTGCGGCGTACCTACGAAGAGATTCCACACGACGTGGTGGACGAAGTAGTGCTGGTGGACGATGGCAGTCGCGACCACACTGTGGCCGTCTCCCAGGAATTGGGTATTACTACCGTCATCCACTCGCAGAACCGGGGCTACGGGGGCAACCAGAAAACGTGTTATAAGACGGCCTTTTCCCTGGGAGCCGACATCGTCATTATGCTTCACCCTGATTACCAGTATACGCCCCGCCTGATCACGGCCATGGCTTCGCTGCTGGCCGAAGGGTTGTTTGATTGCGTGCTGGGCTCGCGCATCCTGGGCGTTGGGGCGCGAAAAGGGGGAATGCCGCTATACAAGTATATTTCCAACCGTATCCTCACCGCTCTACAGAATCTGATCATCGGCTATAAATTGTCCGAGTACCACACCGGTTACCGGGGCTTTACGGCCGAAGTGCTGCAGGCATTGCCTCTGGAAGACAACTCCGACAATTTTGTCTTTGACAACCAGGTGCTCAGCCAGATTATTTACGGCGGCTACCGCATTGGCGAAATCACCTGCCCGACCTTATACATGGACGACGCCTCGTCCATTAACTTCAGAAGCTCGGTCGTCTACGGCCTGGGGGTGTTGAAGACGGCCGCGCTCTTTCGCCTGCACCGTTGGAAATTGCTCCGGTCGCCGCTGTTTGCCGGCGTAAAGCCCCGGCCGTGCCAGGAGGAAGCCTGACGTGGCAACGTCGGCGGACGTATTGCCGCAGAGACACCGTTCCTTCTGGCAGCGGCTGACGTTCGACCGGCTCGTGACGGCCATTGTCTTCATTGCTCTGTTTACGATGGCCGTGCGCGTTTTGGCCGACACCGACATCTGGTGGCATTTGCAGTCCGGCCGCTGGATGGTTGAGCACCAGGCTGTTCCCCGGCACGACCCTTTTTCGCACACCCGCTTCGGACAACGTTGGATAGACCACGGCTGGCTGGCCCAACTGCTCCTCTGGTTGTTGTTCGACGCCTTTAGCTACGCCGGGCCGGCGCTCTTCGTGTCCCTGATGGTCACCCTGGCCTTTTATTTTGTCTGGCTACAATGCCGGGACGGTGACCGTTGGCTGCGAGCCTTTACCCTGATCCTGGCGGCCGTGACCTCGGCCGGCATCTGGGCCGCCCGGCCGCAAATTGTCAGCTTTACCCTGGCCTCCGTGGCGGCCTATTTGTTGTACCGCTATAAACAAGAAGACCAACGGGCCATCTGGGGATTGCCCCTGGTTGTCCTCCTCTGGGTCAACGTCCACGGTGGCTTTGCCATTGCCTTTATTCTCATGGTCGCCTACCTTTTCGGCGAAGTGGGCAACCAGCTCCTCGGGCTGGAGGATGGTATTGGCTGGCGGCGCATCGGCCGGCTGGCCCTGGCCATAATCGTTTGCCTGCTGGTCGTGCCCCTCAACCCCAACGGCGTCCGCATGTGGGCTTACCCATTCCAGACGGCCGGCATCGGCGTCCTCCAGGATTTCATTGCCGAGTGGCGCTCGCCAAACTTCCACGAGCTTTATTTCCAGCCTTTCATCTGGCTGTTGCTGGCAGCGCTGGCGGCGCTGGGGCTGTCCGGCCGGCAGGCTGACTTCACCGACCTGACGCTGGTGGCTCTGTTTACCTACCTGACACTGCTGGCGGCGCGAAACATCGCCCTGTTTGCTCTGGTCACGGCCCCGGTAGTCGTCCGCTACGGGACGCTGGCCCTGACCGGCTGGCGAGAGCGGGTGTTTCGGGCTCAACCTCCCGGAGGTTCCCAACCTCTGGGAGGTTATCTGGCCCTGAACTGGCTGCTGCTGGCCCTCGTCCTCCTGGCCGCCCTGGTGCGCATCAGTCAGCCCATCAGCGCCGCTGCCAACGAGGCGGCCCAGGCCGAATCGTTGCCGGTGGCGGCCGTGGCCTATTTGCGGCAGGTCAACCCACCCGGCCCGCTGTTTAATAGTTACAACTGGGGCGGGTATGTGATCTGGGCGCTACCTCAATACCCGGTCTACGTGGACGGCCGGACCGACCTCTATGGCGACGACTTCTTGCGCGACGATTACCTGGCCGTCATTTTAGGCCAGGACGGCTGGCAGGAGACGCTGGACGAATACGGCGTCAACCTGCTGCTGATTGAGCCGGAAACTCCCCTGGCCCGGTTGGCGGCCGGGGAGCCAGGCTGGCGGCCGGTCTACGAGGATGAAATGGCGGTGGTCATTGTCCGGGTTGAATGACCGTTCCAACCTCCTGAAGGTTGACCTCCGGGAGATTCGCCGCGACGTGCTACTGGTGGTCCTGGTTGGCTTACTGGTCCAGGGCTTTTGGGCTTTGCGCCTGGAGCAGCCGACGTACATGGACGCCTACTACTACGCCACCAACGGCCAGCGCCTGGCCGCCGGGGCCGGCTTTACGGAGATGATCATCTGGCAATTCCTGGATGAACCGGCCGGCCTGCCCACTCCCAGCCACACCTACTGGATGCCGCTGCCTTCGTTGCTGGCCGCGGCCGGTTATGCCCTGGGGGGGGGCTTTCGCGCGGCCCAACTGCCTTTCTGGCTCCTGGCGGGGTTGTTGCCGGCGCTGGCCTACGCCATTAGCCGATTGTTGACCGGGGAGCGGTGGCAGGGCTGGGCAGCGGCGTTCTTTACCGTGGCGGCCGGCTTCTACGCCGCTTACCTGAGCCAACCAACGACGTTTGCCCCTTTTGCCTTGGCCGGGGGTGGGGGGCTACTGGCCGTGGGCCTGGCCCATCGCCGGGCGGCCGGCGGCGAACTCGGCGGTAAAACGTGGTGGTTATGGCTGGCGGCCGGCCTGGCGGCCGGCCTGGCTCATCTGGCCCGCGCCGATGGGGTGTTGTTATTGCTCCTGGGGCTGGCGGTTCTGATTTTCGATTTTCGATTTTCGATTTTCGATTCCAATCTAAAATCCAAAATCCAAAATCCAAAATTGGATTGGCTGGTTCCGCTGCTGGTTTTCCCGGCCGGTTATTTGCTGGTGATGAGCGGCTGGTTCGTTCGGTCCTGGTTGGTGACCGGGCGGCCGTTGTCTGCCGTAGGCACTCAGACGCTCTTCCTGACGACCTATGACGATTTGTTTGCCTATGGCCGCTCCTTCGACCTGACCAGCTACCTGGCCTGGGGTTGGGGTAACATCCTGCGTTCTAAGGTAGCTGGCCTCTTGCTGGCCCTGCAAACAGTCGTGGCCATCCCTGGCCTGGTTTTCCTGGCCCCGTTTATCCTGGCCGGCTGGATTAGCCTATACCGCCGGCCAGCCACCCGACTGCTGCTCCAGCCAGTCACCTGGTACGCCGTGGCCCTTTTTGTGACGATGAGCCTGCTCTTTACCTTCCCTGGCGGGCGGGGTAGCCTGTTTCACTCCTCCGTTGCCGTGTGGCCCTGGACGGCCGCCCTGGCTCCGGTGGGAATTGGCCTTGCCGTGGACTGGATAGCTGCCCGGCTGCCACACTGGAAGCCGGCGCGGGCCAAGCGGCTCTTTTCCACCCTGTTCATCGGTGTGGCTTTCGTCCTCAGTCTGGCTGTTTCCAGGACCCGGCCCCTGCCTGGCGAAGATCCGGCCGTCTTTCGCCAGGTGGCCGCCGGGCTGCCACTGGCTGCTGTCGTCATGGTTGGTAACGCCCCGGCCTTTTATTACCACACCGGCCTGGCTGCAATGAGTGTGCCTAACGAGCCGGTGGAAGTGCTGTTGGCGGCAGCCGCCCGCTACAGTGCCTCTTATCTGATCCTCAATCACAACCACCCGGCGCCCCTCCTGGGATTATACACCGGCGAAGTGAACCATCCCCAGGTGAGGTTGAAGGAGACGATAGGTGAAGTAAAGGTGTATGAGATGGGGATTGAAGATTAGAGATGGGGGATGGGAGATTAATCTCTAATCTCCCATCTCCCACTGTTACCGTTATGAGCACCAGGCGATTGTTTGTTATTTTGCTGGCTATTGCCCTTTTTGCCATGTCTGTCCGAGAGACCATAGACCCGGACTTGTGGTGGCATCTGGCCACCGGCCGGGTTATCCTGGAACAGGGGCTACCAGAAACAGACCTGTTCTCCTACACCGTACGCGACCACGAGTGGATCGTCCAGGAGTGGTTGACCGACGTTCTGATGTACCTGGTCTACCTCGTGGCCGGCTTACCGGGCCTGAGCCTCTTTTTCGCCGCTCTGGTGGCTGTCGCTTTTTTACTGGTCTACGCCCGCTGCGCCGGCCGGCCTTACCTGGCGGCGTTCGTCGTCTTGCTGGCCGTGCTGGCCGCCGCGCTGCCGTTGGGCGCCCGGCCGCAGATGTTTAACCTCTTTTTCCTGGCTATGTTTATTTATATCCTCGAAGGGTATAAAGCCGGCCGGTTGGGGCGTAGAACTCTGTATCTGCTGCCGTTGTTGGCCATCTTGTGGGCCAATATGCATAGCGGTTACCTGGCCGGAGTGGCCTTGCTGGCCGTCTATACCGTGGGCGAAGGGGCGCAGCGCTTATTCGCCCGCCGGCCGGAACAGGCGCTACCCTGGCCGGAGGTCGGCCGGCTGGGGGCGATCACCCTGGCCAGCCTGTTGGCCGCCCTGTTGAATCCGCATGGCTACAAATTGCTGCTATTTCCCCTGGGAACGTTGGGCAGCCAGGCGATTCAGGGAAATATCCTGGAGTGGCGCTCGCCCGATTTTCACCAGCCGTACTTCTGGTTTTTTGGCCTGCTGATGGCCGCCGGCGTCGCCAGTTGGCTGTTCAGCCGGCAGCGGCCGGGTTGGACAGAGGCGCTCCTGTTCCTGGGCACGGCCGCGGCCGGGCTGCTGTCGGCGCGACACATCCCCTTGTTTGCTGTGGCCGCCCCGCCCATTATCAGCCGCCACCTGCTCTCCGCCCTGGACGGTACGGCGCTCTATCCGTTGTTGAGCGGCCAGCAGCCGCCGGCCCGGCCGCCCCGGTTGGCAGCCGCCGTCAATTGGCTGCTGGTGGCGCTGGTGCTTCTGGTGACCGGCGTCTGGGTGGCCGGCCGGCTGGCCAATAATAACCTGGCCGTGGCGGCCCGCTTCCCGGTGGCGGCCGTGGATTACCTGGAAAGTTCCGGCCTGGTCTCGGCCAGGCTCTACAACCACTACGATTGGGGCGGTTACTTGATCTGGCGCGGCGTTCCGGTTTTTGTGGATGGGCGAACGGAGCTGTACGGCAATGAATTTTTCCTGCGCTATTTACAGACCTTTGAGTTACGAGAAAATTGGCGGGACCCTCTGGAAGAATACAGCGTGGAAGTGATTCTCGTGCCTCGCTCTCTGGCCCTGGCCACGTTGCTACAGGCCGGTGACGGATGGCGGGAAGTCTACGCCGATGACCTGGCTAAGGTGTTTGTCAGGAGAGATGAGAGATTGGAGATTAGAGATTGACGAGACGATAGACGTCGGGGTAGAGGCACGAACTATCGTACCCCGATGGCCGGCCGTGCGTTACGCCCTCGTCATTTTCCTGGGGTTGCGCCTGTTCCTGGCTGTGTGGGCGGTGATCATGCTGGCCATTGACCCACTGCCGGCCGGATCGGACGAAGTAGTCCGCCCTTATCTGGGCGAGCCACGGCTGGACGATGGGTTGGTGGGCCTGCTACTGGGGCCGTGGCAGCGCTTTGACACCATGCACTACCTGCGCATTGCCCGCCAGGGGTACACGGCCGTGGACGACTCCGTTTTTCCCCCACTTTATCCCCTGGCGATGCGCGGCCTGGGCGCGTCGTTTTCGACCTTTTTGCCGGAGGGAGCAGGCCACCTGCTGGCCGGTCTGCTGCTATCCAGCGCCGCTTTTATCGCCCTGCTGGCCCTGCTCTACCAGGTGACGGCCGCCGAGCTAGACGAACGGTCGGCCGCCCGGACGGTGGTCTACCTGGTGCTTTTTCCTACCGGCTTTTTCCTGCTGGCCGCCTACACCGAGTCTATCTTTATCCTGCTGGCCCTCGGCTCGCTCTGGTCGGCGCGGCGCGGCCGCTTCTGGCTGGCCGGACTGTTGGGCTTCCTGGCTGCCCTCACCCGGTTGACAGGTTGGGGCCTGGCCGTGCCGCTGGCTTATGAGTATGCTCGCCAGCAGGTCAATCGCACAGCCGCCGGCCCGCCCGGCGATCAATCACCGGGTTACAGAGCGACGCCGGGTAAACCAGGCTTAACCGGGTTCACCTGGCGTGGTTTATTAGCCCGGACACTTCATGTCGGGGCGGCCCTCCCTGGTGCTCTGGCCACTATACTGCCCCCTCTGGGGCTGATGGCTTTCCTGGCCGGCCGGCAACTGGCCGGGCTGCCGCCCATTGCCGGGATTTATCGCCAGTATTGGCATCAGACGGCCGCCTTTCCTGGGGCAGACCTGGTAACGGCCGTGCGGATAATGCTGGCGGGGGAGGCCGCTTTTACCCTGTACTTTGACTTTCTATGCATCCTTTTTCTGCTGGGAACGACCGTGCTTGTTTTTCGCCGCCTGGGGCCGGCCTACGGTCTCTACTCGACTATGCTGCTCCTATTTATGCTCTTGCCAACGTCAGAATTGAAGCCGTTGTTCTCCTTTTCCCGTTATGTGTTAGCCTTTTTCCCAACCTTTATGCTCCTGGGCGAAGCTGGCCGGAACCCGTGGATCAACCGGCTGATTTTATATCCCTCGCTGGCCCTGTACCTTTACTTTAGCGGCCAGTTCTTTATTTGGGGGTGGGTGGCGTGAGCGCTCCGGCCGGGTTGACCCACCGCCACCTGCTAGTGGCCGGGCTGGCCCTGTTGGGGATCGGCCTCTACCTGGGCCTGGCCGCTGCTGGCAGCCAACCGGGCTTCCCCCTGGACGACGCCTGGATTCACCAGACCTACGCTCGCAACCTGGCTAGCAGCGGCCGGTGGGAATACACGCCGGGCGCGGTCAGTGCCGGTTCTACGGCCCCACTGTGGACGTTGCTTCTGGCTGTAGGCTATCTGCTGCGGCTGCCCTACCTGGCCTGGGCTTATTTGCTGGGCTGGCTGGCGCTGGTCTGGCTGGCCTGGGCCGGGATGGCCGTTTGGCGGCACTGGTGGCCCGGCCAGGCGGATAAAGCCTGGCTGGCCGGCGCAGTCCTGATCCTGACCTGGCCGCTGGTGTGGGCCGCCGCCAGCGGTATGGAAACGGCGTTATTTATCGCACTGGGCCTGCATGTCCTGGCGCTTTATGGCCGGTTAGTGGGCGAAACGACTGCTGCTGGTGAGCCACACTCTCGTTCCCGCGCTCTGTTGGCCGGATTCCTGGCCGGCCTGTTGGTGCTGGCCCGGCCAGACGGGCTGGCCCTGCTGGCGCTGGTATTCGCCGGGCTGCTGGTAGCGGCTCGCTTCCGGCCGGGCGACTGGCGACTGGTGGCCGGCTTTGCCGTGGCGGCGGCGCTGCCCTTGCTACCGTACTTTACCTTTAACCTGCGCGCCGGCGGCGCCTGGTGGCCCAACACCTTTTACGCCAAGCAGGCCGAGTACGCCTTCTTGTGGAAGCAGCCGTTGCCGTTGCGTTTTGGGCAATTGCTCTTTTTTACCCTGGGTGGACCAGATGAGGGGCTGCGTGGTGTCAGCGGGGCGCACCTGTTGCTGCTGCCCGGGCTGGTTGCGGCCGCCTGGCAGGCGGCGCGGCGGGACTGGGCCGGCCGCCGGCTGCGGGCTATGCTGCCGCTGCTGTGGGCCGCCGGCCACGTTTTTCTCTTTGCCTGGCGCCTGCCGGTAACGTACCAGCACGGCCGCTACCTGTGGGTGGCGCTGCCGGTGTGGATTTTGTACGGTCTGGCCGGCTCGTTGCGTTTGTCAGACAACTTCACGGCCCGCCTGGCCACGTTGGGGCAGGCCGGTTTTATTTGGCGGACCGCCTCTCGCCTGACCTTTGCCGTGCTGCTGCTGGCGTTCTTGTTCCTGGGCGGGGCGGCCTATGCCCAGGACGTGGCCTTCATTAACGGCGAAATGGTGGCAGTAGCCCACTGGCTGCGAGACAACACGCCGGCCGGCGCCCTGGTGGCTGCCCACGACATTGGGGCGATTGGCTACTTTGCCGGCCGGCCCCTGCTGGATCTGGCCGGCCTCATTTCGCCCGAGGTCGTTCCCCTCCTGGCCGACGAGCCGGCCCTGGCCGCCTACGTCCGCCAAAGCCCGGCCGATTACCTGGTCACCGCTCCCGGTTGGACCTACCCCAGTTTGACGACGGTTGGGGACGTAGAACTGCTCTACCAGACCGATTTTGCCGGGACCAGGAAGGAGGGGTTCAATAACATGGCTGTCTATCACCTGGATAGACGATAACTATGTTTGCCAGCCTTAACTTTTTCATGGTATACTGCCCTTATCCTTAGAGGAAAACTCTGTAACCTCCGCGTTTCGGCGGTGACAATCAGGTCTTCCGGTCAATTGGGCAGGCGAATAAAGGGGGCGGTAAATAAGTGAGGATGGGGATATGTCACAGATCAAGTTGTTTATCGTAGATGATCACCCGGTGTTTCGTCAGGGTCTGCGCGACGTGCTGGAAACGGACCCTCAGCTTCAGGTTGTCGGCGAGGCGGCCAACGGGGAGGTGGCCATTGACCTGGTCAACGAGGTCGAGCCGGACGTTATCCTGATGGATATTAACCTGCCCGACATTATGGGCCTGCAGGTCACCCGGCAAGTCAAGGCCCGCCACCCGCATATGAAGGTGGTTGTCATCACCGGCTACGACGACGTCGAACAGGTCTTCCACGCCATCCGGGCCGGCGCTTCGGCCTACTGCCCCAAGGACATTACCCCGGAAGCGCTGATCGGCACTATTTACGCTGTACGCGATGGCCAGTATGTCGTCGGCGAGCAGAAGATGTCCCACGACGAAATCATCCGCTGGGTCGAGGAGAAGGTCGGCCGTCTCAGTGGGTCGCTGATCACCGAGTCAGAGGATTCCTTTGTGCCCTTATCCCCCAGGGAAATGGAAATCCTGGAACACGTCACCCACGGCAAGAGCAACAAGGAGATTGCCTACGAGCTGGGCATCAGCCACCAGACGGTGAAGAACCACATGACGGCAATCTTGCGCAAGCTACGAGTAGACGACCGCACCCAGGCGGCCGTTTATGCCCTTAGCCGGGGGTGGGTCCGGCTGGAAAATCCCCCCAGGAGTTAGAGTGAGGAGTTAGAGTAAGCATCAGAGTGACAACACTCCAGCTCTGTACTCTGACTCTAAGGAGTTGCCGATATGGCAAAGCAAATGACAGACGGCGAAGGGTCCCCTCTGCAGAATTTTGTAGAAGATACCTATAAGGATTACGAACAGACCCATAGCGAGCTGAAGGAGATAGACGTTCTGATCAAACAGAGCGCGGCCGAGGTCGAGCGCCTGGCGCAGCGCAACACACAGGTCGGCAACTACTTGCGCCAGTTGCAGCAAAATTTTGATACGGTGCCGCGTGAAGACATTAAGGAAGCCTACGAGGCGCTGATCAACGCCCAGCAGCGGTTATTCACCATGCGCGGCCAGTTGGAGAAGTTGCAAAGCGACCAGAAAAACCTGGAACGGCTGGCCGAATTCCAACGGCGCTTGCTGGACAACAGCGAAGGGTTGGGCGCGCTGCCCACCGTCCGCCACAGCAGCCGCGACGCGTCCAACGTCATCCGGGTCATCCAGACCGAGGAAGCAGCGCGGCAGAGCCTGGTGCGGAAGATGCACGACGGGCCGGCTTCCTCCTTGAGCAACTTCATTCTGCAAGCCGAAATTTGCCAGCGCTTTTTCGACAACAACCCGGACCGGGCCCGCGCTGAATTGAACGCCCTAAAGAGCGCGGCCGCCTCTACCTTTGGCGCTGTTAAGAACTTCATCTTTGACCTGCGGCCGATGATGTTGGATGATCTGGGCGTAGTGCCCACGCTGCGCCGTTACGCCGAGTCTTTCCAGGAAAAGAACAACATCTCGGTTTCCATTACCGTTACCGGCATTGAGCGCCGTCTGGAGGAGCACATCGAGGTTACGATATTCCGGTCGGTGCAGGAATTGCTCAATAATGCCCAGATTCACGGCCAGGCGACCCAAATCCAGGTCTTGCTCGACCTGGACCAGGACCGGGTGCTGGTGGTTGTCGAAGACAACGGCAGTGGCTTCAACGTGGACGATGCCATGAACAACGCTTCGGCCAGGTCTATTGGCCTATCCACATTGCGGGAACGGATTGCCATGCTGGGCGGTGAGCTGGAAATTCAGAGCAGTCTGGGGCAGGGTACCCGGGCCGAATTTACCATCCCCGTCGAGTCCGGCATGATGATCAATTGAGTAAGGGCGCGAACTATCGTGCCCGAATTATCGTACCTCTACACTTTAAGTACTGTTCTCCTATTGCGGTTACCCGTTGCAAAAGGTATTCTCTTGTTATATAATCTCACTGAAGATTTAATCTTTATCATTCCCTAGAAGGAGGTAATCAAATGTTATTCCTTTCCCGTGAAGATGGCCAGGGCCTGGTCGAATATGCGTTGGTGCTTGTATTAGTCGCTATCGTTGTTATTGCGATTTTGGCCCTCCTTGGCCCCCAGATTGGTAACGTCTTCAGCCAGATCACGAACGGTCTCGGCGGCTAATAGCCATTTCAGTTACCAGTTAGTTTAAAAAGAGCCCTGCTAAAAACAGGGCTCTTTTTGCTTGTAGCGTAAGGGCACGATAGTTCATGCCCCTTACTCAAGGTTGGAGTTGGTAGATGCTCCCTGAGGTCAGGTCGAGAACGTACAACTCGCCGGCCGCGTCTTCACCGAAGCTGGAGATAGTGTAATTGCTGTCGTACACGCGGTTCTTGACCCAGGTGTTATCGGCCAGACGGACTAGACTCCAGATGACGCCTGAACAATAATCGGCGAAAAAATAATTGCCGGCCAGGATGGGGAATTGGCTGCCCCGGTAAACGTAGCCGCCTGTGATGGCGCAGCCGCCCTCGGCGTGGTTATACTCGGCCACCGGGATAGCAAAGCCCTCCATCTGGCAACTCTCTTTGTCGTAGCAGTGAGCCCCTTCCAGGATATCCCAACCGTAATTTTCGCCGCCGCTACTGCCGGCCGGTTGGAAATTAACTTCCTCCCAGGTAAACTGGCCTACGTCGGCAATATACAAATCGCCTGTCAGGCGGTCGAAACTGAAGCGCCAGGGATTGCGTAATCCAATGGCCCAAATTTCGTTGCGCCGGTCATCGTCGTCTACATAGGGGTTGTCGGCCGGAATGGCGTACAGGTCGTCGCTATCAACGTCCAGCCTCAAGATATTGCCCAACAGGTCGCTGGTCTTTTGAGCGAAGCCGAAGAAATCGCCGGTCGTGCCGCCGTCGCCCAGCCCGATGTAAAGGTAGCCGTCAGGTCCAAATTGCAACTGGCCCCCGTTGTGCAGCTCAAAGGGCTGGCCGACCATCAACAGCGTGGTGGCGCTGCTCTCATTGGCCTGGTTGGGATCATCCGGGCTAACCAGGTAACGAGCAATGACGCTATGCCCGTCGTTATTGGTATAGTTGACGAAGAACCGGCCGTTGCTGGCGTATTCAGGGTGAAAAGCAACGCTGAACAGCCCCTGTTCCACGCCGTCCGAACCAACCAGGTCGCTGATGTCCAGGAATGGCTGGGGCAACAGTTGCCCACCTTCAGCCACGCGAATAAGGCCACCTTTTTCGACGATAAAGAGGCGGCCGCCGTCAGCATGGGTCAGGTAAACGGGTTGGTTGAGTCCCCCCACGACCGGCGTGAGTTGGATGGCCGCCACTGGTTGAGCTGGTGGGACAGCGGCCCCGGCCTCGGGTGGCCGAGAAACGGCCGGCGCAACCGGCGGCGTGATGGTAATCTTGACTGAAGCGCCGTGCAGATAACCGGCCAGGTAGATGCGGCCGAAGTAGATCACCGGAACTGCCCCCATGATGAGCAGCGTCAACGGCAGCACTAAAGCGAAGCGAGTCAGGATCCGTTTCAAGTTAATTTTTGTAGACATACAATAGACTGGCGTTGAGTAGTGGCACGATAGTTCGTGCCTGCACCAGTCTACGCGGGCTTGTATGGCTGGTCAAGCAGTGGCGTTTGAGGAAAACAACCTCCCGGATGTTCGCAACTTCCGGGAGGTTAGTTGGCAGGTCTCCCGGCGAGAATGGGTTCTGGCCGGCGTCATTGCTCTGCTGATGACGCTGTTGGTGGTGGGTCCTTACCTGTTGGGCCACCGGCTGGCCGCGCCGGGAACCATTTACACTGGCTTGCTGATCAACGTCGAAGATGGTAGCTACCTTTCAGCCATTGAGCAGGGGCGGAGTGGGGCCTGGGGCTACCGCAACCTGTTTACGCCAGAGGAGCACGAGCCAGCCTTTATTCAAGGCTTTTACCTCTTTTTAGGCCACCTGGCCCGGCTGCTCGGCCTTTCGGCCGTGGCCGCCTGGCACCTGGGGCTTTTTTCGGCCGACCTGATGCTGTTTCTAACCGTTTTTGCCTTTGTCGCCTTTGCCCTACCTGACAGCGGCCAGCGCTTTACCGCTTACTTGCTCATTCTCCTGGGCGGTGGTTTCGACTGGGTCCGCTTCCCCTTGGCCTGGGAACGGGCGACGGCCCTGGAAGCCGTGCCGGTAGATTTATTAATGCCCGAAGCCCACCCCTTCTACAGTGCCCTGACTTACCCCCATTTCGCTGCGGGCATTAGCCTGATTGTGTTGACGCTATGGCCGGCTTTTTGGGCTGTCGCGGGAGCCCATGGCTGGCCGCGTTGGGGGTTTAGCCTGGCGGCCGGACTGGCCCACCTGCTGCTGGCTGTTGTTTATCCCTTTTTGCTCTTTCTTATTATTGCCGTACTGGCGGCCTTCTACGCCGCCCGCACCTGGCGTTACCGGCGCGTCCTATGGTTGGAGGCCGCCCTGCTGGCTCCCGTTTTCCTGATCCCGGCGCCTTTGTTCCTCTATTACCAGTGGATTTACGTCACCCACCCCTTATTGCAGCAGTGGAATGCCCAGGCCGTGACGTTGTCGCCTAACCCCATCCACTACCTGCTGGCCTATGCGCCTTACCTGGCATTGGCGGCTTTTGGTTGGCGGGCTGTTCGGCGGCCGGAGATCCGGCCGCACCTTTTTGTTTTTCTCTGGCTGTGGGTGGCGGCCGCAGCCTTGTTGTTGTACACGCCCGTCAACCCGCAGCGACGCTTTGTCGAGGGTCTCCAGGTTCCGCTGGTTATTCTGGCCACGGTTGGGTTGTACCAGGTACTATGGCCGCGCCTGTTGAAGAGCGCCTTCTTTGCCACCCTATTGAAGCGGCCGCGCTACAGCGTGGCCGGGCTGCGGCGGTTGCTGGTGGTTATTGTGCTGGCCGTGACCAGTCTCGTCCATCTCTATTTGTGGGCCAGCATGTTATACATCCTGGTGGTGGAGCAACCTTATCCTTTCTTTCGGCCGGACGCAGAGCTGGAAGCCATGGCCTGGTTGGCCGGCCATTCAGCGCCTGGTGAGGTGGTTCTGTCAGCTTACTGGACAGGCAGCTATCTCCCGGCCCAGACCGGCCGCCCGGTAGTGGTGGGGCAGCGCTATGAAACGGTGGATTTTGAGGCCAGGCGGCAATATGTAGAACAGTTTTTCAGCGCCAACGCCAGCGACGACTGGCGCCAGGCCCTCCTGGAAGAGTATGGTGTGGTCTACGTTTTTGCCGGCCGGGCGGAGCGGATGTTGGGCGCTTTCGACTTGGCCCAGGCCGCCTACCTGGCGCCCGTTTTTCAGAACGACGAAGCCACCATTTATCGTATCCGTTAAAGTTAGAGTTAGGATTAGGACGTAACTCTAAACGCAAGGTAAGGCTATGAAACTATCTGTCATTATTCCAGTGTATAACGAGGAGATGACTATTGGAGAGCTGATTGATCGTGTGACCCGCGTGGACGTTGGCCACATTGAAATGGAAGTCATCGTGGCCAACGATGGTTCCACCGATACCAGCGAACTCATCATTGAGAGCCGGCGGGCAGCCCGGCCGGAACTCATCAAGCTCCATTCCACGCCGATTAACCTGGGCAAGGGGGCGGCCGTGCGCCTGGGCCTGCATTACGCCACCGGCGACCTGATCCTGATCCAGGATGCTGACCTGGAGTTGAACCCTGACGAATATCACTTGTTGCTAGCGCCTGTTCTGGCTGGGGAAAGCGATGTGGTGTATGGATCGCGCTTTTTGAACAAACACAAACGCCGGGCCATCTCTTCCCGCACCAGGCTGGCCAATCGTTTCCTGACTACGCTGACCAACGTGCTGTTCCGGGGAAAGTTGACCGATATGGAGACAGCCTATAAGCTGTTCCGGCGAGAGGTTCTACAAGGCGTCCGCTTGCGTTGCGTTCACTTCGACTTTGAACCGGAGATTACCGGCCACCTGTTGAAAGCCGGTTGCCGTATTAAGGAGGTGCCTATTTCCTACAACCCGCGCCGCGCCGACGAAGGCAAAAAAATATCCTGGGTAGACGGCGTGGAAGCCATTTATACCTTGCTGCGCGTTCGGTTCTCTTAAGAGTTAGAGTTTTAAGTTAGAGTTAGTGTGCTGCTGCATGACCGTAAACTCTAACTCTAACTCTTTACTCTAACTCCTTTTGGTACTATTCTCTCTCTTGGATGTATTGTTTTCATCCGGTAGTTCGCATATACTTTAGGTGGTATCTTGACTTTGTTCTGTATCATTGTATGATGTGGGCATAAGCTATTGCCTGTGCGGCGCCGGGATGGTTACAATTTATCAATCAAAGCGAACGTAAAAATTGAAGTAAACAATGTCAGACAAAATCCGCGTCCTTATTGTTGATGACCTCCCGGAAACACGGGAAAACGTTCGTAAACTCTTGCAGTTTGAACCGGACATGGAGGTGATCGGCCAGGCGGGGGATGGCAACCAGGCCGTGGAAATGGCCCGGCAACACCGGCCGGATGTTGTCCTGATGGATATCAACATGCCGGGGGTGGACGGCATTGGTGCCAGCCAGACAATTTCCAAGGCCGTGCCTGAAGCCCAGGTCATTATCATGTCTGTGCAAAGCGAGGCAGATTATTTGCGCCGGGCGATGCTGGCTGGGGCGCGAGATTTCCTGATGAAGCCTTTTTCGGGGGACGAGCTGGTGGCGGCTATCCGGCGTGTCTATGAAAGCCGGCCTGTCGTTCCCACGCGCGGGCCGGAACGGCAGCCGGTTGCTCCCGAGATCCCCGGCCGGCCCAGGCAAGCCCCCTCGGAAGGCAAAGTGGTGGCCGTTTTTAGCCCCAAGGGGGGGACGGGCTGTACCACGGTGGCAGTGAACCTGGCTGTAGCCATGGCCAACCAGGGCCGGCAGACATTGATCCTGGACGGCAGCCTCCAGTTTGGCGACGTGGGTGTAATGCTCAATCTGAAACCGATGACAAGCGTCATTGACGTTATCGAACGCATTGCCGAACTAGATCAGGACCTCGTTAGCAGCGTCATGTCCAACCACCAGAGCGGCCTGAAGGCGTTGCTGGCGCCGCTCCGGCCAGAAATGGCGGAACTGGTCACGGAAAGCCACGTGAAGCAATTACTCAAGAGCCTGCGACGCATGTTTGAATACGTCGTCGTAGATACCAGTTCGACGCTCAACGACGTAACTCTGGCCATGTTGGACGCTGCGGATCGCATTATTCTGGTGTCCCAGCAAAACTTGCCGAGTTTAAAGAACATCAGCCGCTTCTTTGACCTCAGCGAGGGCCTGGAGTATGAACGGGACAAGGTCGTGCTGGTCGTCAATCATGGTTCCAACCGGCATAACATCACGATTAAGGATATTGCCGACACACTGAAACGGCCGGTGATCGGCATAATCCCCGAGGATGAAGTAGCCTACAACGCTGCTGACCAGGGCCGCCCCCTGGTCTATGGACAGTGGCAGAAACGCCCGGCCGCCGTAGCCCTGACCCAACTGGCCAACCAGATGATGGAAGAATTGCAGCGACTGGATCAACCGGAAGTATCTGAACAGCCGGCCGGTTCAACCCGATTGTCTCGCCTGTTTGGCAGCCGTTAATTTATTCAGGATGGAGAACAACTGTGTCACTTTTAAAGCGCATTGAACGGAGTCAGGAACCAGGCCCTGAACAACAACCTTCAAAACTACAAGAGTTACGGGTCAAACGCGCCTCTCCTGGTGTTGGCGGTGCCCGGGATGCCTATACCGACCTGAAAAACCGCATCCAGCAAAAGCTAATTGCTGAGCTGGACCCCAGCATGGACATCACCCAGACCTCTGAGGTCCGGGCCACGATTCAAGAGATGTTTGAGACCATGTTGCAAGAGGAACAGATCGTCCTCACCCGCAACGAAAAACGTAGCCTCTTTGAATCCATTGTGGCCGAAATTCTGGGATACGGTCCGCTGGAGCAATTCCTAAACGTGGATGGCATCACCGAAATTATGGTCAACGGTCCTAAGCACATCTATATTGAGCGCGAGGGCAAGTTGCAGCGGGTGAATGCCAGTTTTGAGAGTGATGAACATCTGCTGCGGATCATTGACCGGATCGTCGCTCCCCTGGGCCGGCGTATTGACGAAGGCTCGCCGATGGTGGACGCTCGTTTGCCCGATGGCTCCCGCGTCAACGCCGTCATCCCGCCTATTTCCCTGGTCGGTCCAACCCTGACTATTCGTATCTTTTCTAAGATTCCACTCACCGTGGAAAACCTGATTGAGTTTGGCTCCATCACCCGGGAAGCGGTGGAGTTCCTGAAGGCGTCCGTGATCGCCAAGTGCAACGTGATTATTTCGGGCGGTACCGGTTCCGGCAAGACCACCCTGTTGAATATTCTTTCGGGTTTTATTCCTGATGGGGAACGCATCGTCACTATCGAAAACGCGGCCGAGTTGCAGCTCCGCCAGGAACACGTGGTGACGTTGGAATCCCGCCCGTCCAACGTAGAAGGACGAGGCGCGGTTTCGATCCGCGACCTGGTGGTTAACTCGCTGCGTATGCGCCCCGACCGGATTGTCGTCGGCGAAGTCCGTAGCGGCGAGGCGCTGGACATGCTCCAGGCGATGAACACCGGTCACGACGGTAGCCTGACCACCGCCCACGCCAACAGCCCGCGCGACATGCTGGCCCGCCTCGAAACGATGGTGCTGATGGCCGGTATGGATCTGCCCCACCGGGCTATTCGCGAGCAGGTCGCCTCGGCCCTTGACCTCGTAGTTCACCAGGACCGTATGCGGGACGGAACTCGTAAAGTCACCTCCATTAGCGAAATCCAGGGTATGGAAGGTGACGTAATTACCATGTCTGAAATCTTCCGTTTTGAACAAACAGGCTTTGAAAACGGTAAAGTGATCGGCCGCCTGCGGCCCACCGGTCTGCGGCCGAAGTTTATGTTCAAGATTCAAGAAGCGGGTATTATGCTGCCGCCCTCAATCTTTGGTATTGGGACACGGGGTCGTTAGCTGGCATAGGCAGACGGTGTTGCACCTGATTGCCAGGAAGGAGTAGGACGATGGATCCTATCATCATTTACGGCGCTGCCGGTATATTGGTTTTGCTCTTGGTTGGTTTCGGTATTGCCCTGTTCGCCGGCGGCGGCCGGGGGACCGTGGATGAACGGCTGGAAGAGTACGTCAGTGCCACGTCAGTGGATACCGGCGAACCAATCGTTTCGCTGCGTGAAGAAGCCGTGGCCGAAAAACTGGACCGGGCTCTGGCCAAGCGTGGTTTTACCCAGCGCATTAAGACGCGGATTAGCAAGGCCGATGTTAAACTGCGGGTCAGCGAGTACATTGCCTTCCAGTTTGCTGCGGCCGTCGCCGGGGGCTTCGCCTTTGTTCTGTTGATAAACGCCGCGTCGCCCACGTTAGATAGCATTATATTTGCTGTCGGTGCGTTCATAGGTTCGTTTGTCCCCCGCATTTACGTCGGCCAGACGGCCAAGCGCCGGCTACGTCTTTTTGAGGGCCAGCTTAGCGATACCCTCAACCTGTGGGTGAATGCCTTGCGCTCTGGCTATAGCATCCTGCAGGCAATGGAGGCGATTGCCACCGAGTTGCCGGCTCCGGTGTCGGCAGAATTCGAGCGCGTGGTCCAGGAAGTGCGGCTGGGGTTAAGCGTGCCCCAGGCATTGGAGAATATGCTGCGCCGCGTGCCTAGCGAGGATCTGGACCTGGTTGTGACGGCCGTGAACATCCAGCGAGAAGTTGGTGGTAACCTGGCCGAAGTGCTCGATACTATTAGCTTTACCATTCGGGAACGGGTCCGAATTAAGGGCGAAATTCGCACCCTGACGGCCCAGGGCCGTTTGTCTGGCTGGATTATTAGCTTCCTGCCGATTGCCCTGGGTTTCGTCCTGTTCCTGATTAATCGCGACTACGTCAGCCAGTTGTGGATCAACGAGCCGCCCAAGATCCTCAACTTGATTCCCTGCGGCTGGATTGTGATGGCAGTTGGGCTCATTATGATGGGCATCGGTATGGTTGTCATTCAGAAAATTGTAGATATTGAGGTTTAATTCTTCCCACCAGACGGGACGTGGAGAATAGACGCAACGGTTATGCGTGACGAACGGAGGTAGAAAATGCTCATTCTCGCCGGTGGAGTAGCAGCTTTCTTGTTAATTGCCGCCAGCATTGTGCTGTTACGGCGGGCTGAAGAGGACCCTCTGAGCACTCGTATTGACGAGTACGCGGCCCGTGAGGAGCCGGTCCCAATTGAAGAAATTGAGTTGTCACTGCCGATCACGGATCGGATCTTTGTGCCTATTTTGCGCCGGCTGAGCAACTTTGTCGTTCGCTTTACGCCGCAAACTGCCCTGGAACGGACGGCTCACCAGTTAGAGCTGGCTGGTAGCCCACGCAACATGTCGGCCGCCGAATTTTTGGTGCTCCGAGGCGCTATCACCGTCTTTTTAGGCATTCTCTTTTTCTTTGTCGTCGGGGAGTATGCGGCCGAACCAGCTAAACGGTTGCTATACGCCCTGATTGTGGCCGCGTTGGGCTTTTTCCTGCCCCAGATGTACCTGACTTCCATGATCCGCCGCCGGAAGGATGCCATCATCAAGAAATTTCCGGACGCGCTGGACCTGATGTCTATTTGCGTGGACGCGGGACTGACCTTTGACGGCGCCATGTCCAAGGTGGACGAGAAGTGGGACGATCCGCTGGCCCGGGAATTTGGTCGCGTCATCCACGAAATGCAGTTGGGTAAGTCGCGCCGCCAGTCGTTGCGCGATATGACGGACCGGATGGAGGTGGCTGACGTAGCCAGCTTCGTGGCTGCTATCCTGCAAGCCGACCAGTTAGGTGTCAGCATTGGAAAGGTATTGCGCATCCAGTCGGAACAGATGCGGATTCGCCGCCGCCAGCGAGCTGAAGAAAAGGCGCACCAGGCTCCGGTGAAGATGTTGTTCCCCATGGTCTTTCTCATCTTCCCCTCCATGTTTATTGTGCTCTTAGGGCCGGCCATGTTCCAGGTTTTGCGCAACGAGGCAGTCCAGCGCGTCTTTGGTTAACAGCCCGGCCGCGCCGGGGAAGAGGGCGCTGGCGTTTCTGGCTCTCGGCGAGAGCCTATTCCTGAAACGTTTCAGTCTACTTTTGTAGGGTGGGTGATCCTTGTCTGGTAGCCTCCACGCTGAGGGTTCCTGGCCCCAGCAGGCAAGACGTTTAGCAAGCGCTTTTGTTAATTTACTCCTGCCCCCTGTGTGCGCTAACTGCCAGCGTATTGGTCAGATGTTATGCGACGACTGTCTGGCGGCCGTGCCCTGGTTGGCCGATCCTCTTTGCCGCCGCTGCGGCTCGCCGCAAAACCAACCCATAGATGAGTGCCTTACCTGCCAGGAACGCCCCTTGCCGCTGGATCAGGTTCGCGCCGCCACGTTGTATGCCGGCCCCATCCCCCCGGCCATTCGCCTGATGAAGTATGAAGGCTATTTCGGCTTGGCCCGGCCGCTGGCCGACTTGATGGTTCAGGCCTGGCCTCGCTGGCAGAGGCCGGTAGACCTGGCGCTGGCCGTTCCCCTGCATCCGGCCCGCCAGCGGGAAAGGGGTTTTAGCCAGGCCGAGCTATTGGTGAAAGCCCTGAGCGCCCGCCTTGGTTGGGCCACTGACCCGGCCGCGCTGCAGCGCACCCGGCACACCCGGCCACAAGTAAGCCTGGGCGCCGCCGAACGACAGGCCAACGTCCACGGCGCTTTCACCGCCGCAACGGTTCGCGTGATAGGTAAGGACATTCTCCTGGTAGACGATGTCTGTACCACCGGTTCCACACTGGCTGCGGCCGCCGAGGCCTTACTGGCGGCCGGGGCCAAATCCGTAGCCGCCTACTGCCTGGCGCGGGCCGTGGGCGACCAGGATGCTGCACTACAACTGCCCCGCTGACCCACTGGATATGTGTGCGAGTTTGCAAGTAGGCGATGAATGAGTAGCAATAGAGAGTGCTCACTCACTCCTCGCGGTTGGCCCGGCCAACCACACTCATCGCTCATCACTCTTCTTTAGGAGGAAAGTATGGAAATCTCAATCAACGTTCACAATGTAGACCTGACCCCCAGGCTGCAAAGCCACGTCGAAAGGAAAACCGGGCGACTGGATCGGTACATGCCCGATTTGACTGACGTCCGGGTAGAGCTTGCGGCCGAAAATACCCGTAGCGCCAACGAAAGGCAGGTGGCCCAAATCACCGTGCGTGACAACCGGGGTACTATCCTGCGTGCTGAAGAGCGCAGCAACGATATGTTTGCTGCTGTTGACCAGGTTGTGGACAAACTGTATCGTCAGATTAAACGCTACCGGGGCAAGCGCCGCAAAGATCGCCGGAGTGGCGGCGTGGAGGAGCTGGTCGTGGGTGAACCCTTGCCCGTGGAAGAGGCCGAGGAGCTAGAAGAGGAAGGGATGGAGCTGGGCATTGTGCGCCGTAAGCGGTTCCCCTTGCGGCCGATGGCCCCGGACGAGGCCATTGAGCAAATGGAACTGCTAGGCCATAGTTTCTTCGTCTTCTTTAACGCCGACGAAGAGGCCATTCATGTGCTCTACAAGCGGCGGGATGGCAGTTACGGCCTTATCGAGCCGGTATTTGACTAAAGCAAAAGATGTGCCAGGCACTCTTGAGTGCCTGGCACAACTCTTTATGATTACGGCCGTTGTGATGGTGGGTGAAGGGGGTGGGGCCACCCAGCCGGTAGCCTGGATGCGGGGAGCACGCCGGGCCGCCGCCCAAGACCTGCTGGAACAATTAAGTGGCCAGCCATTGGTAGAGCGGATTATCCTGGTTTCCCCAGAGCCATTGCCCGTAGCAATGGTAGACCACGTCCCCAGCCCGCCCGGTCCTATCCATGTCGGCCGGCGCCTGGCTACTCTGGTGGAGGAGTGGACTATTGACCGTCTGCTCTACTTCGGCGGCGGCGCGGCGCCGCTGCTGGACGAAACCGCCCTGAGTAACGTGGTCGCCAGGCTGGCAGCGGCCGATCAGGTTGTGATCACCAATAACCAGTTTGCCAGCGACTGGGCCGGAGTGACCCCGGCTTCTATCCTATCCGGCTGGATAGAGCGTCTGCCTCAGGACAACATGTTGGGCTGGGTGCTTTCGGCCGAGGCGGGCCTGCCTATACATGCGCTGCCGGCCGCGACTGCGACCCGGCTAGACGTGGACGTGCCGACCGACCTGTTGCTCTTGCGTCTGCACCCGGCCACGCGGCCGCATCTACGCCGTTACCTGGCCGGCCTGCCCCTGGATACCGGCCGGCTGGAGCGGGCGCTGGCTGTGCTGGCGACTCCGGCCAGCCAGGTCTTTATTGCCGGCCGGATTGGGCCGGAGGCCTGGCAGGCCCTCAATCGGGCTACCCGCGCCTGGCTGCGCATTGTCTCTGAAGAACGGGGCATGGTCTCCAGCGGCCGGCAGGCCCGGGGGGAAGTCTACTCCTTGCTGGCCGATTACATTGATATGATCGGGCTGGAGGGCTTCGTAGCCACGCTCTCCAGCCAGGCGCAGGCCGCCTTCCTGGATACCCGGGTCCTATTGGCCCACCACGGCCGCTGGCCGTCCGAGGCCGACCGTTTTGCCTCCGATTTAGGCCTGGTGGAGGAAATTAGCCACCCCTGGCTGCGCGCTTTTACGGCCGCCGTAATGGCTGCACCCATCCCCGTGATCCTGGGGGGGCACGGCCTGATGGCCGGCAACCTATTCGCCTTTTGCGATTTACTGTGATACAACAAAAACAACCTCCCGGAGGTTCTCAACCTCCGGGTGGTTTAGCAGAGAAAAAGTATGCCGCACATTCTAGTCGTCTGTACAGCCAACATTTGCCGCTCGCCTGTCGTGGAGGCGTTGTTGCGCGACCGCCTGCAGAAGCAGGACCTGGCCGATTGGCAGGTCAGTTCGGCCGGCACCTGGGCTCTTGACGGGCGAGCCGCCTCCACTTTCAGCGTTGAGCTAATGGCTGAACAGGGGATTGACATCAGTTTGCACCTCTCTCGCCCTATTGAAGCCAGGCTTATGAGCGAGGCTGACCTGGTTTTATGTATGGAATCTGGCCATGTCGAGGCGCTGCGGGCTGAGTTTCCCCGTTACGCGGGCAAAATCTTTTTGCTGTCAGAGATGGCTGGCCCCCCCTATAGCGTCAGTGACCCTTACGGCGGCCCCCGGTCTGGCTACGAGCAAATGGTGCGGGAAGTAAGCACCTTAATTGATACCGGTCTTCCTCGCATTCTAGAACTGGCTAAGGCCAACGCCGTTACCAGCCCTGAATGAACTGCTCCCATTCCTCGTGAGTAGTCAGGTGGCGGCTGAAGCGGTAGTAAGCGGAGGGATTCGGCTCAAACGGCAACCGACGCAGCCTCATGTTGGCCTGGTCCACGGTTTTGCCACCTTTGCGCCGATTGCAGGGTGGGCAGGCGGCCACGACGTTGGTCCAGATGTGCTGGCCACCGAGCCGGCGGGGAATCACGTGGTCCACCGTAAGCACGCTGGCTTTCTGGCCACAGTACTGGCAGATGTAATCGTCACGCCGCAGAATTTCGCGCTTGGTCAGGGTAATTTGCTGGCGCGGCCGCTTGACCATATAG
Source organism: Chloroflexota bacterium (assembly GCA_022616275.1). Lineage (GTDB taxonomy): Bacteria > Chloroflexota > Anaerolineae > Promineifilales > Promineifilaceae. Next base: position 35,960 of record JAKEFB010000239.1, read on the forward strand.
CCCAGGCGAATGACGGAAGGTATTTCAAATTCGGTTGAGGCGCTACGAATAACCCCCCGGCCGTTGAGGAGAATCTCTGCCTTTCCGGCGAAAACCAGCTCCAATGCCCGCCTGGTGTTACAAACATGTAGGGGTTCAAAGTTCACATTTAAAATGAGAACCGGTTCGTTTAGCCTGTTGCCCATACTCATGCCGGCACGCAGTATAGCATGGGAAGCGCGGCAGCGTCAATTTTTTAACCTGAGATCTGTTTGCTCAGGCTGGTCTCCTGATTGCGCCTGGAGGGCTCGGTCAAAGGCCGGCCGCAGCGAAAGTGACTGAGATGAAACGAGCAGCACTGGTTGTTTACCTGGATAGCTACCTGAACGTGGCCGACATCAAGGATTACGGCCCCCAGGGGTTGCAGGTGGAAGCTGAGAAAGAGGAAATTACACGCCTGGCGCTGGCCGTAGACGCGGCCCCGGCCGTCATTGAAGCGGCCGCGGCCTGGGGCGCAGATATGCTCTTGGTGCATCATGGGGTGTTGTGGCGCTCGGTAGAGCCGATTGCCGGACCGCTCGGCCGCCGGGTGCGTTTGTTGCTGGGCCACGGGATCCATCTTTACGCTGCTCATTTGCCCCTGGACGCGCACCCGGAGGTAGGCAACAATGCTGTCCTGGCTCGCCTGCTGGATGTAAGCGTAGCCGGCTGGTGGTGCGCTCCCACCGGCACGCCTCTAGGCGTGTATGGCCAGGCGCAGGCCGGCACGACACTGGCAGCCTTGGCCGGTCAGGTGGAAGAAAGGTTGCAGACGACGGTCCGCGTCCTGGCTTACGGCCCGGCCGAAGTCCAGAGCGTGGCCATTTTGTCCGGCTTTGGGGCCGACGAGGTCGCCGGAGCCAAAGCGGTGGGCGCAGATACTTTTCTGACCGGTGAAACGTCTCACGCCCATTACTGGGCAGCAGCCGACCACGGCCTGAACGTCATTTACGCCGGCCACTACGCCACGGAAACAGTGGGCGTCCAGGCCCTCGGCCAACACCTCGCCGCTAAGTACGGGCTGGAAGTTCGTTTTTTTGACTTTCCGTCGGGCATGTAGGAGTAACGTTTCCCAGTTGATTACCATTGACAAGATACTGCTGACCGACGAGGTCGGCCACCTGGCAGCCAGGGAGATGGAATGGGTAGAACAGGGCTTGCGATTGGTCTTATCGTTATGAGGAGAAATGATGGGTAATAAAACGACATGGATTGAAGAGGAGATTGCCGGGCTGAAGGAGTCCGGGCTGTATAACACCATTCGAACGATTGAGTCGCCGATGGATGCCTGGGTGACGATTGACGGCCGGCGGCTGCTGAACTTTTGCGCCAACAATTACCTGGGCCTGGCCAACCACCCGCGCCTGCGCGAGGCGGCCAAGCGGGCGGTTGACGAATATGGCGTTGGCCCAGGGGCCGTGCGCTCGATTGCCGGGACACAAACTCTGCACGTCCAACTCGAAAAGCGGCTGGCGCAGTTCAAGAAGGCGGAGGCTTGCATTACCTTCCAGAGCGGCTTCAACGCCAACCTGGCTACGATTCCGGCCCTGGTCGGCCGGGGGGACGTGATCTTTTCCGACGAGTTAAACCACGCCAGCATCATTGACGGCAGCAGGCTGAGCCGGGCGGAGATTGTGCGCTACAACCACAACGACGTGGCCGATTTGCAGCGTAAGATTGTCGAGACGACGGAATACGGCCGCCGCCTCATCGTCAGCGACGGCGTTTTCAGCATGGACGGCGACATTGCTCCGCTGGATAAAATTGTCGAAGTGGCCGAGGAACACGACATCCTCCTGATGGTGGACGACGCCCACGGGGAAGGGGTCCTGGGCGAAGGCGGCCGGGGCATTGTAGACCACTTTGGCCTGCACGGCCGGGTAGAAGTTGAGGTGGGCACAATGAGCAAGGCCTTTGGCGTGATGGGCGGGATGGTGGCCGGCAAACAGGTCATCGTCGAGTGGCTACGGCAGCGCGGCCGGCCGTTCCTTTTTTCCAGCGCCATGACGGTCCCGGACACGGCCGCCTGCCTGGAGGCTGTCAACGTCCTGGAGGAATCTACCGAGCTGGTCGAGAAGTTGTGGTCCAACGCGGCCGTTTTCCGGGAAGGGATGCAAAACCTGGGCTTTAACACCGGCTATAGCCAGACGCCGATTGTGCCCGTGATGCTGGGCCAAGCGCCGCTGGCCCAGAAATTCAGCCGCCGTTTGTTTGAAGAAGGTGTTTTTGCGATGGCCATTGGCTATCCGACCGTGCCGCAGGATAAGGCCCGGATCCGGGTCATGAATTCGGCCGCCCACAGCGCCAACGACCTGGAGATGGCCCTGGACACGTTTGAGCGGGTGGGGCGTGAACTTGGCGTGATTTTGTAGTAAGGGCTTCAGCCGTCTCTGCTAGGCAAAGGAGTTGAGCACGAAGTAAGCGAGGACCAGGAACACAACCAGGAAAAGAACGACCAGAACTCCCAGGAGGACGTTTGAACTACCCTGGCTGGCCTCTTGCCTGGCCCTGGTGGATCGCCTGGCGGCCGGGGCCGGGGCAGCCGGCTTTTCAGCCTCTGATAGTGACGCTTCGCCTTCGCCAGCCTTCCACAGTACCTTGCCTTTGCCAGGCGACTCCTTTTCCAGCCACTCTTCGGCCGGACCCGATTGCAGCCAGTCAGGCAAATCCGTCAACTCCGGCGGTGGCTGGTCTACCACCGTCGGCGCTTCGGTCGCCGGCGTAACACCGCCAATGAACTCTTCGTCCCCGGCCAGCCAGGCGGGAATGGTGTCTGCCTCGGCCTGAGAGAGGAGATCCAGCGATTTATCAGAAATGGCCGGCCGGGCGGGTGTCAGGGCTGGTTCTTCGCTCGCTGGCGCTTCCTCCATTTCCATCAAGTCAGCCGGCGACTCGCCCATTACGACCACTGTTTCCTCTTCCAGCCATTCCAACCCGGTGGTTAATTCTTCGGCTGGCGCGCCCTGCCGGGCGGCCAACTGTTCTAACCAGGCAGTGGCTTCTTCCATGTCCTCCTCTCTGCTGCTGGGTGGCACAGGGGCGACCGGCTCGGGAGTAGGTTCTTCCTGGGCGAGGGGTGGTTCGGGGGTAGTGCTTTCAGCTCCAAGTTGGGCCAGGTGCTCCCTGGCCCGCACATTGGTCGGGTCAATTTCCAGCACCTTGTTCAGGTAGCGGATCTGTTGCTCCGGCGAATCCACCAGGGTGCTGAGTAAGAACCAGCCATGTACATTGTCTGGTTCATCTTTGAGAACCCGGGCCAGCAACACCTGGGCCTGGGCCTTTTTACCGGCCCGGGCCGCCGCAATCGCCTGTTGTAACTGGACATTCATGCTCATGGGCCTAACGTCCTCCTAGCTAACGCCTCAGCGCATTGCTCACGATTTATATTATGTTATCTAATTTCCCCTTTTTTTACCAGAGATTGCCCGGAAAACCCCGCAGGTCTCCGAGGGCACGCTTCGTGCCCCGCACGCTTCGTGCCCC
>JAKEFB010000240.1 GCA_022616275.1 Chloroflexota bacterium
GTGCCAGGCACTATGGGTAAGCCTTCTTTGAACTCAGCTTAAAGGTTATTACAATTACAGTAGTTATTTGGGAACTATGGTAGACCTTAAGTGAACTGGAGAGGCTTGTAATGTCTGATTCAACACCAGGCTGGCGGAACAACGGCGTCCGAATCGTTCGTAGCGATCAACTCGACTCAAATACACCTCAGACCCCAGGCATGATGCGGGCCGCGGCCATTACGCGGGCTTCGGCCGGGGCCAATAAAATTTGGGCCGGCACGGTGCATGTCGAACCAAACGCGAAAACCGGCCCCCACCATCATGGCCAGCTAGAAAGTATTATCTACGTGATCAGGGGAAAGGCGCGCATGCGCTGGGGAGAGCACCTCGAATACACGGCCGTAGCCGAGGCCGGCGATTTTATTTACGTACCACCGTACGTACCCCATCAAGAGTTAAACGCCAGTCCCGATGAGCCACTTGCCTGCATCGTGGTACGCAGCGACCAGGAACCGGTCGTGGTGAATCTGGATATTGAAAGCGTTGAGAAACCAGAGGAAGTCTATTGGATTGACCCCCACCATCCCCGTCCTTCAAAGCCATGAAAGACGAACAAGACGCCCTTGGTCACGAAATATACGATTACCTCCAGGGCAAAGAGGTGGTCGAGATTATTGAGCGCGATGACGGCTTTATCGGCACTTCCGGGGGGCCGGCCGCTTCATTGATTCCGATGGTTCGGTCTACGCGGCCGTGATTGACAAACGCGTCTGATGTCCTTCAGCCACGTCGCCTACGCCGACGAAAGCAATTACAGCAAAGGCCCCTACCCCAGCATTGCCCTGGTGAGCCTGCTCTATGAGCATGCCGGGCAGGCCAGCCAGGACGTGGCCGCCATCCTGGCCGAAAATGACATAGACGAATTCAAGTGGATCCGGCTGCACAGCGCCAAACGGCGCTTTGCCGCCCTGCGCCTGCTCGACTACGTCATTGACCAGGCCGCCGGCGGCGTTTTGCGGGTAGACGTGCTGACCTGGGACCTGAGCGACGGCCGCCACCGGGTCAGCAAGCTCGACAAAATCGCCAACATGCAGCGCATGTACTATCATCTCTTCCGCAACGTGCTGCGCGCCCGCTGGCCGGCCGACGCCGTCTGGCGCTTGCAGCCCGACGAGCAGACGGCCATGAACTGGCACGAAGTCCAGGACTACCTCGACCTGGGCAGCCTGGTCGTGGAGGAAGAGCAAGGATCGGGCCAGCCCCTCATGCTGACCGTGCGCTTAAAGAAAGAGTTTCACATCCAGGAAATTATTCCCTGCCATTCGGAAAGCGAGCCGTTGGTCCAACTGGCCGATTTTTTCGCCGGCCTGGCCTCTTACTCGCGGGCCGGCTACGGCCGCTACGAAGCCTGGCAGCAGGGTCACAAGAGTTCATCCAGGAGCGACCCGGCCGGACTGAGCCACTCTGACCGGGAGCGTTGCCTGGTGCTGGACGAGCTGGACAAACGGTGCAAGCGCCGCCGGCTGGGCGTCAGTCTGCGCACCCACCGCGGCTTGCGGACGATGAACCCGCGCAACCCGCTGAACTTCTGGTGGTACATCCCCCAGCACACGGCCGACAAGGCCCCGACCCGATGATCCGCCTGACAACCGAACGGCTCTTGTTGCGTGAGTTCGATACGTTCTACTGTCTCTTCAACCAGTCGAGTATCGTTTGTGCGAGCCATTCGGGCTGGGCGTTATGAACGTCGTGCCCGGCACCTTCCGCCTTCAGCACCTCCGCAGAGCGTATGTGAGCGGCTAACTGGGAGAGGAGCGCAAGTGGGGCAAAGACATCGTGTTCGCCCGCGATGAGGAGTACGGGGCAGGTGATGTTGCCCGCCTTCGACAGGCTGATGTCGCCGCCATTCTCGATGATATCGCCGAGGGCGCCTACCAGGCTTCGAGTCATGGCGCGAGCGTTGGCCTCGCCATAGGTGGCGACGAGGTGTTCGCTGAAATGCTGAAGTGGTGGGATGGGATTGTCAACGACGTTATACATCGCCTCCCGCAACTGTCCGTCGGGATCGCTGACTGTACCCGCCGCGCCCCAGGTCACCACCGAGCGCGCAACGTCGGGTGTCAGAGCAGCCATCAGCAAGGAGACCTCACCGCCATCGCTGAAGCCCATCAGGTGCGCCGGTCCGACTGCCAGGTGCTGTAGCAGGACCGCGAACGAGCGTGCGTCATCCTCAAAATAGGTGGCAGTGTACTCGCGAGGCTGCGGCTGCGAGCGGCCAGAGCCAGGCAAGTCGGCTGCGATTACCCTGTAGTTTGCTGCCACCAGCACTTCCCTCAGTGCTGAAAACTCCTCAATACTCCCGGCGAAGCCTGGGAGCAACAGCACCGGATCGCCGTTGCCATTATCCTCATAGTAGATGCGAGATGTGCCGTGTTCGAACCATGACATCTTTACACTCCTTGTGTCGCCTATCAAGGCGGTATCAAAACGCGCTGTCATTCGGAACAACAATCCATTCCTTCCTGACTTTGGCTATTCCTTTTCTCAGTCATAGTATGCTAGAATTTGATGCAGTAATAGTTCAGAAACTGAACCGGTCGTCGAATCATAGGAGATAGACTCATGTCCAAGTACGGCCAGTATTGCCCCGTAGCGAAGGCGTTGGAAATCTTAGGGGACCGCTGGACCCTGCTAATCGTTCGTGACCTGCTCACCGGAACGAGGCATTTCAACGATCTGGAACGTGGTCTGCCCGGAATCTCAAGAGCGCTTCTGGCCAGGCGACTACGGCAGTTGCAACAGGCAGGTGTGATCGAAAAGCGGCTCAATGGTTCTGGTCGCAAGACAACCGAATATCGGCTAACGCAGGCGGGTCAGGAACTTCTGGATGTCGTCACTTCTTTGATGGTTTGGGGCGAAGAGTGGGCTTTTGGCGAGCCTACCCCAGAAGAACTCAATCCTGTCTTACTGATGTGGTGGATGCGTAACCGGGTCAACGTAGAGCGACTGCCTGAGCATCGCGTCGTAGCGCAGTTTGACTTCCACGGTGCAGAAAGGGTGACTTTCTGGCTGATACTGGCGACAGACGATGTCACCATCTGCCTAACGGATCCCGGCTATGAGATCAATGTGCTGGTTACAGCGGATTTGGCGGCATTTTTCAAATTATGGGCGGGGCGTATCAGCTACCAGGAAGCGCTCGTCAATTACAAAGTCAGTGTCGAGGGTATTCCGAGCCTGATTCGTGCTTTTCCGGATTGGTTCGGGTGGAGGGCGGCCGCTCCTGTGGGACACAACGCACGATTGTTGAACTAATTCATAGCTGATAGCTGGTAGCTATGGCCGACCCTTTCACCCTTTCCCAGATCAACCACTACCTCTGGCAGAGGCAGGGCTTCGCCGGCGAGCGAGACCCAGTGGCCGGCCCCGTCGTGGAGAAGGAGATGTCGCCGGAGGAGGCCCGGCCCTCAAGAAGGCCCGCCAGCCGGTTTTAACCGGGTCTTTTACTAGCCCGGCTGAAAAGGGACGGCCGGAACCATTAAGAGAAGGAAAAACCCTTTGACCACTCCCCCCTCACCCCAACCCGGGACCACGGCCGAAGTCCGGCAGGCTTACGACGCCTGGGCCGCCGGCTACGATACCGTCCCCAACCTCACCCGCGACCTGAACGCCGCCGCTCTGCGCCGGCAAACGCTCGAATTGGCCGGCAAAACCATCCTGGAAATTGGGGCGGGCACGGGTCTCAACACCGGCTGGCTGGCCGCCGCTGCCAGCACCCTCGTCGCCCTCGACCTTTCGGCCGGCATGTTGCGCCAGGCCCAGGCCCGCACCCAGGCGGCCAACGTCGCCTTTGTCCAGGCCGACGTGACCCGGCCGTGGCCTCTGAGCGGGCCGTTCGACCTGGTCGTCGCCAACCTGGTCCTGGAGCACGTCCCCGACTTGCGGCCGGTCTTTGTCGAAGCGCGGCACGTATTACGACCGGGCGGGCTGTTCTACAGTTGCGAGCTGCATCCTTACCGCCAGCTTCAGGGCATGCAGGCCCGCTACTACGACGCCACGGCCGGCCGGGAGGTCCTCGTGCCTGCCTTCGTCCACTCCGTCTCCGACTACCTCAACGCCGCCCTCGACGCCGGCTTCTCCCTCGGCCGCGCCGGCGAATGGCTCGAAGACGGCGCTACAGACCCCTTCCCCCGCCTCATCTCCTTCCTCTTCACCGCCTAGACCACCGCTCCAACCCGATTCCTTTCTGACCAACCGTCGTCCATCGTCCGTCGTCTGTCGTCACCCCCACCCCCCTACACAACCACATCCCTCTCATTTCCTCCCATTTTTCCCTTTCGATAGCTTTTGACAGCCAAAAAGCGTTATAAATATTGACGGCAGACGACGGACGACGGACGACAGTAAGAAGAAGTCGTCCGTCGTCTGTCGTCCGTCGTCCTTATCTATGGAGCGCATTATGGCTGAGAAATCATCACGTCTACCGGGATTCTACAAGCTATCGCTGGAAGAGCGGGTAGCGACGGTCGCCGGCTGGGCCGGGCTGGACGAGGCCGACCAGGCCGTCCTGCTGGGCCAGGGGCTGCCGGCCGCCCAGGCCGGCTACATGATCGAAAACGCCATCGGTACCTTTGCCCTGCCCCTGGGCGTGGCCGCCAACTTCCTGGTCAACGGCCGCGACGTCCTCGTCCCCATGGCCGTCGAAGAGCCCAGCGTCCTGGCCGCCGTCAGCCACGCCGCCAAGCTGGCCCGGGCCGGCGGCGGCTTCCAGGCCGAAACGACTGAGCCGATCATGATCGGCCAGGTCCAGGTGCTGGATATGCCCGATCTGGTCACGGCCGTCCAGGCGGTTCAGGCCAACAAGCAGCGCCTCATGGACGCGGCCGACGAATCGAGCCACAACATTGTCCGCCGGGGCGGCGGGGCGCGCGACGTCGAGGTCTGCCCCTTCCCCGAGTCGCCCGTCGGCCCCATGCTCGTCGTCCACCTCCTCTACGACACCCGCGACGCCATGGGGGCCAACGCCATCAATACTGCCGTTGAGGCCATTGCCCCACTCATTGCCGGGCTGACCGGCGGCCGGGTCAACCTGCGCATCCTCTCCAACCTATGCGACCGCCGGTTGGCCACCGCCCGCTGCACCGTGCCGGCCGAAGAGCTGTCCCTGCCCGACGGCACGCCCGGCGCCAGCGTGGCCCGGCTCATTGAAGAGGCCAACGCCCTGGCCGTAGTAGACCCCTACCGGGCGGCGACCCACAACAAGGGCATCATGAACGGCGTTGACGCCGTCTGCATTGCCACCGGCAACGACTGGCGGGCCGTGGAAGCCGGGGCCCACGCCTACGCCGCCCGCAATGGCGCTTATTCCTCGCTCACCGACTGGCACGTAGACGAGAACGGCGACCTGTTTGGCGAAATCACCCTGCCGCTGGCCGTGGGTGTGGTCGGCGGGGCGACGAAGGTCCACCCGACGGCCCGGGTAGCGCTAAAAATCCTGGGGCTGGCCACAGCCGAAGAGCTGGCCCAGGTCACGGCCGCCGTGGGGCTGGCCCAGAACCTGGCTGCCATCAAGGCCCTGGCCACTACCGGCATCCAGCACGGCCACATGCGCCTCCACGCCCGCCAGGTGGCCTTGGCCGCCGGCGCGCGCGACGGCCAGGTCGAGCAAATCGCCGGCCTGCTGGTCGCCGAAAAGAACATCCGCGTCGAGCGGGCCAGGGAATTGCTCCACCAGACGAGCGCTTAAGGAATTTTTCGACACGAATTTCACGAATGGCACGAATTAATTTTTCGTGTAATTCGTGAAATTCGTGGCAGATAAAGAGATGACCGAGGTATTAAATGAGTGACGATAATACGACGCATGGCTTGATGAAATCGGACCGGCCGGTGGGAATTGTCGGGTATGGCGCTTACGTGCCCCGCTACCGGTTGCCGGCAACTGAGGTGGCCCGCATGTGGACCGGCGGCGTCGGCGGCGTGCCGATTAAAGAGAAGGCCGTCAATGGGCTGGACGAAGACGTGATCAGCATGTCCATCGAGGCGGCCCGCAACGCCCTGGACCGGGCCCGGATTGACCCGCAACTGATTCGTGCCGTCTGGGTCGGCAGCGAAAGCCACCCCTACGCCGTCAAACCGACCAGCACCATCGTCGCCGAGGCCATCGGCGCCGTGCCCCACACCCAGGCGGCCGACTGGGAATTTGCCTGCAAGGCGGGCACCGAAGCGATGCAGGCGGCTATCGGCTTCGTCGGCTCAGGCATGGCCCGCTACGCCCTGAGCATTGGCATGGACACCGCCCAGGGCCGGCCGGGCGACGCCCTGGAATACACCGCTGCGGCCGGCGGCGCGGCCATGCTCATTGGCCCGGCCGGCGAGGCGGTGGCTTTCATTGAAGGCTCTTATTCTTTTGTCACTGACACGCCCGACTTCTGGCGACGGGCCCACGCCACCTACCCCTCCCACGGCGACCGCTTCACCGGCGAGCCGGCTTACTTCAAGCACGTCACCGGTGCGGCCGAGGCCATCATGGGCGCGCTGGGCCGGACGGCCGCCGATTATCAGTGGGCCATCTTCCACCAGCCCAACGCCAAGTTCCCCCAGCGGGCGGCCCAGATGTTGGGCTTCAGCCAGGCCCAGATTGAGCCGGGGCTGCTCAGCCCGCGCATCGGCAACACCTACGCCGGCTCGTCGCTCATTGGCCTGACGGCCGTGCTGGACATGGCCCAACCCGGCGACCGCATCCTGGTCGTCAGCTACGGCTCCGGCGCCGGCTCTGACGCCTTCAGCCTGGAGGTCACGGAGCGCCTTAACGAAGTCCGCGACCTGGCTCCCCGCACCGAAACCTACATCGGCCGGCGCATCGAGATTGATTACGCCACCTATACCCGCTTCCGCGACAAGTTGAAGCTATCTTAACTGGACGACGGACGACAGACGACGACCATCGTCCGTCGCTGGTCCAGGCTTCGCCCTGGACACGCGTCTGTCGTCTATTGCGAGTGAAACATGACTGACGTATCCATTATTGGCATCGGGCAGACGGCCGTGGGTGAGCATTGGGAGACCTCGATCCGCCACCTGGCCTGGTACGCCATTGAGGCGGCGCTGGACGACGCCGCCAGCACCGACGTTGACGCCTTGTTCGTCGGCAACATGCTGGCCGGCGAGTTGAGCCGGCAGGACCACCTGGGCGCCTTGATTGCCGACTTTTCCGGACTGCGCGGTATTGAGGCCGTGACCGTGGAAGCGGCCGAAGCTTCCGGCGGCGCTGCCCTGCGCCAGGCCGTCCTGGCCATCAAGAGCGGCCTGGTACAGACGGCCCTGGTCGTCGGCGTGGAGAAAGTGACCGACCAGACCGGCAACGCCGCCGTGACTGCCCTGGGGACCGGCCTGGACGGCGACTACGAGGCCATCCACGGCCTCACGCCGGCCGGGGCGGCGGCCCTGATGATGCGCCGCTACATGCACGACTACGGCGTCACCCTGGCCGATTTCGCCGGCTTCAGCGTCAACGCCAACGCCAACGCCGCCGGCAACCCGCTGGCCATGTTCCGCAACCAGCTCAAGCCCGGCCACTTTACCGCCGCCGCTCCCATTGCCGACCCGGTCAGCCTCTTCGACATGGCTCCCCTGGGCGACGGCGCGGCGGCGCTGATCGTCACCAGCACGGAACGGGCCATGGACATGGTCCCCTGGCCGGTGCGCATTGCCGGCTCGGCCCTGGCCACCGACCGGCTGGCGCTGCACGACCGCCGCAACGTGCTCTGGCTGGACGCGGCTGAGCGCAGCGCCCGGCAGGCCATGGCCGCGGCCGGGGTCGGCCCGGACGACATTGACCTGTTCGAGCTGCACGACGCCTTTACCGTCCTGGCCGCCCTGTCGCTGGAAGCGTGCGGCTTTGCCCCGGCCGGCCAGGGCTGGCAGTTGGCCCGCGATGGCGAGATTGGGCGGACCGGCCGCATTCCCATCAGCACCTTTGGCGGGCTGAAGGCCCGGGGCAACCCGGTCGGAGCCACGGGCGTTTACCAGGTCCTGGAAGTGGTCCGCCAACTGCGCGGCCAGGCCGGCGACTGCCAGATCCCCAACGCCACCACCGGCCTGGCTCAAAACCTCGGCGGCAACGGGGCGACAGCGGCTACACATGTTCTAGCCATTTAAGAACCCGCAGTTCTTCAATGGCTAGAACACTTTGATAGTCTTTGACAGTCTTTCTGAGAGGGCTGGCAGTATCTGAGAGGCAACACCAGGCATAATACTGGGCAGCTAGAGCGACGATTGGGTCCAATCGAGAGCGAGAGCTAGAGTTTAGAGTAAGGATAGAGCAAACATGGAAACATCACGGCATTGGCGATTGAGAACACAGCGATACAGCCTGGTTGGCGAGACGTGCGACAACTGCGGGGTCAAGCTTTTCCCGCCGCGCGACGTTTGCCTGGAATGTGACGCGCCGGCCAGGGAATTATTCACCTTCTCCGGCCGGGGAGAAGTTTATTCTTACACCACCATTTACGAGGCCCCGGCCGGCTTCGAGCACTACGCCCCCTACACCGTGGCCCTGATCAAGCTCGAAGAAGGCCCCCTGGTCACCGCCCAGTTGACAGACATGGACAGCAAAGACGTGGCCATCGGCCTGCGGGTCGAGATGGTCACCCGCAAGCTGCGCAGTGACGGCGAGGAAGGGGTCATTGTCTACGGCTATAAATTCCGGCCGCTTTGTTTTGAACCAGTTGTTGTAAGTTAGATGCAGAGACGGAGTTAGGTGTGTTGTCACCTTTCAACCCCAAGAGTAACAACACATCTAACTTAAATATCACCTCCATTTCCCGATCTTTTTAATCACCACCTTTTCCACCAGCGCCAGTACCATTGCCCGCTTTCTTCCTCGTCATGGTACACCGCCACCGTCGTCGTATCCACCCGAGCTGTCTCCAGCGGCAGCCCGTACACCTGCACCAGCCGAGCGCCTAAGCCAGCCTCAATCTTTTCCCATCGGAAATTACTCAATTGTCGCTTATGCAACCGGCTATCTTTCTGGACCGCGATGGAGTCATTATTGAGAACCGGCCGGAATACGTGCGGTGTTGGGCGGACGTTGCCATTTATCCCCAGGCGCTGGCGGCGCTGGCCCAGGTAGCGCGGGAATCGTATAAAATTATTGTCGTCACTAATCAGTCGGCCGTGGGGCAGGGGTTGCTTTCCCTGCCGGCCGCCCAGGAGATTAACGAGCGCCTGGCCAGGGCTATTGAGGCCGGCGGTGGCCGGGTTGACGGGATTTTTATGTGCCCCCACACGCCTGAGGCAGCCTGCCCGTGCCGGAAGCCGCGGCCGGGCTTGCTGCTGGAGGCCGCCCAGGCGCTTTCGCTGGACTTGAGTCGTTCAATCCTAATCGGTGATGCGCTCACGGACCTGGCAGCCGGACGGGCGGCCGGCATTGCCCGCAATGTGCTCGTGCGAACCGGCCGGGGCCTGGCGCAGCTCCAGCTTCCAGAGGCGGCCGCTTTACGGCCATTCCCCGTTTACGACAATTTATGGGAAGCGCTGGCTGCCCTGCTTTGATGTACCAGGCTAAGTGGCCGGGGCTGGAAACCAGCCCTCACCGGAAACCAGCCCTCACCGGAAACCAGCCCTCACCGGAAACCAGCCCTCACCGGAAACCAGCCCTCACCGGAAACCAGCCAGAGCGAACGGCGAACCTCTAGATCCTCTCAGGGCGGGCAAGTTTGTAAACTTGCCCTACGCCAGATTCAACGCTGGTAGTTAAATATAACTTTTGTGCCGTCCGGCTCTATTTTGAACGGCAATTCCTGCAACTCCGGCAGGGCGGCCCGCACTGCTTCTTGCTTGTCGTGTGGGCAGTAAAGGAAAAGGAAACCGCCGCCGCCCGCGCCAGTGATTTTGCCGCCCAGCGCGCCGGCGCGGCGAGCCACCTGGTATAGTTCGTCCAGGGCGTTGTTGCTTATCTTGCTGGCCAGTTGTTTCTTGAGCAGCCAGCTTTCATGCAGCAGGTGGCCAATGGCGTCCAGTTCGCCTTCCAGGAGCTGCTGGCAGGCAGTTTCGGCCATCTGTTTCATCTGCCGCAAGATCGGCCGGCGCTGGTCAATATTGTTTTTTTGCTCGGTCAAAATAGCGTCCGACCGGCGGGTGAGGCCGGTGAAGAGGAGCATTGTATTGTCATTGAACTGCCGTAACCGGGCCGGCTCTAGGGCCAGCTTATGGCTCAGGACCTGGCCGGTAGTAGTAAATTCCATGAAGCGCAAGCCGCCGAAGGTGGCGATGTATTGGTCTTGGATGCCAATCGGTTTGCCGAGAATGTCTAGCTCGATTTCGCACGCTTCCCGGGCCAGGCGTTCGGCCGGGATCAGCTCGCCCAGGTAACTGTACATGGCGTGCAGCGCGCCGACTGTCACGGTGCTGGACGAGCCGAGGCCAGAACCGGCCGAGGGGATATCGCCCATCGTCGTAATTTCCACACCATGACAAATGCCCGTCTTGCGCAGCGCTTCGCGGATCAGCTCGTGGTGGATTTCGTCCACCGAGTCCACCATCTCCGTGCGCGTCCAGCCGACGCGCAGCTTGCGGTCAAAGCGCTTTTTGATAGTGACGAAGATATATTTGTCAATGGCCGCCGAAAGAACGCACCCCCCTTCAGCCAGGTAAAAGGCTGGAAAATCGGTCCCACCCCCGAACAGGCTCACGCGCAGCGGGGTTTGGACAATGATCACACTGGTTTCTCCATGGCCTGGAAGTAGGCGACGGTCTGCTCCAGACCATCGGCCAGCCGAACGGTTGGCTGCCAGCCCAGCTCACGCCGGGCTTTGCCAGCATCCAGGAATATGCGGTACGTTTCCCCCAGCCTGGCCGGCCGGAAGCGGGGCGGCAACGGGTAGCTGGTGATTTCCCGCAAGGTATCAAAGATTTCATTGATCGTCGTGCCCTGGCCGGTGCCGATGTTGAAGATGCCGTTCTTGCCGGCCGTGACGGCCAACAAGTTGGCCTGGGCGCAATCGGCCACGTAGACAAAATCACGCTGTTGGGAACCATCGCCGTTGATGTAGACCTGCTCGCCGGCCAGTATTCGCCCGGTGAAGATGGCTACCACGCCGGCCTCGCCATGCGGGTCCTGCCGGGGACCATAGACGTTTGGATAGCGTAAAACGGTATAATCCAGGCCATAGTTGAGCTGGTAAAGGTAGAGGTAATGCTCCACCGTGTGCTTGCTGACGCCGTACTGGCAAATGGGGTTGATAGGGTGGGCTTCGTCACAAGGTAAATACTCCGGCTCGCCGTACACCGCGCCGCCGGTCGAAATGTAAACAAAACGTTTAACACCCGTCTTTAGAGCGGCCTCGATCAGGTTGAGCGATCCCAGGATATTGACGTCGGCATCAAACATGGGTTGGGCCACCGAGCGACGCACATCTATCTGGGCAGCGTGGTGATTGACCACCTCCGGCCGCTCCCGGTCAAGGATTTCGGCGATTTGAGGGCTGCGAACGTCAACCTGGTAAAAGGTAGCGGCCGGGTTGAGATTGGAGGACCGGCCAGTAGACAGATTGTCTACCACCACCACCTCGTGCCCGTTTTTAAGATACAAATCTACCACGTGAGAGCCGATAAAACCGGCCCCGCCAGTGACTAATACTTTCACGATAACTCCTAAAAAGTGCTGAGGACTGGGAAAGAGCTTCAATAGACTCAGTCCTCAGCACTCAGTCCTCATTGCTCAGTATGCTCCTCGGCCTTTGAGGACGGCCGGAATGGTGCGCATGATGAGATAAATGTCTAGCCAGATCGTCCAGTTGCGAATGTAGTGCATATCCAGGCGGACTCGCTCCTCGTAGGAGACGTCGGAGCGGCCGCTCACCTGCCACAGGCCGGTAATGCCCGGCCGGACCGTCAGCAGGTTCATGTCCCATTGGTTATACATAGTTAGCTCGGCCGGGGCAATCATTCGTGGGCCAACCAAGGCCATTTCGTGGCGCAGAACATTGAAAAGCTGGGGCAGCTCGTCGAGGCTGTATTTGCGCAAAAAACGGCCGATAGGTGTAACGCGCGGGTCGTGCTTTAGTTTATGGTTCCTGGCTAGCTCACTCCGCAACTCCGGGCTGGCAACCAGGATCTGATCGCCATCTACCCGCATCGTCCGAAACTTAAAGGCGCAAAACTGCCGGCCGTTCACCCCCATCACCCGCCGCCGGTAAATGACCGGACCCGGTGAATCCAGCTTAATGGCCAGGGCAATCACAGCCATCACTGGAGCCAGGGTAATCACGGCCGGGATGGTCAGGCCATAATCCAGGATTAATTTCAA
>JAKEFB010000030.1 GCA_022616275.1 Chloroflexota bacterium
ATAATATTGCCGGGCCGGACGGCCGGCGGGCTTTGCGGAAGGGCCGGCCGTTGTCGGCCGAGGATATTGGGCGGCTGCGGGAGCTGGGGCGGGCGACGGTACACGTGGCCGAGCTGGAGGCGGGAGACGTGGGCGAGGACACGGCCGCCGGCCGGCTGGCGGAGGCGGTCTGCGGGCCGGGGTTGCGGATCTCGGGGCCATCTACCGGCCGGGCGAACCTGCTGGCCGACGTGGATGGGGTGCTGCGGGTGGACGTGGAACGGCTGGCCCGGCTGAACGGCTGGGAGGGGATTACGCTGGCGACGCTGCCGGCGCACTCGGCGGTGCGCGAAGGGCGAATGGTGGCGACGGTCAAGATTTTGCCTTACGCGGTGCCGGAAATACACGTGCGGCAGGCGGAGGGGATTGCGGCCGAGGCCGGCCCGATTGTGCGGCTGGACGAGCTGCGGCCGCGGGCGGTGGGGCTGATTCTGTCGGGGTCGCTCTCGGCAGAAGAGCGAATCGTGCGTAGTTTTGAGACGGCGCTGCGGCAGCGGCTGGCGGCGCTGGGCTCAACGATTGCCGAGGTGGCGTTTGTGCCGCTGGAAGATGAGACGGGGGAGCGGGAGCTGGCGGAAACGATCGGGCGGCAGGCGGCGGCCGGACTGGAGCTGATTATCCTGGCCGGAGAGACGGCGATTATGGACCGCTATGATATGGCCCCCCGGGCGGTGGAGCAGGCCGGGGGGGAGGTGACGTGCTTTGGCGCGCCGGTGGACCCGGGCAATTTATTGATGCTGGCTTACCTGGGGGAGACGCCGGTTATGGGAGCGCCGGGGTGCGCCCGCAGCCCGAAGACGAATATCGTGGACTTGCTGCTGCCGCGCCTGTTGGTGGGGGACCGGCTGACGCGGGCGGAGATTATGAGTTACGGGCATGGTGGGTTGTTGGAGGATGTGCCGGAGCGGCCGATGCCGAGGAGCAGGTTGGTGTGAGGGTCATTGGTAACAACCAATGACCCTCACACCTGGAGCATCCGGGCGACGAGTTGTTCGAGTTGTTGGGCTTTGCCTCGCTCCTGGATAGCGATGGCTTCGGCGGGGTCGAAGTGGGAGAGGAGGTCGGCCAGGAGGGGTTCGGCTTTGTCTATGGCGTCGGTGTCTACGGCCGGGTGGTGGAGGACGAAGGTCAGGATTTCGAGGGCTTCGGCCTGTTGGCCCTCGCGGGCCAGCAGCTTGGTCATGCCGGCCAGGACTTCGAGGGCCATGGGCGCGGCCTGGATGTCCCAGGCAATTTCCAGGGCTTCGCAGAAATAGGCCCTGGCCTCGTTGGCGTTGCCCATTTCCTCGACGACGTTGCCGAGTGTGTCGAGCGTGCCGGCCATGCCCCAGAGGTTGCCGGTGCGCCGCCAGATTTCCAGGCTTTCCAGGCAAAGCTGGCGGGCTTCGTTGTGGTCACCCAGCTCCCAGGCCATGTTGCCCAGGTTGTTGAGGAAGGCGCCAATGCCCCACTGGTAGCCGATTTCCCGGCAGAGGGCCAGCCCTTCGAGATAGGATTCGCTGGCCTCGCTGTACCTTTCAATGTTGTAGGCGACGTTGCCGACGTTCTTGAGGGCCAGGGCAATGCCCCGGCGGTCGCCGATTTCGCGGTAAATGGCCAGACTCTCCTGGCACAACCGCCAGGCCTCATCATAGTCACCCAACCGCCAGAGGACGTAGCCGAGGCCGTTGAGGAAGGTGGCCGTGCCGCGCCGGTCGCCAATCTGGCGGCTGATTTCCAGCCCTTCCTGGCAAAATTGGCGGGCTTCGGTGTATTTGCCGGACTCTTCGGCGACGTGGCCCATTGTTTCCAGGGCGCTGACCATGCCCCAGCGGTCGTCCAGTTCGCGGCAGAGGGTCAGGCTCTCCTGGCAGAGCCGATCGGCCTCGGGGTATTCGCCCATGCGGTAGGCAATCTGGCCCAGTTGGTTGAGGGTGAAGATGATTTCTTCGGGCAGGGCCAGCTTTTGGAAGGTCTCCAGGCAGTCAGCCAGTATTTCGCGGGCTCCCACGTAATCGCCCAGGCGGTGGTAGAAGCGCCCCTGCCTGGCCCGGAGCTGGCCCAGGAGGGCGGCCAGCTCGTCATTGGAAGCGGCCGGGCCAGGAATGGCTAGGCCATTCTCGGCCTCGTAGAGGGCGCGCACCCCGGCGGCGGCGGCGCTGAAGGTTTCCTCGCCTTCCCTGGCCCAGCTACGCACGTCGTAAAAGGTGAAGAGGGTCTCCATCGAGTGGCGAATAGCCTGGAGATTGTTCTGCTGGACGGCCCAGCGCCAGGCGATGCGGACGTTTTCCAGTTCTTCGTTGATGGCATCGAGCGTTTCGCGCTGCCGGTCGCTCTTCAGCCCGGCGCTTTGCTGCTGCAAGAAGCCGGCAAAGTAGTCGCAGTGACGGTTTTGCGCCGCTTCCTTTTCCTGGGAGATGAAGTGGCCGTTCAGCGAACGGCCCGGCCCTTCGTTGAGCTTTTCCTCGGCGAAGAGGCGTAACAGCTCGTGCATTTCGTAGCGGTTGTTGGCCTCGCCGGCCGTAGCGCCCGGCGTCCAGTGGAGAAAGGATTTATCTACCAGGGTGGAGAGGGCGAACAGGGAGGCGCCAGCGACGTAGGCGGCCGCGTCCCGGCGGAAGCCGCCGTGGAAAACGGACAACTTGCTGGTGGCCTGGCGCTCGCCGGCCGAGAGTAGATTCCAGGAGTACTCAAACACGGCCTGCAAACTGCGATGGCGTTCGGGGATGTCGCGCCAGGATACGGCGAGAAAGTCGTAATTCTGCTCGATCTCTCGGGCAATTTCGGCGCAGGGCAGCAACCGGACCCAGGCTGCGGCCAGCTCAATGCCCAGGGGAATGCCTTCGACAAGCTGGCAGATGCGGGTCACGTGGGGAACGTCTTCTTCGACCAGGGCAAAATCGGCGCGGGCGCGGCGGGCGCTCTGGACAAACAACCGGATGGCGCTGTAGTGGCTCAAATCCTCCAGCGAGCGGGCTGTTCCCCGGCCGTTTTGGGATTTACCGGGGAAGGGCATCCCTTTGACTTCAAAGACCCACTCGCCACGCAGATTGAGCCGCTCGCGCGAAGTGACCAGGAGCTTGGTGTTGGGGGCGTTTTCCAGGATTTCGACCAGCAGGTCAATGCCCTCGATCAGGTGCTCGAAATTGTCCATGATCAGGAGCATGTCCTTTTCGCGCAGGTAGCTGAGCAACTGCTCGGTGGGGGTTTTGCCGCTGAAGAAGGTGAAGTGAATGGCGTTGGCGATGGTCGAGACCAGCAAATCGGCCGAGTTGAGCGAGGCTAGGGAGACGAAGTGAACGCCGTGGGGGTAGCCAACCTGTTTTTCGCCGGCTACCTGGAGGGCCAGACGGGTTTTGCCGATGCCGCCGGGGCCAACCAACGTAACCAGCCGGCAGTCGGGGTCGTCTAACCGCCGGGCAATGGCGGCCAGCTCGTCTTCACGGCCGATGAAGGGCGTGGTTTGGGCAGGCAGGTGATGGGTGGCGGCCGGCAGGGCGGGCGTGGGCGTGCTGACGATTCGGGACTGGGAGGGCAGCGCCGAAGGGGGAAACAACTCGTGGCGCAGCGTTTCGGGGTGGGGGTAATCGGCCCGGCGCAAAAAATCTTCCAGCCACTCTGCTCCCAGATCAGTCCGCCGGATGATCTCTCGAGCCAGGGCCGCCACGTCGGCGCTATGAGTCGGAATATTGCCTTTGCGCCAATATTCAATGGAAGCCCCACCTTTCTTCTGCAAGGCGTAGCCCAGTTCGTCCTGTACGGCCTGGATCGTCTTCGATTCCCGGTGCCGTATCCGGTAGACCGCCTCAGTCAGCAGCCGGGCAAATACTTCTGCCTGTGGCTGGGCCACGTGACTTCTCCTCCATTCCTAATATTCGGAATAAACTCGGAATTATATTCTGCCATTTCGGAGTAGAAAAGCAATACGATACGCTGGACCTTGAGTGGTCAACACCTTGTTGTTATCAAACGTAGGGTAAACAGTAGACAACATTGAGGGACCGGCCGGCAAGAAAGGCAGGACCTCGGAAAGAAAGGAGAGTAAATGAAACCCTCACAATTAATCCGTATCGCCATTGTCATCTTTATCATCATGGCCGGCGCGTGGTTTGTGCTACGCCCGGCCGGGCTGACCCCGGAAGACGCAGCCCGCCAGGGCGCCATCCAATTGGCCCTGGCCCCGGGCCGTTCCGGTGGGAGCGGTGATTCATTTGCTAATGGCTCGGCCGACCTGGAGATGGTGCGGGGCGAGCCTGTTACTCCGGCCGAGGTTGACCTGCAAGCTATCGCCAGCCGTCCCAGCGAAGTGGACGATCTGCTCCAGCAATACCTCAGCGGCCAGCGTGACATTGAGGTCAACGAAGGCCCAATTAGCGAGTCTGCCTACCGGCAACTCGTTTTAGAGTCCCTGCAACAGGGCGTGGATCGCACCGTCCAGAATTATGTCCCTGACGCGGTGGAAGGCACGCTCAGTATTGGGGCGAGCTTTAAGTCTATTGATTATACCCAATCTCAGGCCGGCGTCCCGCCGGACCCGGATATCATGGTTGGCCGAGATCACGTGGTCGTCGGTGTGAATACCAGTTTCCAGGTTTTTGACAAAAACGGCAATAGCCTAGTTGGCCCAACGTTGTACGACGACTTCTGGGGCAGCAACTGCGGTACCGGGGCCAGCACGATGTCCTTCTTCGATCCTTTCTCCGCTTACGACGAGGAAAATGGCCGCTACGTGTTAGGTATCACCGCCTATGACACGGCCGTCAACGGCGGCGACAACGGCTACGCCTGCATCGCCGTCTCCAAGACCGATAGCGCGACCGGCCAGTGGTGGCTGTACTCCTTCGACGGCAACCCGGGCACGGGCACCGACTACTTCTTCGATTACCCCCACATCGGCGTCGGCCAGGATGCCCTATACCTGTCGGCCAATATGTTCGGCGCTTCCTTCGTCCGCAACCACGTCTTCGCCTATCAGAAAGACGCCATGTACGCCGGTACGTCGGCCAATTCGGTGAAGTTTAACGTTGGTACTGCCAACTTCACCCTCCAGCCGGCCAAGATCCACGGCTTCACCACCGGCGGCTGGCCGACCAGCGCCAGCGAGCCGCACTACTTTGTGGACGCCAAGTACGGCAACAACCAGAACACCCTGACGGTCTGGAAGTTCTCCAATCCGTGGGGCACGGCTTCGTTCACCCAGGCCGGCACCGTAACAGTGAATAGCTACAGCCTGTCGGTGGACCAGCCGCAGGCCGGCAGCAGCGATAAGATGCAGGGCAACGACAACCGTCTGCTTGACGTACAATATTGGGGCGGCCGGTTGTGGGCGACCCACACTGTCGGCTGCAACCCGGGCGGCGGCACGGTCAATTGCGTCCGCTGGTACGAGTTGAACATCAGCAGCGGCACGCCCAGCCTGGTGCAGCAGGGGACCTTCTCCGGCAGCGGCATTTACCGCAGCTTCCCCGACCTGGCCGTGAACCGTTGCGGCGATATGGTCGTCGGTTACTCCAGGATGAGCACCAGCATTTACCCCAGCGTTTACGCCGCCGGCCGGGAAGCGGCCGACCCGTTGGGCCAGTTGAAGAGTGAAACGCTGGTCCACGCCGGCGAGGCCTTCTACACGGCGTACGACGCCGCGCCGCGCCGCTGGGGCGACTACACCGGCATGGCCATTGACCCCGATGGCGTACGCTTCTGGTACGTGGGCGAGTACTCCCGCCAGCAGGCGACGGCCCGCTGGTCTACCTGGGTGGCTTCCTTTACCTGGTCTGGTTGCACGGCCACTGGCCCTACACCGACCCCCGGCCCGACGGCAACGGCGACTAACACCCCAGCGCCAACCAATACGCCTGGCCCGTCTGTCTGCACGACCTACAACAGCACTGACGTGCCCAAGGCCATCTCCAGCAGCGGTACGCCGTCGGTCAGCTCGGTCTTGAGCGTCGGCAGCGGCGGGACGATTGCCGACGTGAACGTGGTCAATCTGAACGGGACGCACACCTGGATCAACGACCTGGACTTTAACCTGCGGAGCCCGGCCGGCACCCAGATCCAGATTATGGCCCAGTCTTGCAATTCCGAAGATAACTTTAACCTGAACCTGGACGACGAGGCGGCGCCCGGCTCCTGGCCTTGCCCGCCTACGGGTGGTGGCACCTACCGGCCCAGCACCGCGCTCTCGGCCTTCGACGGCCAGAATAGCAGCGGCACCTGGACCCTGATCGTTGACGACAATGCCAACCTGGACGGCGGCAGCCTGAATGGCTGGGGCCTGCAAATATGCACCCAGGGCGCCGGCCCGACTCCGACCAACACCCCGGTCCCGCCCACGGCCACCAACACCCCGGTCCCGCCGACCGCGACCAATACACCAGTCCCGCCGACGGCGACAGCCACACCTTCCGGTGCGCCCTGCACGGGCTGCACGCTGTACACCGGCTCGTTGAGCGGCACGGGTGATTTCGATTACCAGCCGAACGGCACCTACTACTACAGCAGTGTCTCCGGCCTGCACAAAGGCTGGCTGGTAGGCCCGGCCGGCACGGACTTTGACCTGTACCTGTGGAAGTGGAATGGCTCGCAGTGGGTGACCGTGGCCAGCGGCACCGGCACGACCTCGACGGAGACCGTCAGCTACAATGGCACGGCCGGCTACTATATGTGGCGCGTTTACTCTTACAGCGGCTCGGGTAGCTACAACTTCTGGTTGCAGCGGCCGTAACGCTTATCAGGTAATACCCGGAAGAGGGTCTCTTATGGAGACCCTCTTCTTGTGCCATAGGACTAAAGGTTGGTGGATAAACTGGCCGCCCCCGTTATGATTCATAACCATGAGCATTCCCAAATATCATCGAATAAAAGCAAAGGAGTAGACAAGGATGTTAAATTTCAAGCGTGTTTTTGCCGTGCTTGTCTTACTGGCCATCGGCCTGTGGCTGGTTTTTTCGGGCTCAGGCCCGGCGCCGGAGAGCGCCAGCCGGCAGATGGCTATGCAGGCTTTTGCCCCGGCTCCTGGCACTGGTGACCAGGACGCAGCCCCGGCCGAAAGCGGTATAGCCGCCCCGGTGGTGGTCAACCTGGCCGACGTGCCGCCGGGCGTCTATGACCCCAACAACCAGTATGACCGCTGGCAGCGGGGCGAGATTGACCTGGACGAGCACGAAAGTATCGTCAGTGAAGCCGAGTTGGCGGCGATGAAAGAAGCGGCCCTCCACCTGCCACCGGGCAACGTTCAGCGGACGGAAGCGTCGCTGTTGACCAGCCTGACGGGGGGAGCGAACTGGGCCAGCCTGGACTACACCGAGTGCTGCGGCGGTGGCGGCAACGTGCCGCCCGACCCGGAGCTGGCAGTGGGTCCTAACCACGTCATCGCCGTGGTCAACGTGGCCTTTGAGATTTACGACAAGAACGGGGCCAGCCTGGCCGGGCCAACGACGTTCCAGAGCTTTATGGGCTCTAACCCTAACTGCACGGGCGTCTTTGACCCCAACGCGCTGTACGACGAGCAAAGCGACCGGTACGTGCTGGGTATTGACGCCGACGGGACGCATTACTGCATCGCCGTGTCGCAGACGGGTAACCCGACCGGGGCGTGGAATATCTACGCCTTCCAGACCGGCAGCTCGACGAACTTCTTTGACTACCCGCACGCCGGGGTGGGCAACGCGGCCATTTACATGGGCGGCAATATCTTCCAGTGCAATATCGTCTCCTGTACCTTTAAGGAGGCGCGGGTGTGGGCCTTCGACAAGGCAGCGATGTATGCCGGCAGCCCGGCGGCGTTCGTCTCCCGCGCCCTGGCCGTCAGCGAGGACACACCACAGCCGTTGAACCTGCACGGCTGGAACCAGGGCACCTGGCCAGCCAGCGGCCCGCATTACTTCTTCACCGAAACGAACTACAACGGGGCCAATTACAGCGTCTTCTCCTGGAACGACCCGTTCGGGGCCAACACCTTCGCCACAGTGGGAACGGTCAACCTGGTGACGGCGACGGGGGTGACGGCCGGGATGCCGGTGGACGTGCCGCAATCGGGCAGCACGAGCAAGGTGCAGGCCAACGACTTCCGGCCGCAGGATTTCGAGTACCGCAATGGCTTTGCCTGGTCGGTACAGACGATTGCCTGTAACCCCGGCGGCGGGACGGTAGACTGCATCCGCTGGGCGCAAATTAACCCGACTACGGCGACCGTCGTCCAGGCGGGGGTTTTTGCCAGCAACGGCGAGTATCGCTTCTTCGGCGACCTGGCGGTCAACCAGTGCGACGATATGGCGGTAGGCTACAGCAAGTCGAGCACCAGCATCTTCCCCTCGGTCTGGTACACCGGCCGGGAGAGCGGCGACCCGGCAGGTACGCTGCAAGCCGAGGCGCAACTGAAGGCGGGTGAGATTGTCTACACGGCTTTCGACAGCTCGCCGCGCCGTTGGGGCGATTACACCGAAATGACCATTGCCCCGGACGGGGTGACGTTCTGGTACCTGGGTGAGTACAGCAAGAACACCGGCACGACCCAGGGCCGGTGGGGGACGTACATCGGCTCGTTCAGTTTCCCCAGTTGCGGCGGCGGCCCGACGCCGACCCCGACGCCCATTCCGCCGACTCCTACCCCGGCGCCCAGCTCGACCATGCACGTGGGCGACCTGGATGGCGCGGGCACGCCCAGCGGCCGGAGGTGGAACGCCACGGTAACGATTACTGTTCACGATCAGAATGACAATCCGGTGGCCGGGGCAACGGTGACGGGCAACTGGAGTAACGGCGCGTCGGGTTCGTCCACCTGCACGACGAACAGCAACGGCCAGTGCTCGGTGACGAAGACGAATATTCAGCAAAACAAGCCGAGTGTAAGGTTTACGGTCACTAACGTGACGAAGAGTTCGTATACCTATAACCCGGCCGGCAATCACGACCCAGATGGGGACAGCAATGGGACGTTTATTGTGGTTAACCGGCCGTAAACCGGCCGCCGACGGTTGAAACCGCCGGCGAGTGATGGAAAGCCGGCCGCCGACGGTTGAAACCGCCGGCTAGTAATGGAAAGTGCGTTAAAACGCACTGGGGGGAGCGGCCGGTATTACGTGTTTGAAGAGAGAGGGTCTCGGTGAGAGGCCCTCTTTTTTTTACCTCCCGGAGGCTGGCGATTGCGCCGGGCGGCCCGGCGACCATCGCTTGAGCCTCCGGGAGGTTGATAGTACTGGTAGTACTTATTTACTACCGGATGCTACGACCCCTTTTCACGCGTCTTTCACGACTAAAAATGACGAGAAGTAACGAACGCAACTGTTTGTATGGGTAAGCTGTTGCGGCCGTGGTTTCCCTCTCTTATCTAGTTGCCTTCATTTTATATAGTTGCCATCCCAGGAAGTTGGCAGGAGGAAAAAATGTCTTCGCCTCAGATTCGTCGTATTCTCATTGTTGCTTTGTTATTGTTTGCCGGGGTCTGGTTGGTTTTGGCCACGACGGGACCGGCCTCAGAAGTTAGCGGCCGCCAACTGGCGATGCAGATGCTGGCCCCGGCGGTGGGTGACGACCGGGCGGCGGCCGAGGCTGAGCCGGCCGGCGTGGTAGCGCCGGTGGCGGTGAGCCTGGCCGACGTGCCGCCGGGCGTTTACGACCCCAACAACCAGTATGACCGCTGGCAGCGGGGCGAGATTGACCTGGACGAGCACGAGGGCATCGTCAGCGAAGCAGAGCTGGCGGCGCTGCAAGAAGCGGCACTGCGATTGCCGCCCGGCAACGTGCAGCGGGTGGAGGCGCTCACCTCGTTGATGCCAGGGGCGAGTTTCGACAGCCTGGACTACCTCGAGTGCTGCGGCGGCGGCGGCAACGTGCCGCCCGATCCGGAACTGGCCGTTGGTCCGAACCACGTGGTGGCGGTGGTCAACGTGGCCTTCGAGATGTATGACAAGAACGGCAATACACTGGTGCCCCCAACTACTTTCCAGAGTTTCATGGGCTTTAACGCCAATTGCCAGGGCGTCTTTGATCCGAACGCGCTCTATGACGAGCAGAGCGGCCGGTTCATTATGGCCGTGGACGCTGACGGGAGTTATTACTGCGTGGCCGTGTCCCAGACCGGCGATCCGACGGGGGCCTGGAACGTGTATGCTTTCCCGACCGGCAGCTCGACGAATTTCTTTGATTACCCGCACGCCGGGGTGGGCAACGCGGCTATTTACATGGGCGGCAATATCTTCCAGTGCTCTATTGTTAGCTGCACCTTCAAGGAGGCCCGCGTCTGGGCCTTTGACAAGGCGGCGATGTACGCGGCCAGCCCGGCGGCTTACGTCTCGCGGGCGCTGGCGCTCAGTGAGGATACACCGCAGCCGCTGAACCTGCATGGCTGGAACCAGGGGACCTGGCCGGCGAGCGGGCCGCACTACTTCTTCACGGAGACGAACTACAACGGGGCGACCTACACGGTCTTGGCCTGGAGCGATCCCTTTGGGGCGAACAGCTTTACGACGGTGGGAACAGTAGACCTGGTGACGGTGACAGGTGTAACGGCCGGGATGCCGGTGGACGCGCCGCAGGCGACCAGCACGGCCAAAGTGCAGGCCAACGACTTCCGGCCGCAGGACTTTGAGTACCGCAACAGCTACGCCTGGTCGGCGCAGACAATTGCCTGCAACCCGGGCGGGGGGACGGTGGACTGCATTCGCTGGGCGCAGATTGACCCGGCCACGGCCGCGGTGGTGAATGCCGGGGTCTACGCCAGCAACGGGGAGTACCGCTTCTTCGGCGACCTGGCGGTGAACCACTGTGACGACATGGCGGTGGGTTACACCAAGTCGAGCACGAGTATCTACCCGTCGGTCTGGTACACCGGCCGGGAGCACACCGACCCGGCGGGGACGCTGCAGGCGGAAGCACAGTTGAAGGCCGGTGAGGTCTATTACACGGCGTTTGACGGGGCGCCGCACCGGTGGGGCGATTACACGGAAATGACGATTGCCCCCGATGGGGTGACGTTCTGGTACCTGGGCGAGTATAGCAAGAACACCGGGACGACGACCGGCCGGTGGGGAACAACCATTGGCTCCTTCAGCTACCCCAACTGCACGGCCGGCACGCCGGAACCAACGCCGACGGCCACCACACCGCCGCCGAGCAATACGATGCACGTGGGCGACCTGGACGGGGTGGGCACGCCGAGCGGCCGGAAGTGGAACGCGACGGTGACGATTACCGTTCACGACCAGAACGACAACCCGCTGGCCGGGGCGACGGTGAGCGGGAACTGGAGCGGCGGCGCCTCGGGTTCGTCCACCTGCACGACGAACAGCAGCGGGCAGTGTTCGGTGACGAAGACGAATATTCAACAGAGCAAGCCGAGCGCGACGTTTACGGTGACGAGTGTGGTCAAGAGTTCGTACACGTATAACCCGGCCGGCAATCACGACCCGGATGGGGATAGCAACGGGACGGTGATTGTGGTGTACCGGCCGTAAGTAAGTAAGTAAGTAAGTAAACCCTTGCCCAGTCAATGGAATTGACTGGCTGAAAATGGGAAACCCCCTCAGGGGTTAGGGCAGGCTGATTACCGAAATAAATTTTTGATTTTCATAAACGCACTGAAGTAATCAGTATGGCCTGGTTAAAGAGAGAGGGTCTCGGCGAGAGGCCCTCTTTTGTGTATGTCTGGCGTGGTGTTCCAACGAATTAAGGGCAGGTGTCTATTTGCCGGCAGAGCGGCTCGGCCGTGGCTCCAGGAATGGGGTTGGACAGGCCAATCACGAGCCGGCCGGGCTGCCCAGTGACGAGGTAGGCGCGTAAACGTTGGTCGGTGCATTGGCGACGAGTGATTGGCCTAGTTTCCAGGCCTTCTCCTGGTTGGCCTGGTCGAGGGTCGCCGCGGCCGGGCCCTGGGGACGGCCGTTGCTCTCGAAGTACATGCCCGTAACAGTGGCCAGCTCTGGTGAGCTGGCCAGGGTAATCGGGGCATGCGCGGCCTTTTCGGCCGAGCCACGGCGCTGGATCAGGCGGAAGATGGGCCAGAACAGCCGCCCCCAACCGGGCATGGCGCGGGGCGCAATTCCTTTGGTCTGGGAGGTCCAGGCCATGCCGGGGTTGACGGCATTGGCCACGACGCCGCTTCCTGCCAATCGCCGGGCGAGGGCAAACGTCCACATGATGTTAAGCAGTTTTGCCCGCCCGTGGGCCAGGAGGCCGAGATATGATTCCCTGGCCTGGATGTCGGCGAATGGGTCGCCCGGCCACATGGCGTGGCTGGACGAAGCGACGTTGACGATTCGCGCCGGTGCGCCCGGCCGGATAATTGGTAATAGGGCCCCTGTCAGGGCAAATGGTCCGACGAAGTTGATGGCCAGCGTGGCCTCGTAACCGTCTTTCGTTTCACGGCGGTCGTTGTAGAGCCCACCCACATTGTTTACCAGGATGTGGAGCTGATCGATTTCGGCGAGCAGACGTTGGGCGAGTTGCTGGTTGCTGCCAACGGTAGAGGCGTCGGCGGCAATGAAGTAGACATTATCGTGGCCGGCCGTGGCCCGTAGCTGACGTTCCGCCTGCCGGCCGCGGCCGGTGTCACGGCCGGTGACGTAGACGCCGGCGCCCAAACGGGCCAGGGCGCCGGCAGTGTGGAAACCAATGCCCGACGTTCCACCGGTGACAAGGGCTATTTTTCCCTTGAGTAAATCAGTCGTTCTATTCATCTCAGTGCTCCTTTGTAGCGAATGAAGCGTGTTCACTCGCTTGCACGGCCGAAGATAACGGACAGATGTGGAGCAACTGTGGAGGTCTTGTGAAGATCTTGTGAAGGGAGGACAGAGAGGACCGGGCAGACCTACTTGCTGCAGGACCCTCTTTATTCCCCGCTGCGGATGTCTTTCAGCGTCTCCGGCCGGTAAGTGATCTCGGAAAACAGCGCCCGGCAGGCCTGGCCCAGGGGGGATTGGGAGGAGAAGCCGACACGCAGGTTGTCCAGCTTCCCCAGGGTGAAGTACCTGACCAGATGCCAGTAGCGGCCGTCTTGAGAATAATGGAAGGCGAAGGTCTGGGCGTTCCGGGCCAGGCGTAGATAGATTTCGTTGCCTTCTATGGTCGTCGAATTACAGTCGTCGGAATGGCTGCGGGTGACGACGGAGACGATCATCGGCCGTTGCTGGGGCGAGTACTCGAAACATAGTTTGGCCCAGAGGTCGCCTCGTTCTCGCACCTGCAGGGCGCCGGCATCGAAGGCAGAGGCGAAATCTACCCTGACTTTGGCGCTTAAGATGAAGTTTTCATCGGCCGGGGTGAAGAGAGCGGCCGGCGCGTTGTCCTTGCGGTAGTTTCCGGCGGGGTCAATGAACCAATCGGTCTCTTTGCCGGCGGTGATGGCCAGGCTGTTGTCCGGCACAATTTGCCGGTCCAAAGGTTGATGCTGCCAATGGAGAATCCCGGGAATGGCCGGTAACGTAAATGTCGTCATGGTAACGTTTCCTCCAGGAGCCGTTCGCATCTGAGGATGCGAACTCCTCAATCCTGTAAAGTATCAGCTTCTTGGCCAGTACATGATGATGAAGACACCAATGAGGGCGATGAGGCCGCCGAGCAAGTCAAAGGCGTCTGGCTTTGTTTTGTCAATCTGCCAACCCCAGAGGAGTGACAAGATGATGAAGACACCGCCGTAGGCGGCGTAGACGCGGCCGAAGTGGGCCGGTTGGAGGGTGGGGACGATGCCGTAGAGGACGAGCAGGGCCGCCCCGCCCACGGCCAACCAAAGGCTTTTGCCTTCGCGCAGCCAGAGCCAGACCAGGTAGCCGCCGCCGATTTCAAAGAGTCCGGCGAGGAGGAAGTAGAAGAGGGAGAGGAGGATCAGGTTTGATTGAACAGTCATTTTGAGTCTTATTCGGTAGGCAGTGGCTCCGCCGGCTGGCCGTCTACGCAGAGGGCGAAGGCACCGCTCAGGTCGGTGTGGTAGTCGTATTGTTCTCCCTGGGCTTCGAGGACGATGCGGTAGCCGGGGGTAATTACCATGGCGTAAGCCATATCGGGGGCGGGGCAGCCAAGGCTGCTGTCGGACCACTCGACGGTCTCGCTCTCGACGGTGGTAATGTCGCTGATGTCCAGGTTCAGCCGGGCGGCCAGGTCGAGCTTGACCTTTTGCTCAATGCTGGGGAAGGGGTTGGGGACGCCGGGAGCGGGCATGACGATCGGCTCGCCGCCCTCGCCGGCCGGCTCCGGGGTAATCTGGCTGAGGTCCACGCTGCCGGAGGGCGGGACGAGGCCGCTCTCCGGGGCGGTGGTCTCGGCCGCTTCAGGTTCGGCTGCTTCCGGTTCGCGGGCCTGGTCGTCTGATGGGACGGTGGGCAGGCCAGGGTTGTCGGCCGGTTCTTCCGCTTCCGGTTCGGCGGCCGGTTCGGCCGTGCAGCCGACTAAGGCTAAGAGTAACAGTCCAATGAGGGCTAGGTATTTGTTCATGGGGGTCTCCTTTATTAGCAATGAGCGATGAGCAATGAGCAATGAGCGATGAGTGATGAGTGATTTTCCGCTGGTTGGTTAGTGATTTCAACTGATAGCTCATATCTATAACGTTGCCGGGTGGGCGGGGGTTCCGTTTTTAGGGGTCGTTTGTTTTCTTTGACAAGCGCCGCGCCTGCCCGTAAACTACCATCTCTTCCAGGATTATGGCTAATCGAACTTTCAGCCCGCGTCTCAGCTACCATACCCGCCTGCGCCTGCTCTTGTTGCCATACGCGTTGGGTATTATCGTCCTGGTGGTTTTGCCGGCGGCCCTGTCTTTTGGGCTGGCCTTCTTCCAGTACGACGCGCTGTCGCCGCCGCGCTGGGTGGGGAGGCTTAACTTCATTCTGGCCTATACGGACGAGCTTTTCAACCTGAGCGTGCAAAATTCTCTGTCACTTATTATTTTACCCGTTCCGCTGCGCGTCTTTGGCGCTTTTCTCCTGGCCCGGCTGATGCAGCGGGGCGGCCGGTTCCTGGGCTGGTTTCGGGCCTCGGTCTACCTGCCCAGCACCATTCCCACGGCGGCGTATGCCCTGGCCTGGCTGTGGATTTTTAATCCGCTGTATGGCCCGCTGAACCTGCTGCTGCGGGCCATCGGGCTGGAGCCGCCGGCCTGGTTTGTGGACCCACAGTGGGCCCGGCCGGCGCTGGTGGTGATGTCTTTGTGGCAAATCGGGGAAGGGTTTCTGGTGAGCCTGGCGGCGCTGCAAGACCTGCCGCCGGAAATTGAAGACGCCGCTCGCGTGGACGGGGCCAACGCCTGGCAATTGTTCTGGTCCATTACTCTACCCCTGGTTGCGCCTATCTTGCTGCTGCTGATGTTCCGCGACGCCATTTTAACCTTCCAGGAGTCGTTTGCCACTATTTTGCTGGCCACCGGTGGCGGCCCTTATTACGCCACCTACACCCTGCCGCTCTTTATTTACGAGCAGAGTTTTGACCTGCTACTCTTCGGCACGGCCAGCGCGGCGCTGTGGGTGATGTACGGCTTAACCGGCCTGATCGTGGTCATTCTTTTTGTCATCGCCCGGCAATGGAATATTGGGACGACGGAGGAGACTTTTGTCCTTTAGACCACGATTGAAGCTGGCGCTGCGAGTCGTGATTATGGCGCTGTTTTTGCTGCCGATCTTGTGGATGGTGGCCGCGTCACTGCACCCAGTAGGCACGCCGCTGCCGCAAAAAGCGTGGTTGTTGCCACCGTCGCCAACCGGCCGGAACTTCGTGCGCGTCTGGGAATTGGTGCCTATCGGCCGCTTTGCCCTGAACTCCTTGCTGGTGGTGGCCGTGGCCGTGCCGCTGACGCTGGTGACCAGCTCCTGGGCGGCGCTGGGGATGGCCCAGTTGCCGCGCGCCAGCCAGCGCCGCTGGGTGGTCTTGTCGCTGGCGGTGCTGATGGTGCCTGGTATTGCCCTGTGGTCTACGCGCTTCCTGGTTTATAAACAGTTGGGCTGGCTGGATAGTGTGTGGGCGTTGATTGCCCCGGCCTGGATGGGGACCAGCCCCTTTTATGTGTTGATGTTTTACCGCGCTTTCCGGCGCATTCCGGCGGCCATTTACGACGCCGCCCGCCTGGATGGGGCCGGCCTTTTGCAGATGTGGTCGCAAGTGATTATGCCAATGGCCCGGCCGACGGCCGTGGGAGTGGCGGTGCTGACGTTTGTGCTGTACTGGGGCGATTTTATCAGCCCGCTGCTTTACCTGCGTTCACAAAGCCAGTACACGCTGCCGATTGCCCTGCAGTTGCTGCAACAACTCGGCCGGTCGGACTGGCCGCTGTTGATGGCGGCGGCGACAATGGCCACGCTCATTCCGGTGGTCTTGTTTTTGCTGGTCCAGCCTTACTTTGCCCGCGTGGGGCGGTAATTGGGTAATTAGGTAATTGGGTAATTGGGTCATGGTACGAAGACAGTTCTGGTTGTTGTTGGTGCTTTTGTTGGTGAATGTAGCGTGTGGGGCCGGCGAGGGGGAGGAGGCGCAGAGGGTTTCGTTTTTTATTTCCGGCGACCCGGCCGAGCGGGGCGCTTACCTGGCACTGGTGGAGGCTTTTCACGAAGCACACGGTGACATTCGCATTGAAGTGACTCATATCCCGTCGGATCGGGAGTACCGCACCCGGCTGGTGACGGAGTTTGCCGGGGGGACGCCGCCGGACATCAGCCTGATGAATTACCGGCGCATTCCCAGTTTTGCCGCCAATAACCTGCTGGAGCCGCTTGGCCCATATCTGGAGGAGAGCGAGGTCATCGCCGAGGAAGATTTCTATCCGCAGGCCATCGAGGCGTTCAAGTGGCAGGCGGAGTTGTTGTGCCTGCCGCAAAACATTTCCAGCCTGGTGGTCTATTACAACGAGGATCTGTTTGACGCGGCCGGCGTGCCGTACCCGCCGGACAAGTGGACGTGGGACGATTTTGTGGCCACGGCCAAGGCCTTGACCCGCAACGGGGACGGGGACGGCCGGATAGACCAATATGGCCTGGGGGTCGAGCCGTCCCTCTATCGCCTGGCCCCCTTTATCTGGCAGAACAATGCCCCGCTGGTAGACAACGATCTGGCGCCCGGCCGGCTGACGTTGACACGGCCGCCGACGCTGGAGGCGTTGCAATGGTTTGTGGATTTGCGCCAGGTGCATGGGGTGGTTCCATCGCGGGAGGAGGAGGCGTCGCAGGACAGCGAGAGCCGCTTCGTGGCCGGAACGACGGCGATGTTTCTGGATAGCCGGCGGGGGACGCCGACCTATCGCCAGATTACAGCTTTTACCTGGGACGTGGCCCCGCTGCCTAACGGCAAGACGTCGGCCGGCATCTTGCACAGCGACGCCTACTGTCTGGCCAGGACGACAGAGAATAAGGAGGCAGCCTGGCGCTTTATCGAGTTTGCCAATTCGGCCGAAGGGCAGGCGATTATCGCCGGCACCGGCCGGACGGTTCCGTCGCTGATTGAAGTGGCCGAGTCGGACGCTTTCTTGAACCCCGGTCTGCCGCCCGGCCGGGCACGGGTTTTCCTGGATTCCATTGCTGTGTTGCGGCGAGTGCCGTTGGCGAGTACGTGGCAGGAGATTGAGACGATTGCCAGTGAGGAGATTGAGCGGGCCTTTTATGGAGACATTACGGTGCAAGAGGCGGCCACACTGGCCGTGCAGCGCACCGAGGAATATTTTTTGCTGGCCCAATTTGCGGTGCAACCGTAGGCAGCCTCTCGAAGATTGCGAACCTCCGGAGGCTACGGAAATGGCCTGGCTGAAAGCTTGCCCTCAAAGGTGTTTGTGTATATATTCCCACCATGTCCACCAGCGGGCAGGTGACCGCCTCACTGCGAACCGATCAGGGTCGAGTCCGCGATCATAATGAAGATTTTATCGCTTACCGCGAACCGGCCGGGCCGGGTGAAGAAGCGACTCATGGCTGGCTGTACATTGTAGCCGACGGCGTGGGGGGGGCCGAAGCCGGGGAAATTGCCAGCCAATACGCTACCGAACGCACTATCCACCATTATTTGAGCAACCAGGAGACCAGGAATTGGGGCCAGCGCCTGCGCCAAGCGATGCAGGCAGCTAACAGTGACCTGCGCCGCCTGGTCAGCGAGAAGGAAGCTTCCAGCCGGATGGCCACGACGATGGTGGCGGCCGTGATTCATGACAACTCGGCCACCGTGGCCAACGTGGGGGACAGCCGGGGCTACTACTGGCTTGGCGGCGCTTTACGCCAGATCACGAAGGACCAGAGCCTGGTCGCCCGCTTGCTGGAAGAGGGCGCTATTACCGAAGAAGAGGCCGTTAACCACCCGCGTAAGAACGTTATCTTGCATAGCCTGGGTTCGGAAACCACACCCCAGATTGACCTGTACGAAGTACCGCTTTCCCCCGGCACGCAGTTGGTTCTCTGTTCGGATGGGCTCACGCGGCACGTGACCGACGAGGAAATCGCGACCGTCGTCGGCGAGGCCTCGCCGGCCGAGGCCACGGAGCAGCTCATTCAGCTTGCCAACGAGCGGGGTGGAGAGGATAATATATCTGTTGCTGTGGTGTGTATTGGGGAGCAAGCGACCCAGTCAGACCAGGTTAAAACAGTTTTATCGAGGCCGGCCGGGCCGACGAGGAAGAGCAGGAGTGGCGCCCGCCGGGCATTGTGGATTTATACGGCTATCCTGTGCCTGGTACAGGCGGTTCTCATCGTCTTGATCTGGCTCTTCATATCAGCCGCATAACACGTTACAATTATGGATATTCTAAGCAGAAAATCAGGGCAACCGGGCAGGTTGGCCCTGTTTTGGCATTCGACTTGACGGAGTAAACAAGAGATGAGTTCGAAATTACGCATTCTCCCGCTTGGAGGATTGGGGGAAATCGGCAAAAACATGACGGTCCTGGAGTACGAGGAGGCGATTATTGTCGTTGACGCCGGGATTATGTTCCCCGAGAATGATATGTTGGGAATAGATTTGATTATTCCCGATTACAACTATCTGTTAGACAAAACGGAAAAAGTTGTGGCCGTGCTGATTACCCACGGCCATGAGGACCACGTGGGTGCTTTGGGCCACCTGATGGCCCACCTGGACGCGCCGATTTATGCCACGCGCCTGACCAACGGCCTGATTGCCGGCAAGCTGCGGGAAGCGAAGTTGTTTCACGAGGTGGAACTGCGCAATATCCAGGCCGGGGACGTTTTCCAGGTTGGCCCGTTTACAATAGAGCCGTTCCACGTGGCCCATAGTATCCCCGATGGGGTTGGGTTTGGTATTACGACGCCGGTGGGCCTCGTCGTCCATACGGGCGATTACAAGTTTGACCACACGCCGGTGGACGGCTGGCCGCCGGACTTTGCCAAGCTGGCCGAGTTCTCGCAACGGGGGGTGTTATGCCTGCTGGCCGACAGCACCAATGCCGAACGGCCGGGCTGGACGCAGTCGGAGACGGTGATTACCCAGGCGTTTGACGAGCTGTTCCGCAACGCCGAGGGGCGCATTATCGTGGCGACCTTTGCCTCGCTCATCTCCCGTATCCAACAGGTGATCAACGCCGCTGCCCAGTACAACCGCAAGGTGGCAGTGACCGGCCGCTCGATGCGCGAAAATGTGCGTATTGCCCGGGAATTGGGCTACCTGGACGTTCCCGACGGCATCCTGGTCGAGATTGAGCAGATCAACAAGCTACCGGCGCACCGGGTCGTTATCCTGGCCACCGGCTCGCAAGGGGAGCCGACGGCGGCGCTGGGGCGGCTGGCGCACGGCCGGCACCGCCACCTGACGATTGAGGAAGGGGATACAGTGGTCATTTCAGCCCATCCCATTCCCGGCAACGAGGAGATGATCTACCGGATCATTAACCGGCTGATCCAGCGGGGGGCCCACGTCCTTTACGAGGGCATTGCCAACGTCCACGTCTCCGGCCACGCCAGCCGGGAAGAGATGAAGCTGTTGATCAACCTGTTGCGGCCGCGCTTCTTTGTCCCCATTCATGGCGAGCTGCGCCATCTGAAAGCCCACGGCCGGCTGGCCCAGGAGATGGGCATTCCGCAGCAAAATATTGCCGTGGTCGAGAACGGCCGGGTTCTGGAGCTGGACGGCCATTCGCTGACGATTGGCCCGCGCATACCCGGCGGCTACGTCTTTGTGGATGGCAGCGGGGTGGGCGATATTGGCC
Source organism: Chloroflexota bacterium (assembly GCA_022616275.1). Taxonomy (GTDB): domain Bacteria; phylum Chloroflexota; class Anaerolineae; order Promineifilales; family Promineifilaceae. Next base: position 20,132 of record JAKEFB010000030.1, read on the forward strand.
CGGCGGTCATGCGCGACCGGGAACGGCTGGCCGACAGCGGTTTCTTTGTGGCCGTGGTCCAGTTGGACGAGCAGGGCGGGCTGGCTGGCAAGCCGGAGTTCATTTCGCGGGGCTTTGTCTACCTGGACGCGGCCGGCGAGCTGCTGCAAGGGGCGGAAGAGACGATTGAGCGGGCGATTGCGGCGGCAACGGTGGTGGCCGGAGCCAACGGCAGCGGGCGGGCGGAGTTAAACGACAGAGTCCAGGACGCCCTGGCCCGTTATCTTTATGCCGAGACCGGCCGCCGGCCGATGGTCTATACGGTCGTCAAGTAGCGGCGAGCCTGCCCAATGGACATGCAAAGTATTGACAAGCTACAAGCGGCGCTGCGGGATGAGCTTTACGTGGCCGACCGGGGGCTGGCCACAGCCATCTTTCTGGCGCTGAAATTACAGCGCCCCCTGTTCCTGGAAGGCGAGGCGGGAGTCGGCAAGACGGAAGTAGCCAAAGTCCTGGCCGGCCTGCTGGAGACGGAACTGATCCGCCTGCAGTGCTACGAGGGGCTGGACGTCAACCAGGCAGTATACGAGTGGAATTACACCCGGCAAATGCTGCATATTCGACTGCTGGAGGCGCGCGGCGAGCGGGCCACGGAGGCAGAGTTGTTCGGCCGGGAGTTTTTGCTTTCCCGGCCGTTGCTCCAGGCTATCGAGCGAACGGAGAAGAAGCCGCCAGTGCTGCTCATTGACGAGGTGGACCGGAGCGACGAGGAATTTGAGGCGTTTCTGCTGGAGGTGTTGTCTGACTTCCAGATTACCATCCCGGAGATTGGGACGATCCAGGCCGCCCGGCCGCCGGTGGCCGTCCTGACCTCGAACCGCACTCGCGAGGTCCACGACGCCCTGAAGCGCCGCTGCCTCTATTTCTGGATAGATTACCCATCCTTTGACAAGGAACTGGCTATCGTCCAGGCCAAAGTGCCGGACGCGCCGGCGGCGCTGGCCCGGCAGGTGACGGCGTTTATCCAGGAGTTGCGCCAGGCGGACCTGTATAAAGTGCCGGGCGTGGCCGAGACGCTGGACTGGACGGCGGCGCTGGTGGCGCTGGACCAGCAGGCCCTGGAATTGAGCATCGTGGAGGATACGTTGGGGGTCATTCTGAAGTACCAGGACGACGTGTCCCGGATTAAAGGGGAGACGGCCCGGCAGATTTTGAACCGGGTGAAAGCAGGAGTGTAAAGAAGATGCCGTCACCTTTTCCTAGAATGGACCCTTACCTGGAAGCGGCCGATATGTGGGAGGATTTCCAAGCCAACCTGGCTATGGAAATCCAGGCCCAACTTACCCCCTATTTACGACCACGCTATATCGCTGCACTAACCCCCCGAGTGGTATATGACGAAGTCGTCATTGCTCGACCATACACGATCAAGCCAGAGGTTAGTGTCTGGAAAGTGCATGACCGGCCGCAGGTTGGTGTCGCCACAGCCATTTCACCGCCGCCGCTGGTGGGCACAGTTTCTCTAGAAGAGCCGGTCAGGGAACAGCGAATTGAGATCCACGAAGTTGAGACAAAAAGGCTGGTGACGGTCCTTGAGATTCTGTCGCCGGTCAATAAACGGCGTGGACATGATGCTTTCGAGTCCTACCGGCGAAAGCGACGCCACCTTCTGCGAACCGAGGTCCATCTGATGGAAATAGACCTGCTTCGCGTCGGTGAGCGAGCCTCCATTGCAACGCCTCTACCGGATGAGCCCTACTTCATCTTCTTATATCGGGGCCCCCAGCCCTCGCGGGTCGAAATCTGGCCTTTGCCCTTGCAGAAGCCAATCCCGGTTGTGCCTGTCCCCCTGTTAGAGCCTGACCCTGACGTGCCGTTGGACCTCGGCCGAGCTATTCAGGTTATTTACGACCGAGTCGCTTATGACCTGCGTATTGATTACAACCAGGAACCGCCACACCCTGATCTGTTTGAGCCAGAGGACAAAGCGTGGTTGGAGAATCATCTGAAAGGCTTGAGCCAGGATTAGCCGAAGGCCACCACGACGCTACCGGTCAGGCTACCGCCGGGAATTTGCTGCACAATCTGCTCTTGTTCGGCCGGCTGCTGCGGGGGCTGGGGCTGGACGTGAACCCCGGCCGGATGATAGACCTGGTGCAGGCGCTGGCGTACATTGAGATTGACCGCAAGGCCGATTTTTACCACGCCGTCCGCAGCCTGCTGATCCACAGCAAGGAAGACATCCCTCTCTTCGACCAGGCCTTTGACTTGTTCTGGCGACGGCCGGCGGAATATGGTATTGAACTGAATCTGGGCGCCCTGCTGTCCCGGCCGCGGCTCCGGCCGGTGGTCGCGCCGCCGCCGCTGAAAGCGCCTGATACGCCGCCGGCCGGGGCGGAGGAGCCACCAGGGGAGCAGGAAACGCCCATCCTGGAAGTGACCCGGACGTACAGCGCCCGGGAGTTGCTGCGGCAGAAGGATTTTGCCGAACTGACGCCGGATGAAATGGTGGCTATCCAGGCGATGATGGCCGGGCTGGTGTGGCAATTGGGCCAGCGACGCACCCGGCGGCGGCGGCCAGGGCGGGGGCCGTCCTTTGACCTGCGACGCAGTCTGCGGCGCAATCTGCGTTACGGGGGCGAGTGGCTGGAATGGTTGCGCCGAGAACCACGCTATAAGCCACGGCCGCTGGTTATCATTGCCGATATTAGCGGCTCGATGGAGCGTTACACGCGGCTGCTGCTGCATTTTATTTACAGCCTGGCCGAAGGGTTGGACCAGGTGGTGGAAGCATTTGTCTTCAGCACGCGCCTGACGCGGATCACCCGGCAGGTGCGCGACCGGGACGTGGAGCGGGCCATGCGTGAGGTGTCGCGGGTGGTGCCCGATTGGTCGGGCGGCACGCGCATTGGCGAGGCGTTGAAGCGCTTTAACTTTGACTGGGCCAGGCGGGTGCTCGGCCGGGGGGCGGTGGTGCTGCTGATTAGCGACGGCTGGGACCGGGGCGACCCGGAATTGTTGGGCCAGGAAATGGCCCGGCTGCAGCGCAGTTGCCACCGGCTGATCTGGCTCAACCCGCTGCTGGGCTCGCCGGAATACGAGCCACTGACACGGGGAATACAGGCGGCGCTGCCCTACATTGACGACTTTTTGCCAGTCCACAACCTGGCCAGCCTGGAAGAGTTAGCCCAACACCTGGCGGCGCTCAAGAGTTAACGTAACAACGAGGCAAGACGACAAAACTGCACCAGCCTGGGTCCCACCAGGCAGTTGATTGGGGCTACGACCCGGCGTGCAGAACGACCGGCAAATATAGCCGGGGCATTGGTAGGGGTGTGGGGGTGGGCGTTGGAACGGTGAGGTTGTATTCGTAAGCGCCGACGTCGCAGATAGGAATGCCGTTGCCGTCGCCGTCCACCGGCCGGGGAACGCCGCGCTGGTCGGTGGGAGGGCAGCCGGAGTTGCCGGCCGTGTCTATGGCCGGGCTACCGGCCAGGAGGGCGTGGGTCCACGTCAGGCCGCCGTTATTCTGCAACGGGTCAAGCAACGGATTGGTGTTGCTGAGGTCGCCTGGGGCGTTAAAGCCACAACTGTTGCCGCTATCTACGTTGTGACCGGCGGAGTTAATGTCGCCGTCGTTGGCACAGTTGGTGACGCTGTTGCCAGCGACGATGGTGTTGTAGGCGGTGGCCAGGCCCAGGTAGAGGGGATCGTCGTAAATGCCGCTGCCAGAAAAAGCTGTGTTGCTGTAAATAGTGGTGCTGGTCAGCGCGTGCTGACCAATGCCGAAATGGATGCCCCCGCCCAGCGCCGCCTGGTTGCCGCTGAAAGTGGAGTTGACAATGGTGCTCCAGCCAAAGATAGTAAGGCCACCGCCGTGCGAGTTAGGCTGAGTAACCGTATTGTCGTGGATGGCACTACTGCGCAGAGCCAGGGTTCCGCCGAGGGAGATTATACCGCCGCCAGAACCGGTAGAGGAAGTGACGGCGTTGTCGCGAATGGTCGTCTCGGTGACGGTAAAAACCACGCTGGCAGCGTAAATTCCACCACCTTGAAGCGAGGCGGAATTGCTATTGAGCAGGCTACCGGCCAGCGCCATCCGGCTTTCACGGACAAAGATTCCGCCGCCCAGGGTAGCTGAATTGTCCTGGAAAGCGGTGTTGGCAATGGTGGTGACCGGGACGCCAGCAAAGCCGTGCCAAAGGTGAAGCCCGCCACCCCGGTCGCCGCTGTTACCGTTAACGGCGCTGTCCAGAATAGACAGCGAGCCAGGCATGGCGCTATATACACCGGCTCCATCCTGGGCGCTGCTGTTGTTGCTGACGATTGTGTTGGTGATGGTCAAAACGCCGGCGTTGTAGATGCCACCGCCGTTGCCGGCCGTGTTGGCGTCCAGGCGGCTGTCTAGAAGGGCCAGCTTTCCAGAGTTAACATAAATGCCACCGCCCAAGCCACCGGTACCGGCCGCACCATTCTGGATGGAGAGACCGGCGATTTGCACGGCCTGGTTGCCGGATACGAGAATGTGAAAAACCCGGTCAAGCGCGCCACCATTTACCGTCGTCTCATTCTGGCCTGCCCCGGTGATCGTTAAGGCGCCGGTGATATCCAGGTCGCCGGTGGCGGCCGCATCCTCGCCACTCCCGGAAATGGTCAGAGTGTAAGATCCGGCCGGCAGGAGGATGGTGTCTGTTCCGGCCAGGGCGTTGGTCTCCTGGACGGCCGCCCGCAGCGTGCAGGTGTTGTTCCCGGCGGCCGTTTCGCACAGGCTATCGCCGGGGAGCGCGTCGGCGGCGTCGGCCGGGCTGTTGACGGTGAAGGTTGCGCCAGCATTGGTAGGCCCATTAGCAGCCGATAAAGCCAGCGCCCAGGCCAACAGGCCGGCAGCAAAGCCGGCCAACGGAATCGCTAACCAGATGCGCTTCATCTTCATCGTACACCTCCCGAAAATTTGGCAATACCCCTGTCACGCCAACAGAGACGAGGTATAATCAGTGGGGGATCCACTTTACCGGCCGTGCCTGGTACGGGGCAAACGGTCCTGGTTTGCCCAGAGCGGCGCTGCCCTGCGCCAGGCGCCATGATACCCTAATTCTAACACCAATGCGCGATGTAATACCGGACCTGGACCAATGGCAAATAGAGAATGTACCGGTTGCTCTGGCGACCGTGGTGCAGACCTGGGGTTCGGCGCCCCGGCGGGAGGGGGCCAAGATGGCCTTGACGCCGGACGGCCGGATTACCGGCTCGGTCAGCGGCGGCTGCGTGGAGGGGGCGGTCTTTGAGGCCGGGGTGGAGACGCTGGAGACGGGCCGGCCGCAATTGTTGCATTTTGGGGTGGCCGACGAGACGGCCTGGGACGTGGGGCTGGCCTGCGGCGGCACGATTGAGGTGTTTGTCGAGCCGCTGGACCGGGCGGTGTATGACTTTGTGCGTTCGCTGCTGGCCGAGGAGCGGCCGGCAGCCACGGCGACGGTTATCCGGGGGCCGGCCGGGCTGCTGGGCAAGAAGCTGGTGGTGCAGCGGAGCGGCCGGCCCTTTGGCGAGATTGCCGTCGGGGTGGATGGGGTGGCGGCGGCGGCGGCGCACACGGCGCTGGCGGTTGGCCGGTCGCAGCGGCTGGCGCTGGACCTGCCGGACAGGGCGGCTGAGCCGGTGGAGTTGTTTATTGAGGTCCTGCTGCCCTCGCCGACGCTGATTATGGTCGGCGGCGTCCACATCGCCGTTGCCCTGGCCACGCTGGCCAAGACGCTGGGCTACCAGACGATTGTGGTGGACCCGCGCCGGGCTTTTGGCAGCGAGGCCCGCTTCCCGCACGTGGACCAGCTTATCCAGGCCTGGCCGGACGAGGCGTTCCGGCAGGTGGAGCTGAACGCAGCAACGGCGGTGACGATGCTGACCCACGACCCGAAGATTGACGACCCGGCGCTGAAGATTGTCCTGCCCAGCCAGGCTTTTTACGTGGGGGCGCTGGGCAGCAAGAAGACCCACAACCGGCGGCGGGAGCGGCTGCTGGCGGCCGGGGTGGCAGAGGAACAGGTCAATCGCATCCATGCGCCTATCGGCCTGGAGATTGGGGCGCAGACACCGGAGGAGATTGCCCTAGCGATCATGGCCGAAATTACGGCCGCCAGGCGGAAGGCGGAAGTCGCTTAGGAAGTGTTCAGGTGACTGAGCTTTGCAAGGCAAAGCCTGTCACTTCCGCAAGTGACAGTCACCTCTTTCGTCCCAGCACAAACGTGGCCCAACTGTTGCCAACGGTCCCCATTTTCAAGGAGGTAAAACCGGCCTCACTTAGCAACGGGGGAAGTTTGCTGTTATCAATGGCCATCATTTCACTCAACAATAACAAGAAAATCATTTTGTTGAGGCCCTGTTGGGGTGGTTCAAAATCAACAACCAGCAGCCGCCCGCCCGATTTTAGAACCCGATAAATTTCCGCAAACGCTTTTGACTTTAAATCGCCGGGCAGGTGGTGAACCATGAAACTGCTTAGGACGACATCGAATGTGTCACCTGGGAACTCCATTGCTTCAACCAACCCCGGCTGGAAATCAATCTCCAGGCCTGCTTTGGCCGCCTTTTGACGCGCCCTGGCGATCATTTCCGGAGAGGCATCCCGGCCGACTATCTCCACCGTGGGGCCAGACTTTAACCGGGCGGTGATGGCCAGCGTACCAGTGCCGCAGCCAACGTCCAAAACCTTCTCCCCGGGTTGGATGTGGGCCAGATCAACAATCGCCTGACGAAGTTTTTGTTCTCTGCCAGCCAGCAGGCTCTTTACCAGGAAATCATAGAGAGAGGGCCAGTTTATGGTTGCTCCTTCGGTCTGCAACTTTTCATGAGAATGAGCGTGGGCGGCCGGCGGCGCGTGCATTTTCTGGACTAATTTGGTTAGATGGTTTGTACTTTTTTGGTGGTGCATTTTTTCTCCTACTAAAATAGGCGGGGATTAGGGGATTGATAAAATTAGGATGTCTGTCTCATCGTATTTTTATCCATCGTGGTGCGCCCCGCACGTGTTGTCTTCTAATTAGGTTGGTAAGCCAATAGGTTGGGGTACCTTTTCATAGTGAACGGTTAACTCGTGATAACTGTCTGCCCACGTTGGGCCTTGATCAACCGTTGACCAGGGGTCAACGATTGACCAGGGGTCAACGTGGACAATCGCTTCGGATAGGCCGGCAATGTGATGAAACAGGGCATGGCGTACTTCCTCGGCAACATGATGCCCTTCGACGACAGTCAACTGTGGATCTACGGCAATGGTCACTTCGGCCTGGAGCTGGTGACCCAGCCAGCGCAGCCGCAGACGGCGCAGCGCTTTCACGCCACTTTGTCGTTGGACAATAGTTTCGGCTTCGTCCAGAATTTCTGGTTCAATGGCATCCATGAGGCGATACCACATCGTTTTCATGGCGTCTTTGGCGATGAAAAGAATGGTCAGGCCAATCAAGAAACCGACGATGGGATCGAGGATGGGGTAGCCGAGCCAGGAGCCGGCGGCGGCTGCGAGAATGGCCAATGAAGTCAGCCCGTCGGTGCGAGCGTGTAAGCCATCAGCCACCAGGGCGGCCGAATTGATCTTTTTCCCCACCCGAATTTGCATGAGTGCCACTGCTTCGTTGCCCAAAAAGCCAACGATCGCGGCCGCAACCAGCCAGCCAAGATTGGATAGAGGCTGCGGGTTCAGTAGTTTCTGGTATGACTGCCAAAAAATCACTCCGGCGCTAAAGGCAATGGAGAGAACGATGAAAATGCCGGCGATATCTTCGGCTTTGCCAAAGCCATAGGTGTAGCGCCGGGTAGCTGCCCGGCGGGCCAGGTAGAAGGTAATGAGCAGCGGAATTGAGTTAAGCCCATCGCCAATGTTGTGCATAGTGTCGGCGAAAAGGGCCACGCTGCCGCTCCAGGACACAATGGCTATTTGAATGACGGCCGTGAGTAACAAGGCGCCTAATGCTAACCAGACGGTGCGTATGCCGGCGGCGTTGTTCAGAAAGGCCTGGTCTGAAACCAGTTCTTGATAGTGGTGAGCGTGATCAGGCAGGCACAGGATTGAACGAAGCCATTGCCCTGGACTGTGGCGATGATCGCGGCCGGTTTGATTGTGGTTGTGCGGGTGATGGTCAGGTCTGGCCATCGCTTGACCTCCGTTTGTTTTCGTTATATGCTTGCTTTAATGAACAACATGTTCACTAAATCATAATCCAATCATTTCTTAAACTCAACAGACAATGTGCCAAGATTGTTCGTTTGGGAACAAATTGGCCAAGTTGTATGGAAACGGAGCAAATGACGAGGCAAGTGAAGGAAACAGACAGGCGAGTCATCCGCACGCACACACAACTCAGGCAGGCGTTGTACGCCCTTATTCTGGAGAAGCCATACGAGCGCATCTCGGTGCAGGATATTTTGGACCGAGCCAATATCGGCCGGTCCACTTTTTATACCCATTTTCTGGATAAGGACGATTTATTGCTCAGTAACGTGCCTGAGAACCTTGTCAGCTTTGACGCCGACGACGGCTCACTCCTGCCGTCGCTTATCCCCATCTTTGAACATATCCGGGAAAATTACCGTCTATTTCGGGCCTTGATGAGTAGCGAAGGGATTGGACTCGTTCACAAAATCAGCGAGCAGAAGATTTTGCAAAACTGGTTGAGCCACATGGAAGGTCTACGAGCGAAGGGTGTGCTGATTACGCTGCCGCCGGTCGTCGCGGCGCACTATTTGATGGGGGCGTTTATGGCGCTGATCAGTTGGTGGCTGGACGAGGCCATGCCGTATTCACCGGAGGAGATGGACGCGATGTTTCGACAATTAACACTAAAGGGCCTGGTGGAAATGAACGGTTAGAAACCGTTCAGAAATAATTTAGGTGGCCTAGTAGGTAGCGCGGTCAGGAGACCGGCCACAGCGCTGGGGTAGAGACGTTGCATTGCAACGTCTCTACAAAGTGGCCGGCCGCCAGCAGCGGACAGAGTTGATCAAGTAAATGGCCTGGCAGCGGCCGAGGTCTTCGCGGGTTATGATGGCCTCGCGAATGGCGCCCTGGGCCAGGAGGTGGCGGCGAAAGGTTCCGGGGAGGAGGCCGCAGCTTACCGGCGGGGTGAGCCACTCGCCGTCCAGGTAGACGACGACGTTGGCCGTGGTGCTTTCGGTAATTTCTCCCCGCTCGTTCCAGAGTAGCACATCGTCATAGCCCGGCCGGGAAGCGCGGGCCTGGTCGTAAACGGCGCGATGGGTGGTCTTGTGGTAGAGGAAGGGGTTGCTGCTATCCACCGAGGCGGCGGCCAGCGCCAGGCGCACCGGCCGCTGGTCGCCGGGAGGCAGGTGTTCAATGGTGATCCGGCCGTCCTGGGCGGCGAGCAGGCGGACTTTGCGAGGCTGGCGGGGAAAGGCGACAGCAGCTTCGGCCAGGGCCTGGCCGGCGGCGGCCGGCTCCAGGGGAAAGCCGAAATAGTCGGCCGACTCAGCCAGCCGCTCCAAGTGTTCGTGTAGTAAGAAGTACCCCTCGCCCGGCGTCCAGCGCAGCGACTCCAACAACTGGAACGGCGGCCGGCGCTCGGCCAGGATGCGGGCCTTCAGCAGGCACTCGCGGTATTCCTCGCCGGCGACCGAATCCCAGACGATGCCGCCGCCGACGCCATACTCGGCCTGATGGCTGGCCTGGTCTACGACGACGGTGCGGATGGCGACGTTGAATTGGGCCTGGCGGCCGGGCCCCAGGTAGCCGATGCAGCCGGTGTAGAGGCCGCGTGGGGTGGTTTCCAGGGCGGCAATGAGCTGCATGGTGCGGACCTTGGGCGCGCCGGTGATGGAGGCGCAGGGGAAGAGGGCTTGCAGAATGCCGGCCACGGGCGCGGCCGTCCGGGCGGCGACGGTCGAGGTCATTTGCCAGAGGGTGGGGTAGCGCTCGACCTGGAAGAGGCGCGGGACCTGGACGCTGCCAATGGCAGCGATCCGGCCGAGGTCGTTGCGGAGCATGTCCACGATCATGACGTTTTCGGCCCGGTTTTTTTCCGACTGGCATAGCCAGCCGGCCTGCTTTTGATCCTCGGCCAGCGTCCGGCCGCGGCCGGTTGTGCCTTTCATCGGCCGGGTGGTCACGGTCTCTCCGTCGAGGTGGAAAAACAGCTCCGGTGAGGCGGAGCAGACGGCCAGGGTGTCTGTCTCCAGGTAGGCGGCGTAGGCCGGCTGTTGGGCCTGGACGAGGTCGAGAAAGAGGCCCCAGGAGTGGCCGCCGAAGGGCGCTCGCAGGCGGAAGGTGTAGTTGACCTGGTAGGTTTCCCCGGCGGCGATGTGGGCCCTGATCCGGGCAATGGCGGCTTCGTAGGCCGGCCGCTCGATGGACGGCTGCCAAGCGCCTAAGGTATAGGCCGGTCTGGCGGCCGGCAGGGTGATCGGCTCCGGCCGCTCGTAGAGGCCAAACCACAGCAGGGGCAGACCCGATCGGGGTGGGTGGGTGGCCAGGGCGGGGTCGAAGGCCGGAGCAGCTTCATAGTTGAGGAAGCCAGCGGCGTACAGGCCGCGCCCTTCGACGGCAGCCTCGATCTGGCTCAGCCGGGGGCGGACCTCATCTAACTGGTGGGTGGTAATGATTTCGAGCGGCCGGGAGAAGCGCCACCAGGCTTGGCCCTGGTTGGCCTGGAGGATGACGTGGTTCATGGGGGAGGTAATTGGGTAATTGAGTAATTAGGTGTCATACATCAATAGGTCGTTTCGCAAAGACTGTACATTAACAACCACATAACCATCAATACATTGTTTCGGCGACGTTGCGGACAAAGTTGGCCGTACG
>JAKEFB010000241.1 GCA_022616275.1 Chloroflexota bacterium
CCAGCTCGTCGGCCCGGCCGCAGGCAATGAGCAGCTTCGTCTCGAACATACCCGACATCAGCCCCCGCACTTGTTCATCATCCAGCAGACTACATTCGGCCGGCGTTTTGGTGAACTGCCCCACCGGGGGGTTGTTATTCATTTCGGCCTGGTTCCTGGCGCCGGCTGGACCGGCCAGAATCAAAACGGCTGCCAGCAACAGGCCGGTCAGTAGACCGGTCTGGAACAGGCGCTTGCTTCTGTTCATGCTCAAATTCCTCCAAGAGTTGCTATGGGTTCAGATAGTTCTAATAAAACAGATCGTCTTTCCCGGCGCTTACCTCATCATTGACACCTCACAAAAAAGCACGCAAGAATGGTGTGACGCGCTTGTAGCTACCCATTCTTGCGCGAACAACTTTCTCTCCGAAGAGAATACCCTTAGGCAAAAAACCAATATACGCGAGGCCAAAGCTATTTTACCAGATCGGCCGTGTCATCAAAAATATGATCAAGGGATAGACAGATAAAGTAAGAAAGGCACTCCGCGCGGAGCGCCATTCTTTGTTTTGATTGGTTGAGGTTAACTCTGGCGCCTGCGTCGGAGGGTGAGCCACCCCAGGCCAACCACGGCCGGCAGCAAGGCCAGCCAGACGAGGGCCAGGGTCACCGGCCTGCTTGCGCCAAAGGAACTCAGGGAAACGTCGGTCGGCGCGACGACGTGCAGCAGCAGCGTCGCTGGCTCTACCGTGTTGCCGAAGTCGCCGCTGAAGGTCAGGTTGGTGCTGTAGTCGCCCGGTCCACCGGCCGCCGTGGAGTCGAAGACCACGTCCAGGACTATCGAGCCGCCGGGGCCAACCGTACCACCGACCGGGTTCACCGACACCCACGGCACGCTCTCTGAGGTGCTGAAAGTGAAGCTGACCGTGCCGGTGTTGCTGACCGTCAGGGTGCTGGTCACCACAGCGCCTAAGGTGGTCGTCACTTCTACTGTGGCCGGCGAGTAGGTCAGAAACTCGCAGAACGATGGGATATCAAACGCCTCAGTACCGTCGGTGGTGCTGTTGGGGCTGCCCTGACTGGCGCTGAAACCCAAGCCGCGCTTGGCAAAGCCTTCCCAGATCAGGCACTGGTTCTGGCCGCCGGTTAGAGCCGTGTCGGCGGCCAGAATGGCGTCCCGGCCGTCTACAAAGCCGGGGCTGCACGGCTGCAGCTTCATCCCGTCCATTACCAATTGGATGGCCAGGTTGTTGCCGCCGGTGCTCCAGTTAGCGTAGAAGTCACTGTTAAAGCCGTGCTCGTTGGTCAGGTTCCAGTACACCTCCCACAACATCGAGGCCCAGACGAAGCCTACCCCGTGAGGAATAGGCAGTGAGGGAATGTCGCCGTAAGTGTAATTGTTCACCCCCATATCGGTCGTGTAAGGCGCCGGCCGGATGCCCGTACCGTTAGTTGGCTGGCCCAGCACGTACGTACCAATACCACGAAGGGTAGTGTCCACGTCGGTGTTTTTGGCCGTCAGCACCAAAGCCAGCCAATCGCTCCACCCTTCGCCCATCTGCTCGCTGTTGTTCAGGCAACTGACGTTGAGCGGGCCACCGGTTAGCCGGTTGGAGATGCCGTGGCCGTATTCGTGGACAATGATACTATTCTCCAGGTCGCCATCCCGCATTGGGCTGGTCTGGTTCCACAGGTACATCTGCATCCGCGGTTGCTGCCCGTCAATAGGGGTGAAGAAGTTAGCGTTGTTCAGGCCGGCGCCGTCCTGCCCTTCGGCCCGTACGTCGTCGTTGCCCAGTCCCATACCAGTGTTATAGTTCATCACCTGGAAGTTGCCGGACACTTCGTCAAAGCCATACTCCCAAAACACATCGTGGATGATGTTGTTCCAGTAGAACAGGTTGGTGATCGACGCCGTCAGGTAAGTGCTGGGTTGCATCGTCAGCTCCAGCGGGAAGTCAAAGACCAGCCCGGTACCACCATCCGGCTCGGCCCCGGGGATGGGGTCAGGGAGGTTGTTGTTGTCGGTATCGCCGTAGGCGTGAACGTTGTTGCCCCGGGTGATGGTGTACTCCACCCCGGCCACGCCGTTGGTGTCGTGCCAGCCAAAGAGCGAGGAGGTGCCGTCCAGCGCCGGGTCAACCTCCAGGACGCGCGGACCGTCGTCGGGGTACTCGCTCGGCATGGCGTAAACCCGATAGCTGTCCGGGTTCAGGCTCTGGGCCGGAGGCGCGCTGGCGGCCACCGTACCGGCCGGCCCTACGGCCGGAACGTGAGCCACCGTCCCTTCCACCTCATCCCAATGGTCGTGGACGACCAGGTCGTGCTGGGAGAGGACTCGCCCCGTCTGGGCGTCTATCCGCATACTCCAGTAGTACTCGACGCCCAGGGCATAGATCCCGATGTCCCAGGCCAGCCGCGCTGCGTTCCCGTCCGGTTGGTATACCAGCCGGGCCGGGATGGACTCCAGCGAAATGCCGCCGGTGCTCAGGATAACACCCATGTCCGGACCGCCGGTAGCTTCTTCGACCACCAGCGGCTCAGTGATCTGATAGCCCAGGTAGCCGGCGGCCGCTTCCACCGCCTGGATGGCCGTCAGCGCCGGATTAACGCTGTTGGCCTGGCTGGCCATGTCGGACACAAAGCGGTTACCCAGGTTGATCACGTTGCCGTCCTGGGCAATGTTAATGTTGAGGTCGCCGCCGAAAACCTCAATCCCCTGGTAACGCTGGCGCAGGTAGATGTGAGTCACCCCATTGTGCTGGCTGGCGTATTGGTAATTGATCACCACGTCGGCCAGGTCGGCTTCCGTCAAACCCAATGCTTCCCGGTTGTCGTGAATGTAGGCCAGGGCAATGTCTAGTGGCCCGCCGGAGTTCGGCCCTGTTAAAAAGGCCCCTGGAACGCGGGGGGTGGTCCCACCGGTCGGGTCGCCGCTATTCGCTTCAGGTTGATTTCCGGCGCCGGCCGGACCAGCCAGGATTAAGCTAGCTACCAGCAAGAGGCCAGCCATTAGACCGGCCTGGACCAGGTGCTTGCTTCTATTCATGCTCAATCAATTCCCTCCAAAAGTTGATGCTGGTTGATAATTCCATTATTGCGAACTCACAACAACTTTACGAGATCGGCCGTGCTATCTAAAATTACGTGGGCGCCGGCTTGTTCCAGCTCTCGCCGCTCCCCAAAGCCACATAACACGGCCGCGGCCCAGGCCCCGGCCCGGCGCGCCGCCTTTACATCTACTGTCGTATCGCCCACCATCAGGCAATGACCCACTGGAACCTTCAACCGTTCGGCCGCCAGGAGAACGGGTGCCGGATGGGGTTTGAGCCGGAAAGTATCCTGCAAGCCACAACTAGCCTGGAAAGCCACGGCCAGGGATGGAAAGCGTTCCAGGAATTTGTCAATGTGGTAACGGGAGCGAGTGGTGACAATACCTAGCTTATAACGTTCCTGCAAAGCCAGGAGCATCTCTTCAACGCCGGGAATGAGCTGGAACTCCGGAGCCGGGTACATTCCCCGCCGCCGCCGCAGGCGATCCGTCACATGCACCAGACGAGCATCCAACCCCAATGCGTCCAGGCCGCTGATGAACACGTTACCGGGTGTTTCCGCTCGCATCAGCAGCCAGCGCGCCGCCGGCACAGAACGCTTGCGGAAAAGCGGCCGGAGCCGCCCGGCCAGGCGCTCCACGGCCGTATCGTCAGTATTAATTAGCGTGCCATCCATGTCGAACAGAATGGCCTGCAGTTCAGAGAGCCTGCTCTTTAACGCTTCGATTGTTTATCCTCTCTGCAAAATTTTGTAACGCGATTTGGTAAATTGCGGCACAATTGGTAACGCGATTTGGCAAATCGCAGCTACGACCGGTCAAAGGGCCACAGGCTGAGAACCACCACCGCCACAGCCGTCACCGTCAGGTTGTCCAGTCCGGCAATAGAAACCGCCTCTACCAGCGTCGCCGCCACCACCGTCGCCAAAGCCGGCAACAGAGCGGCCGCCGGACTCAGGGCCGGTTGGCCGCTCATTGCCCATAAAGCCAGCCAGGTAAACAAGAACCCGGCGGCCAGGAAGGCGGCCGACCCTTCCAGGGAACGAGTATGGTTGGCAACCGAATAGGTGTGGCGGCCGTAAGTCCGGCCAACTACCGGAGCCAGGCCGTCTCCCCAGGTCAGGGGCATCACCGCCGCCACCAGCAGCGGCGGCCGGTCCCAGAAGATAAGGGCTACGAGTGCGGCCGCCAGGGGAAAATAAACCGTACCCAGGTTTGAACGATCACTGCTGACCATAGCGGCAAAAAGGCCATAACGCCAATCCAGGAAATTGAGGAGCATAAAGGCCCCGCAGGCGGCCACAAAAGGCCAGGGCGAGGTAAAGAGCCACGGCAATACCCAGCTCAACATGCCCACGGCAATGTGGATGACTTTGCGAGTGAAGTCACTGCTATAGCCACGCCAGCGACGCAGCCCTTCGGCCGCGCCAATAATAGCAAAAATATAGACAAACGTAATAACCAGGCCCAGCCAGTCACTCATAAGTGTCTAGTGTAGCCGTGTCAGGTGTCAAGTAGTAGTGCGGCGCGCCACCTGACACATGAAACCTGACACCTGACACCTGACACGACCATTAGATAATCAGGTGGTCATACAGCATGTCCAGGCTGAGATCAGGCACCACTGTGTGGCTGGTTTGCAACGTCAGGCTGGCCGCGGCCGCACCTAGACGAATAGACTCAATAACGGGCAGCTCGTTAATTATACCAAAGATAACCGCCGCCGTCAGAGCGTCGCCGGTGCCGGTACTGTCCACCATCTCGCTGTAGCGGGCTGGAATATAACCGGTCTCGTCGGAGGTAGCATATACCAGGCCGAAATCGGACAGGGTCACGATAACCGTTTGTACCCCGGCTCGCCTCAGCAGATAAGCTATTTCCAGGCTGGCATCCGGGTCGTAACCGGCAAAGTCTGCCTGGCACAGAGCGGCCGCTTCGACCTCGTTAGGCACAATCAGGTGCAGTTTTGCCAGGTAGGGATGCAGCTTATAAGCCAGGCGCGTAGACGACGGATCGGCGCACAGCAGCGCGTTGTACTGCTCGGCCAGGCGCACCGCCATCTCCAGCGACGAAGGGCTGAGGCTGCCGTCTACAATAACCATCTGGGCGTCACGGAAAAGGCGGCGGTTCTGGTACAGGTAAGCGGCCGTAATATTCTCCATCACGTGGACGTCGTCCAGGGCTACGGACAACGAGCCGTCGGCGTCGAGGAGAGCAATGTAAGAGCCGGTGTGCTGGCCGGCAATGATAGATACATTCTCGACATTCACCCCTGCCTCGGCCGTATGGTCCAGCAATTGCCGGCCCGTATAATCGTCGCCCACGGCCGACACCAGCATCGCTTTCGCCCCTAGCCGGGCCAGGTTTTCGGCCACGTTGCGGGCTGTGCCACCCCGCGTGTGCCGGATGTGGCCCGGGTTGGAGGTCCTTGGCTCCAGGCCGGCCGTCGGCTTTCCCTTGGTATCCAGGAGGGTCGCTCCTATAACAAGAACGTGATCGCCCATTTCTCTTCCTCTATTGCTCAAGTGGATCACTACGTACCGTATTATACCAGGCAGCGTCCGGGACCTGGTTGTAGGCTTCAAATACCAGGTCAGGCATACGTCCCAACCGCTCCATGGTGTCCATCAATTCGACGAACTTGCGCTGCAGGTTTTCGGCCGGCAAATAATCGTAGACTACTCCCAGGTAAAAACAAAGGGTGCGCAATTTCTCTTCGTTAAAGGTCGCCCGCAACAACTCGTAAAGCGCCTTTTTATTCACCATAACACCTTCCCGCTGTCCCGTTCGTGGCGCCGTTAATTCGTGATTAATATGGACCACCGGCAAGGGCACGGCCCGCACATTCTCGCGCAGGATGCGCCGGGCAACGTATAAACGCGCTCTCAAACTGACGATGAAACGCTTATAGTCAGCCACCGGCGGCAGCAACGCCGGCCGCAGCACCTCACGATAAATGTGGGTTGCTTCCACCTCGACCCGGGCATACAAGCGGTTGGCGGCCTGGTAGTTCAAATCCCGATGGTAAGCGACCGCGCCGGCAAAACAGGCCAGGCACATGTGGGGTTTCTCGTTAATGAACGCCCACTGGCGGCGAGCCTGGTTAAACTGCTCGGCCGCCACCAGGAAACGTTCATAGTCCAGGTAGATCAGGCCCATATAAAAGTTAAACAAGCCAATTTGTTGGAACTGCCTGCTTTCGACGACGGCTTCACGAAACAGGTCAAATGTTTTGATGACGTTGGTCGTCAGGGATAGCTTGACAGCCTGACGCCGGAAACTGTCCACCACGGCATTGTCGGCGTTAGGCTTGATGGACAGATAGCTAAGCAGACGCCGCAGCTCCTTGGCGTCTGGTAAGGCGCTATCGGCCGTGTTGGTCATGAATCAGTGGATTCTTGAATTGGTTCTCTGTTCAACAGGAGTTCCTGGCGCAAAACACCCAACCGGGGCAGCAAACGGCCGGCCACCGGCAACACTTCCTCGGATTGTTGGGCCATACTTTCCAGGGCCTCAATGAGCCGCAGCGCTAAAATCTCCCGCAAAGTGCCCATTTTACCCTGCTGGCGCGCTCGCTGAATACCTTCGACGATAGCCTGGATCATCATCGCCTCGGCTTCAGCCCTGGCTACTTCCGCCTCCTCCAGGGCCTTGGCCGCGCCGTCCGCCTGGCTTAAATGCCGCTGCTTATCCCAAAACGCCTGCCAGTACTGAATGTGCTGTTCGGTGACAGGGTCCGGCATCTCCAGCCGGCCGAGCCGCGTGCTGACGATGTCCACTCCAAAATTACGCATCACGGTGCGCGCCCGCCGTTCCATCTCCATTTTCACCGTCTGGTGCGGGTCGCTGGCCGCCTGGTCGGGAAAGATCAACTCGTCCAGCCTGTACTCGGCTACCACGTCTTTCAACTGGCTGGACGTGATGATCAGCGCCAGGGCTTCCCAACCTGAGGTTTTACCATCGCCCAGGTTGGTGACGGCGTAGGCAGCCTGGCGCGCCGCTTTAGGGTCAAAGGGATAAGGCTGGCTCATCGTCGGCGGGTTGTCGGTGCGGCCGATCTGGAACGTAACGCTTACTTCGGCCGTCAGCTCGATCCCGTCGCTGGTCACCATTTTCGCTTCCTTGTCTTCCCGCTCTTGTTGCCGCAGGTCCAGCACCGCCACCGGGTACTCAAACCGCCCCAGCATGTGCATGCCAGGGCTGAGCACACGGTGAAAGCG
This sequence comes from Chloroflexota bacterium, assembly GCA_022616275.1. Classification (GTDB taxonomy): domain Bacteria; phylum Chloroflexota; class Anaerolineae; order Promineifilales; family Promineifilaceae. Next base: position 7,252 of record JAKEFB010000241.1, read on the forward strand.
ACCATTCCGTTCGGTGACGACCGCTTCGCCGGCGGCCACGTGAACGCGGCCTGGCCCGCCAATGCGGAGCAAAGGCTCGGCCAGGCGATCCTCCTGGAAACTGTTACGGCGGATAAGCGTTGGCGGCCCGAAGGGAATGAAGCCACCCAGCCGCCGCAGCAGCGAGGCCGCTGCCAGCCGGTCCGGTAGGCCATAAAGCGTTTGCAGCAAGCTGAGAGTGGCCGAATAGGCAAATCGCCAGCCGACGAGCACCGGGATAAAGTGGCGCAAGACGTGCCACCCAAACAACTTATAAGGCCATAGTATGAGCGGCGTAAACAGGTCCAGCAGCGGCGTCCGGGCCACGAACCACTGCCAGAGCCCGGGCGGAGCCTGGATCAGCACCACCCGTTCCAGGCTCAAAACGTACAACCAGTAGCCCACCAGCAGGAGTAGCAAAGCCAACTGGCTCCACATCTTATTGATGTCATTGCTCCTGGCAACTGGCCGCCGGCCAAACAGCCTCACGACAAACCGCTCCCTTCCTGTAGCAGGCCATTAATCTGCCGCAACGTGGCAATGACGTGCTGGGGCACCAGCGCCTGGACCGTGTCGTCCGCGACAGCTTCCTCCATTGCTTCTATCATGCGCAAAGCCACGATCTCTGTCAGGTTGGCATCGGGGCTGCGGCGCATAGTCTCAATGCTGTCGGTAATATTTTCGATGATGTCAATCTGGGCCCTGGCCCGGGCCAGCTTGATCCGCTTAAAAGCTTCGGCGTTCCCGGCTTCACGCTCCACGTAAATGCGCTGCTGCCAGTTGGCTCGCCAGTTGTTAATGCGTTGCTCGACAACCTTTTCCGGCAGCTTAAACTGGCCCACCCCCACGGAAATGATTTCAATACCGTGTGGCGCTAATCGTTCCGCCAGTTCCTTCTTGACCCGGCCTTTGACTGCTTCCAGCGGCGGCGCGCCGCTCCGGCCGGGCTGGTACAGCTCATCCAGCGTGTGGCGGGCCAGCTCGGCAATGATCAGGTCGGCCGCCAGCCGGCTGATGCGTTCGCTCCAGACCGGCAGGCTATCGTCGGCGTTAAAGTTACCCCACAACGACACCTGGAAAACGGCGTCGGGATCGGTCGGGTATTGCAGGTTCGGCTCGGCCTGCTCTTCTGGCAACTGCCGGATGTGAAAGGTGACAGTGGTGCCGGTGTCCACGGGAATGCCGTCGCGAGTCATGGCCTTGACCGGCTGCCGTCGCAGGTGGCGGTGTAGGTCAATCACCTGGCCCACGGTCTCCCGGTCGCCTAGACGAGTGAATCCTGGCCCGGCCGTCCGCACAAATGACGCCCCTCTGACCACTGCCAGCGCCTTGTGGCTCTCCACAAAACCGGCTTTTAATTGCAGAAACCCGGGACTTAACTCCCCCTGGGCAGCGGCCGTGGCCGCCGGGGCAATGGGCTGGTAGGTAACGAGGCTACGGATAGCCCGCACCGGTGTCCGAAAATAATGATTGAGCACCAGGCGGAACCCTTCGTACCAACTTTCCTGGCCGCGCAGCGGTAAGGTAAATTGGGCATAGTAGAGGAGGCCGGCCCCAAGAGAAACGCTGAAAGCCATCAACCACAGATAGCTGCCGGTCAGGCCCAGGCGCACGCCAGTCCGGTCCCGCAAGAAGAAGGCCAACAAAACGCCAACAAACATGAGCCAGATGACCAGGTATTTCCTGGACCTGGAACCGGCTGGCTTTATCTTGGAGCGTCTCCGTGTCATTGACAATGCACCAAAGCCTGGCTACAATACATGCCGTTCTCGGGCGGTTAGCTCAGTTGGTTAGAGCGCTACGTTGACATCGTAGAGGTCACAAGTTCGAGTCTTGTACCGCCCACTCCGCGCCTTGTGCTCACACTGCACAAGGCGTTTTTCGTCGGTAGAACAATTTTGCAAAATTGTTCTACCTATCAGATATGAATCGCCTGGCCCTCGACGCCGTGGGCCGCTTCCATCAGCGCCTCACTCAGCGTCGGATGGGCGTGAACGTTCCGGGCGATCTCCTCGGCCGTCAGCTCGGCATAGCGGGCCAACGTCAGTTCCGGCAGCAACTCGGTCACGTCCGGACCAACCAGGTGCGCCCCCAGGATTTCACCGTAGCGCGCGTCGCCAATAATTTTGACAAATCCATCTTTCTCGCCCAGGCCCAGGGCTTTGCCGTTGGGCTGGAAAGGGAACCGGCCAACCTTAACCTCGTAGCCGGCCTCCTTGGCCTGGGCCTCGGTGTAGCCGAAGCTGGCCACCTGCGGCACACAGTAAGTGCAGCGGGGCAGCATCCGGTACTCCAGGCTAATAGTCGGATGGCCGGCAATCGTCTCCGCCGCGACAATGCCCATTGCCGACCCAAAATGGGCAAACATGTATCCCTGGGGGGCAACCACGTCGCCAATGGCGTACACACTCGGCACGTTGGTCCGCATCCCGTCGTCCACCTCAATACCACCCCGCTCGCGGACTTTCACCCCGGCCGCTTCCAGGCCGATATTGTCCACGTTGGGCCGGAAGCCAATGGCTACCAGGACCTTGTCCGCCTCCAGGGTCTGGCCGCCCTTCAAGGCGACTGTCGCCCCCTGGCCGCTCTTCTCCACCTTGTCCACGGCCGCGTTGGTGTGAAACTGGACCCCCAGCTTCTTATAAGCCTTCTCTATCACCTCGCTGATTTCTGGCTCTTCGTTGGGTAACAGGTGCGGCAGCATTTCCACGATAGTGACGTCCACGCCGTAATTGGCCCAGACGTAAGCAAACTCCACCCCAATGGGGCCGGCCCCGACAACGACGGCCTTCTTAGGCAATTCGTCAAATAGAATCGCCTCGGCGTAACTGACAATCGTCTCGCCGTCTAATTCCACGCCGGGAATAGATCGTGGCCGGGCGCCGGTGGCCACGATAATATTTTTGCTCTTCAGCTCCGTTTCCCCACCGCCATTTAACTGCACGCGCAGGGAATTGGCGCTCGTCAGCGCTCCCGTGCCCTCGTGTACGTCAATCTTATGCTTGCGCATTAAAGAGCCCACCCCCTTCACCAGCCGGTTGGCCACTTCACGGCTGCGCTCGAAGGCCCGGCCGTAATCCAGCTTTAAATTATCAAAAGCAAAGCCAAACTCCTTCCCCCGATGTTGCAGGGTATGGGCCACTTCGGCGTTCTTCAACAGCGCTTTAGAGGGGATACAACCAATATTCAGGCACACGCCGCCCAGGACGGTCTTCTCCACAATCCCTGTCCGCAACCCCAGTTGCGCAGCGCGAATGGCGGCCACATATCCCCCCGGTCCGGCTCCCAAAACAACCACATCATATTCGTCTGCCATCAATATTCTCCCTTTGTTCAATGATGCGTTTTACGATTCTTGTTCCGTTTACCCCGGCCGGTTATCAGTTTGAACCCCATCCACGCAGCCAGGAGTATCCGGTCTAATTCCCCCACCGCCACACAGCATCTCAGGCGACTATCTTACGCTGATTATACCCCTAACAGCCTTGTTGACCACCAGACACCGGCCGCGCCTGCCCGTCCCTTCACCCTGGGCGCAACCCGCCCCAACCCCCCTCGCCGGCCCAAATGACCACCTTGACCACCTTCACCGTAGCCCGAAAGTAAGATAGCCACCTTGGCCGCCTTCTCCCCCTCACCTTGTCACCCCCTTACCCCCTCACTCCTCGCGGTCGGCCAGGCCAACTCCACTCATCGCTCATTGCTCATCGCTCATTGCTCAGTCCTCAGTCCTCATCCCTCAGTCCTCATCACCACTGTCAGCCCTGATTAACACCTCACCCGCAAAATCGTTATAATCAGCCCGATGGGTTTCCCGGAATGGACATTATGGGGCATGAGCGTCTCGGCGCTTGGTGCGCTGCTGGCCCTGGCCCTGGCTTTAATTGGACAATCACCCGGCTTTATCAAACGAGTCGGACTCAGCGGCTCGCGCCTGGACTTACGGGTGCGGGCCTTCACCGGATACGCCTTTGCTTTACTACTGCTGGCCATAGGCTTCTTCGTGGCTGGTGTTCCGCTGAGCCCCACGGCGGAGCTGCCGGCCGCCCAGGCCCCGACTGCCGAAAGTACCCCCAACTCCGAACCCACCAGCGTGGGTGAGGTTGTCGAAGAAGCCCCGACCGGCGCCACCAGCACCCCTTCCACCCCGGTGACGGGTGCTTTTGGTGGCCCGCCCCGTACTACGCTCACGCCGCCAACGGGAGAACCCGGCAGCGCAGCAACCACCTCGGCCGATACCCCGGCCGCACCCAGCCGCACCCCTACGCAGCCTCCGGCCGGCGACACACGCACCCCTTCGCCTGCGCCGTCGGCCACGCCAACCAACACCCCCACCCCCACCGTCACACCCACGCCGACCCTCACCCCCACGCCCATCCGGGGCGAGACAGCCGTCGTCAACACCGGCGGCGGCTCAATCTGGATGCGCCGCTCGCCGGGCGGCCAAAACCTGGTGCTGGTCAACCACGGCGACACCGTTATCCTCCTCTCCGGTCATGCCAACCAGGGCGGTATCCTCTGGCGCGAAGTCAGCACCGTCAGCGGCGTCGCCGGCTGGCTGCAAGAAGAATTTCTCGACTTTCCAGAATCACCATGAAATCAACACCTCATAAACTTGCAGCGACCCCTGATAGCTACTCAGTCCTCAGTCCTCAGTCCTCATCACTCTTGGAGCAACCATGACTTTAGGCCCCACCTTCGCCGAAATGCGCCACCCCGAACGAATAGATCCGGCCGTCCGCCGCCAGGCCCTGGCCGCCCGGACGGCCGATCCCCTCGACCCGGTCAACCTTTACAACATCACCTGGCGCGACGAACAGAACGAGGTCTACTACTTTGTCGTTCCTCCCGAATTGACAAACGTGGACGCGCCCATTGTCGTTATTTATGGCCGGGACTTCCCATCCGGTAGCCACAAAGTGGGCGCGGCCTACTCCGTCCTGGCCGAGTTGATTGTCATGGGCCAGGTAGACCCGGCCGTCCACACCCTCGTCTGGCCCAGCACCGGCAATTACGGCATTGGTGGCGCCTGGGTTGGCGGCCGGATGGGTTGCCGCAGCATCGTCGTCCTGCCGGCCGGCATGAGCCAGGAACGCTTCGACCGCATTGAACATTACGGCGGCCAGGTCATCAAGACCGTCGGCAGCGAAAGCAACGTCAAGGAAATTTACGACAAAACGTGGGAACTACGGGCCGACCCAACCATCCGTATCCTCAACCAGTTCGAGGTCATGGGCAATTACCGCTTCCACTATGAAGTCACGGGCAACACCGTGGCCGACCTGGCGGCCACGCTGGCCGAACGAGGTGTCGGCGACGGCCGGGTGGCGGCTTTTGTCTCGGCCATGGGCAGCGCCGGCACCATTGCCGCCGGCGACCGTCTCAAGCAACTCTGGCCGGAGCACAAAATTGTCGGCCTGGAACCGATCCAGTGTCCCACCCTCTTCAACAACGGCTACGGGGCCCACGAAATCCAGGGCATTGGCGATAAACACGTCACCTGGATCCACAACGTGCGCAACATGGACGCCCTGATGTGCATTGACGACCTGGCCTGCCTCAAAGGCTTGCAGCTTTTGACCGACGAAACCGGTGGCCAGGTCCTGGTAGACCGCTTTGACCTGCCGGAAAAGGCCATCGTCTCGCTGAGCACAATTTTCGGCATCAGCGGCATTTGTAATCTGTTGGGGGCTATCAAGACCGCTAAATATTACGGCTTCGGCCAGAACGACCTGATCGTCACCGTCTGCACCGACGCCATTGACCGCTACCGCAGCACCATGCGCTGGCTAACGGAGCAGCAGGGGGTGATGGACGAGGCTGAGGCCACGGCCCGGGTGCGCGGCATCTTCCACGGTGCTACCCTGGACTGGATTCAAGAGGGCACCGTCCACAACCGCAACCGCTGGCACAACCTGAAGTATTACACCTGGGTCGAACAGCAGGGCAAAACAGTCCAAGAGCTGGACGCCCAAAAAGACCCCGCCTGGTGGCTTGGCCACCAGGCCCTGGTGGTCGAGATTGATCGCCGCATAAAAGCAAATCGCGTAATTGGGTAACTACCCATTATTGACTGTGTTCGAGCGTGTATCGGATAAAGTCCAGCGTTTCCTCTAAACTATCCAGGGACTCGCCGTTTCGCCATACCAAAGCTCGTTCAATGAGCCCCGCCCACCGCTCGTCTAGCGCCTCCTGCGCCCATCGCGCTGCCAGCGGTTTCGAGACAATAGCGCCATGTTGGAGGGTGTAAAATATCCGGCACATCGTCAGGATAGCGTAAGCCTGATAGCCGCTTTTCTCCACCCGGCTGGTGTCCGTGAGCTGTAGTTCCCACCACCATAATATTCCCCGCACCGCCTGCCGCAAGTCGTCCGGCCGGACCGGGTCAATCAACGTCTGTAGAGCCGGCCCCGCCAGCGCCACCCCATGTTCCCGCAAAATGTGGCGTTGCATGACCCAGTCGCTCTCGTGCTGCTCCACCCTGAGTTTCCCTCCCCGTTCAATGTGTGGATGCCTGGCATCGGCCGGGTCGTAGCGGCGGAGAGCGCGCCGCGGAATGTAAGAGCCTTCCAGCTCAACCCCCCACCTGGCATCGCCGGCCGCAATCCGCTCGTGCATCGCCGCCAAAGCGAGAACCATCTCGTTAGGCAAATCACCGGCCGTGACGACCACAAAATCAATGTCGCTCCTGTTGGGATTGAAATCGCCCAGGGCCAGCGAGCCATGAAGATACAAGCCGACGAAGCGGTCTCCCAAAATTGTCTGCACGGCCGGCATCAACATGTCTAGGACGGCATTGACGTCAGGATACGGCGTAGGATACGTGGTCCTCACCCCCATAATTCCGGCTTCACAACCATCAGGAAGACGATCACGACCACCAGAACGGCTAGGCTAATTCCCAGGATCGTCCCCCGGCGCGCCAGGGCCTGGTAATTGGGCGAACCGAATCCTTCGCTGTCCAGCATCTGGATCTGGCGTCGCAGGGCCGGCGTGTACCCCAACAGGCCAACCAATAGTACGATGCCGTATAGGATTAAGGCCGTTAGCAGCCACGGCGTGGTCAGCGGGAGTTGAGCGGTGAACGCCATCAATAGCCCGGTGATGAGTAACAGCCCATAGGCCGGGTTGGCCAGCCGATCGTCAATCAGCTTGATGCCTCGCAGCGTAAAAGGCAGCACTTCCGGGTTGCGGGAAGCGCGCCCGATCCAGATCCCATAAGTGACGTTTGCCCCGACCGCGACGATAGCCGCCAGGACATGCAACCATTTCAGTAACAGGTATAGCATCGTTCCTCCACGCGCTGTTATTCTCCGTCTCTATCTCTCGTTTGGGTACCAATTCCAGACCGGCGCTTGGCCGGAAAGTTCAGGCAGATACAGACCATCCACCTTGTCCGGCCGCACGTACTTGACCAGAAAATCCACGACCCGTTTCTTCTCGCCCCTTTTTCCGGTCGGCCGGTCTTGTTCAACACGCCAGACCGCCCCTTCCACCGGGTCAATCGCCCCGTGAAAGCCAAATTCATTCAGCCGTTCCAGCGCTTCTTCAACGCTGAGGGCCCCGCCCCGCTGGATGAGCGCCGGCGTGACAAATTCACCCATCGCCACCCGGCTCACAAAGTCGTCGTAGGGCAACCGTTCATCTTCGACCATCAAGTCAAAAACCACGAACGGCTCGTGCCGCAATTCGTACCGCTCCCGCGTTTTCACCGTGGCGATACGCGCCTGGCCCTCGTGGCATTTATGGTCGCCCGGCCCCATCCGGCTATTGGGCAAATGGGGAATATGGCCGTAGTTTTTCCGGCCGAGTGGTTTCTCACTCATTGCTTTCAACCATTTCTACTTGGCTGCTCTTCCTCCGGTACCAGAGCGAACCACCCACTAATCCAAGCAACACACCAATCAGCAAACCAAACACAGCACCAATAGCCGCGCCTGTTAACAAAACGCGAGACTTCCGTGTCATAGTTTCTCCAACTTAACGGTTTACTTCACCCATGGGGGTGAATATCCCAAGGCAATGGCATCTGATTCCCGCCAGGGATAGCGTACCAGGTCGCCCGGATGATCAACCGGTCGTAAACGCGAGCCATCTGCTCGATAGGCAGGGACATCTCCTTCTCCAGCCACCATTCGACCAGCCCGATCAAGGAAGTCGCCACGTGGTTAGCCGCTACCTCTAACTCTATCACCGGATTGGGAATCGCGTCCATGTGCTGCTGCATGTGTCTGGCAATGTGGGCGGTGAATAATAATCTCAACCTCCGGGCAAAAACCGGGCTGTCCAGGATGCTCCGGTAAAGAGCTTCGTTGTCCTGCACGTGCCTGAAGATCAGCAGTCCCTCATTCTTAAAGAAGTTATCCCCATGCTCGCCGGCCGTCGCTTCCAGGTCGTTAGTCATATCATGGAAGATCTGGAGCATCAGGTCGTCTTTGCCGCCATAGTGCCGGAAGAAGGTTGCATAACCCACGTCAGCCCGGTCGGCGATCTCGCGCACAGTGATGGATTCATAGGGACGCTCCGTGGTCAGCTCGACGAGCGCCGCCGCCAGCGCCCGCTTCGTGCGCCTGATTCGTCGGTCCTCATCCTCCATCGCTCCTCCCGAAATGAGCCATTGCCCGCGGTTCTGTTTCATATAAGACACTCGCTTTGAATTTCCTGTTGACAACCTGACAAAGGCCGTTACGATATATAGTATATCATAAGATTCACTATACCTCATAATAGTAAAGTGTATCAAATAGAGGCAGAAATGAGACAGTTGTTGCGATACAGGGATGCAGCACGGTGCATCAAGCAAAAGCGGCCGGTCCACCCCCAGAATAATGGACAATGGACGCGCTTCGGCGCCGGCGAGCCGGTGGAGCGGCCGCGATGAACCGGCTGATCTACCGGCTGATGTACCGGCTCGGCCGGCCCGGCTGGGACACCGGCATCACACCCCCGGAGGTCGTCGAGGCCTTTGCCTACGACGACGTTCCGCCGGGGCCGGCGCTCGATTTGGGCTGTGGCACAGGGACCAACGTCATCTACCTGGCCAGGCAAGGGCGGCGAGCCATTGGTATTGACTTCGTTCCCCAGGCCATTGCCCAGGCCCGCCAGAAAGCGCAGCAGGCCGGGGTTCAAGAGAACGTTCAATTTCTCGTCGCCGACGTGACCCGCCTGGCCGAGCTAGATCTGCCTCAATGCAGCTTCGCCCTCGATATGGGCTGTTTCCATGGCTTGGGCGAGGATGGGCAACGCCGCTACGTCGAAGCCCTGGCCGGCCAGCTTCTACCCGGCGGGCGCGTGATGCTGTTCACCCTCGATCCCCGCCGGGAAGCAGGCATCTCCTTTGGCGTGCTGCCCGGCCGGGTGCAGGAACTCTTCTCCCCCTGGTTCGAGATAGAACGTATTGAACGGGGTAGCTTCCGCAAGAAAGGCTCAACCTGGTTCTGGATGACGCGCAAGCATACAGCCTGAACACGGGTAGGTGACCAACTCAACTATCTACTTTCAAGCTTTGGATCACTTCCGGCACGTTGGTCTGCTCGTGATTAGCGACAATCTTCCCCTCAACGACCTCGTAGATGTTGATGCCTTTTAGTTCAACTTCTTTGCCGGTTGGCGGTACACCCATAAAGTCACCAGTATGCACGCCCCGAACTGTCCATCTAGCCACGACCTTGTCGCCTTCAGCGACCATCTCGTTCAACTCAACTGAAACGCCTGATAAGGCAGCGTGAAGAAACTGAACAGCTTGCTTGACACCCTCAACGCCAATCAGCCTGCCATTGACACTGTAATTCGGTGCGAAAAGCTGATCGAGCAAGGCTAAATCTCGGCCCACCCACGCCTCAACCCACTTGCGAACAATGGCCTTGTTATCTTCTGTCATGATATTAGTCCTACAACTCCCCTTTATAGGTTGACGACCAGCCAAAAAGCGCCCGCAAACGTTGAGCCGGGTTAAACTTAAAGACCCAACTGGAACTCTCCGGCCGCACATAAAAACCACCTAACCCCGGCAAGCTCAGGCTCCTGCCTTCCTCAATCCCAAAACATTTCAATTGGCTGCTCAAACAGCGCCTCATGGGTGGGCAGCATTTCTATTGGCGCTGAAGTGATGTAGTCCTGAAATTGCTTATTGCCTTCAATCTGGCGGTCAATAAAAACGCCGGGCATCCACCTCTCATTAGCTCTCCAAAACACATCTGGTGCAAAATTGTCCATCCACTGATCAAACCACAAATACTCAATATCTTTAGGTATGCGCTTAAGCTTGAATGTTACCGAAAGTCCGGTTGCGCCGACGATATCCAGACCAAACTTCTCGTCAATGAGCAAGAGTTCATCAAGGACATCTCCGGTTTCGATATAAAGATTGGGCTCATTCGTTCCCTCAATTCGCAAAATGTCAAATTGATCAGTAGTTGGCGCCACAACGAGACAGGGATGTCTATATTCATGCTCGCCAATGTATAATAAATATTCGCCAATATATACGATGACAGGCTCATCACTTAATTTCGCTCTCAGGCGATTCAATATTCTATATTTCAGTTCAGGAAAATTCCCTCTGGCAATAGGACTAGCAAAGGTCCAGCAATAGCAACCTGTTGGATAAGTTTCACCACCATAATACATTTCGCCCGTATCCCCAAGCAGGTCGTCCACCTTGGATATGATGTGTTCGGCTAACTGCGGCCAGTCCCACTCTTCAGTAGGACGGTTTCTCCACCATTCGTCAACAACATCGGGATGTAACTGGTAAAACGTATCGAACAACTCATGAACCCGATGTTCTTTACGAAGAAGCGCTACTAAATTGATCACCAACTCCATAATAGTAGGATTGTTACCCAACTCAAGTTGCTCATGGCTGACGCCCAACCTGGAACCGAGCGCAAGCAATTCATCCAAATCCATTGCATTTGAAAGTAAGAACGTCAGGCGGGCGTAGTTCATCCGGCCCAGATCCATTCGATTGCGGATTTTGGACCAGAAGCGAGAATAGTTCATCCAGCGTGGAACTGGATCATCGTTTGAGTCACTTGCCTGCATAATGCCTAAACCTAACCCTCAAACGAATAGTAGACTCGAATTGAGGTTCCTACCTGGCGGGAAAAGGGGCAGGATATTAGAGCGGCTTGCGATTCGTTGTTTCAATATCTGGCCCAGACCTTAGCTGCTCTTCAATGTTAGTGCAAATCAGCGAACTTCCTCTAATACCCCTGAAAGGATTTGTACGATTCGTGCCACTTTTGTCTTTGGCGCCCGAATCTTTACGGCTTTTGAGAGTTTATACAGACCTACCACCAACGCCAATAGTTGTACTTGTAGCAAGAGTTGCTCCTTATTCAAAGGAGACTCATAACCAGATAGTGTCGCCTGGACGGCTGGCCATCCGTGATAGAACGCAATCACTGCAAAATCCCAGGCCGGAGCACCAAGGAATGCCGCACCAAAATCAATGATACCAGACAATGAACCCTCAGTTTCAAAGATATGTTCGCCATGTAAGTCTGAGTGTGTCAGAGCCACAGGCTTATCCACTATGCTGTCAATAATCGCCTCCTTGACCATCTGCATTTTACTCTGTATATGAGGGCTAATCAGTGAAAAGGGATGCTGTTCGAACTTGCTGCCGTCAAAGGGCCACAGGTCTGCCCAACACCATCTAGCTCGTACGCCCGTCAAGGGATCCGGTTGTTGACCTGTCAATCCAGCCGGCTTTTCAATTAATCGCCCAAAGCCTGTTACCGGTAGCGAGTGAACTATGGCAAGGAAGCGTCCCAGCTCATGGGCTAATTCAGGCGCCAAGGGATTATCACGCATCGCCACGCCTGGAACGACTCGGGTGATAGCCCACGGTTCGGAAATATCGTTGAGCGGAATCGCTTGCTCGACACTGCTCATAACGGGCTCCGGAACTGGGCAGCCTTCACGACGTAGCATTCGCAGGATCGTAAATTCTGATTGGTAGGTCACCGGGCGTTTAGTACCGGCCGGCATGAGCCGAATAATAAAGGCGTCTTTCAAAGTGGTAACGTGCCAGGCTGCACTCGTCGCCCCCTGTCCCAGTGGTGTGATTTTCTGGACTGAGATTCCAGCGAGCCTAGCGATAAGTTGAACTTTCTTTGAATCCGTTACCACGTTCATGGCTAACCGGATAGTTGTTAGGGTATGACTGAGCCGCTCAGGTAGCCGATTCTTCACGGCACACTCCCCAATTTTAATTCATTCGCGCCATTCGCCCATTCGTGATACGCGCGTTCGCGTCATTCGCGATTGACCAGATACCTCTCCAGCGCCTCCACCTCGGCCGGCAATGAGCGCGGCCGCCGGGCCTGCTCCACTGCCACCCCCGGGTCTTTCAGCCCGTGGCCGGTCAGCACCACCACAGCCGTCTTGCCGGCCGGGTCAATCGCCCCCAACGCAATCTGCTGCCGCAGTGCCGCCAGCCCGGCCGCCGAGGCCGGCTCCACAAATACCCCCTCCTGGCTGGCCAGCAAGCGCCAGCAATCTAGAATTTCCGCATCCGTGACCGCCGTAATAATCCCGTCCGACTCGTCCAGCGCCTGCAGCGCCTGCTGCCAGCGGGCCGGGTTGCCGATCCGAATCGCCGTGGCCACCGTTTCCGGCCTCTCCACCACCCGGCCCTCCACAATGGGTGCCGCCCCGGCCGCCTGCGCCCCCAGCAAACGCGGCAGCCCTCGGCCGTATTGCCGGTAGCCCATCCAATAAGCGGTAATATTGCCGGCGTTGCCCACCGGCAGGCAGTGCCACTCCGGCGCCCGGCCGCCCAACTGGTCGCAAATCTCAAAAGCGCCTGTCTTTTGCCCTTCCAGCCGCCAGGGGTTAATGGAGTTCACCAGAGCAATCGGCTGCCGCTCCACGATCTGGCGGACCAGGTTCAGGGCGTCGTCAAACGAACCCTCCACGGCAATGACCTCGGCCCCATAAGCCAGACAGGCTGCTAGCTTGCCCAGGGCAATCTTGCCCTCCGGCACCAGCACCACGCAGCGCAGCCCGGCCCGCGCCGCGTAAGCGGCCGCGCTGGCCGCTGTATTCCCGGTGCTGGCGCAAATCACGCTCCTGGCCCCTTCGTAAACAGCCTGGGTAATCGCCGCCGTCATGCCCCGGTCCTTAAACGACCCCGTCGGGTTGAGCCCTTCGTATTTGAGATAAAGCTGCAGCCCGGCCCCAGGCGCAATCAGCCCCGATAAACGATCAGCCTGAATAAGGGGCGTGTTCCCCTCATTCAGGCTGATAATTCGGATGTCGCCGGCAAAAGGAAGGTAATCGCGATACGCGTCTAGTAAACCCTGCCAGGTCACGCCACTTTAACCGCCCGGAATCACCAGCGTCTGCCCCACGTAAATCACGAAAGGCGGCCGGATGTTGTTGGCCTGGGCAATGGCCTGCCAGGTCACCCCGTAGCGCAGAGAGATCCGGTACAGGTTATCGCCCGGCTGGACCACGTGAGTAAACTGGGGCGTCGGGCCGGGGGCGTCCGTCGGGATTTTCAAAACCTGGCCGACGTAGATCAGGTTGGGATTAATGAGTCCGTTGGCCTCGGCAATTTGTACCCAACTGATGCCGAACATCTGGCCAATGTGGAACAACGTATCGCCTCGCCTGACGGTATAGTTCGTGCCCGTACCCGGGTCTTGTGGTGGTTCATCCACTTCGGCCGGCGGGATGCGCAACACCTGGCCCACGTAGATACGGTTCGGGTTGGGCAGGTTATTGTACCGGGCAATAGCTTGCCAGGAAAGGTTATACTGCAAGCCGATGCGGTAGAGATTTTCGCCCACCGCCACCGTGTGGCTGACTTCCGCCGTGGGAGCGGCGGGAGCGGCCGGGGCCGCTGTCGGCGTGGCCGTCGCCTGGGGTGCGCCCGTCGTCGCCGCGGCCGTGGCCACCAGCGTCGTGCCGGCCGTCGGTGGTATGGTCGTCGGCACAGTCGTCGGCGTGGCCTGGGCTTCTGGCGCGCCGCCACCTGTTTCCTCGTCGGTGGCCGCCGCCCCTGGTGTGGGCGATGCGACCCTGGTGGGCGTGGCCGTCGCCTGGGGTGCGCCCGTCGTCGCCGCGGCCGTGGCCGGCGGCTCTGTGGCCTCCGGCTGGGCCGCGTTGGTGACGGCTCCCTCCACCGTCTCTACGGCCTCGCCAATCGTTTCGCCCGCTTCCTCGGCCGCCGTTTCTAGTGTGGCCGGGACGTTGGCATTTTCGTCGCCGCCCCGCAGCGGCCGTTCGCAGGCGGCCAACATCAACGCCAGGATCATAAGTAACGGTAAGAAGGTGAGAAGCGCTCGCCTTGATAACATAGTTACCTCCCTAAAAAGGACTGAGTGGGACCATTATGCCATCATGTCCCATTATTACCATGACATAATGTGACATGGACATAATATAGCATGGTTTATGCTTTACGTAAAGTAAACGGGAGGTTTTTGGGGGACCTTATCTGGCCGTCCACCCACCATCGATCACGCAAACCCAGGGCCACGTCCGCACCGGCGTGGGCCAGCGCCAGCGCTATTCGGTGCCGCTAAGGATGTTGCCAAAAAAGGCGGCCGCGCGGGCCACCGCCAGCAAGGTCAGGCCCATTTTGGCCTTTTTGTCCACCATCGCCGCCAATGCCGCGTTGCGGTTAATGGGATAAACGATCATCGCCCCGTTGTCCCCCTCCAGCATCAGGCGTTCTACCTTGCCTTGCGCCAGGCGGGTCAACGTCTGTTCGCCCAGGGCAATCATCGTCGCCGCCATCGCCGCCACCTGGGGGGTGCTGGCCGCCTGGTACGAATTCTCCGCGTTAGGATCGGCCGGCGGATAAGCCGCCACCACAAAGCCTTCAAAGCTGACGATAACCGTCCCTTGAACCCCGGGCGTGTTCTCCGTTAACTCCCTCAGCCTTTCTTCCAGGATATCTACGCGGTAGATGTTGACCATTACTGCCTCAAGAGAAGGTAACTGAGTAATTAGTAATTGGGTAATTACCAATTACTTAATTACTAATTACCCAATTTCCCTGCGCTTTTCAACATAGGTATCTTCACCCCCCGCTCCCCGGCCACCTCAATCGCCCGTTCGTAGCCTGCGTCGGCGTGGCGGACCACGCCCATGCCGGGATCGGTCGTCAGGACCCGTTTCAGCCGGGCGGCCGCGGCCGGGGTGCCATCGGCCACAATCACCTGCCCGGCGTGAAGGCTGTA
Organism: Chloroflexota bacterium; assembly: GCA_022616275.1. Taxonomy (GTDB): domain Bacteria; phylum Chloroflexota; class Anaerolineae; order Promineifilales; family Promineifilaceae. Next base: position 22,470 of record JAKEFB010000241.1, read on the forward strand.
ACCAATACCCACCCCGCCGCCGTGGTGGAAGCTCACCCAGGTCGCCCCACCCACGGCGTTAATCAGGGCGTTGAGAATGGGCCAGTCGGCAATGGCGTCCGAGCCATCCTTCATCCTTTCTGTTTCCCGGTTGGGGCTGGCCACCGAGCCGGCGTCCAGGTGGTCCCGGCCGATCACGATAGGCGCTTTCACCTCGCCGCTGGCGACCATGTCGTTGAACTTCAAGCCGGCCCGGTCCCGCTCGCCATAACCCAGCCAGCAAATGCGAGCCGGCAACCCCTGGAAATGAACCTGCTCCTGGGCCATCTTCAGCCACCGGTGCAGGTGCTCGTCCTCGGGAAACAGCCTCATAATCGCCCGGTCGGTGGCGTAAATGTCCTCCGGATCGCCGCTCAGGGCTACCCAACGGAACGGCCCTTTGCCCTCGCAAAAGAGGGGGCGAATGTAAGCCGGAATAAAACCAGGATAACTGAAGGCCTCCTTGACCCCGGCGTCGTACGCCCGCTGGCGTAAATTGTTGCCATAGTCAAAGACAATAGCCCCCCGCTTCTGCAGCTCCACCATCGCCGCGCACTGCTGGGCCATGGATTGGCCCGACAGTCGCATAAATTCTTCCCGGTCCCGGTCGCGCAGCGCCCGGGCCTCTTCAAAGCTCAGGTCGTGGGGGAAGTAAGCCAGGTAATCGTGGGCCGGCGTCTGATCGGTAACCACGTCAGGAATAGCGTTGCGGGCCAGGAGGTCGGGGAAAACGGTGGCGGCGTTGCCGATCAGGCCAATAGAGCGGGGCTGGCCCTGTTCCACGAAATAGCGCACCCGCTTGAGCGCTTCGTCCACGTCCTCGGCCACCTCGTCCAGGTAGCGGTGCTCCAGCCGCCGCCGGGCGCGCCACTCGTCCACCTCGACTACCAGGGCCACGCCCTCGTTCATCGTCACCGCCAGCGGCTGCGCCCCGCCCATTTCGCCCAGGCCGGCCGTCAGCACCCACTTGCCGCGCAGGGAGGGCCAGCCGGCCTGCCGCGCCGCCGCGGCAAAGGTCTCAAAACTCCCCTGTAGGATGCCCTGAGTACCGATGTAAATCCAGCTCCCGGCCGTCATCTGGCCGTACATGATCAACCCCTCGGCCTCCCACCTGTCAAAGTTGGCCTGGGTCGCCCAATGGGGGACGATGTTGGAATTGGCGATCAAGACGCGCGGCGCATCTTCGTGAGTGCGAAAGACAGCCACCGGCTTGCCGCTCTGGACCAGCAACGTTTCGTCGTTTTCCAACTGGCGCAGGCTCTCCAGGATGGCCTCAAACGCTTCCCAATTGCGCGCTGCCCGGCCCCGGCCGCCGTAGACGATCAGGTTTTCCGGGTCGCCGGCCACCTCGGGGTCCAGGTTATTCTGCAGCATGCGGTAAGCCGCTTCCTGGAGCCAGCCCTTACAATGCAACGTTGTGCCAACTGGTGAGCGGACGATTCTTGCCATGCCAGGGGATTATAGTGTGGGGGTCCTAAGTGTCAAGATTCGCCCGCCTATGCTATAATCTATAGTAGGAATGGGTAAAAGTGTCATTACCAGATCGTGGTCAAGCTGGGCCTGAGGAGCACGTAGGTAATTATCCCACCACACCGTAACGATGAGATAAGGTAAATGAGCAGCGAACGAATCCTGGTCGTTGATGACAGTCAACAGATTGTCACACACCTGGCTGAACAAGTGTTGCCGACCTTTGGCTTCAAAACTTTATACGCCCTCGACGGCCGCACCGGGCTTGACCTGATTCGCCGCGAAAAACCAGACCTTGTCATGCTGGACCTCAACCTGCCGGAAATGACCGGCCTTGACGTGCTGCAGCGCATGGTTGAGGAATCCATCACCACGCCCGTCGTGTTGATGACCGGTTACGGCTCCGAAAAAAGCGCCGTAGACGCTTTCCGCCTGGGAGCCAAAGATTACATCATCAAGCCCTTTAGCGTAGACGAGGTCCTGGAGACCATCAACCGTGCCCTGTTGGAAACCCGCCTGCGCAACGAAAAACAGCAACTGGCCGAGCAATTGCGCCGGGCGCACGTCGAAATGCGCCGCCGCGTCAACGAGATGAGCACCTTGTTTGGCATTGGCAAGGTTGTGGCCTCCCTGCTGAGCGTCAATAAAGTCCTGGATCGGGTTCTCGAAGCAGCCATTTACCTGAGCAACGCCGAAGAAAGCACCATCTGGCTGATGGAGCAGGGCAGCAACCAGTTGCGGGCCTACGCTAAGAAGGGCAGCCGGGAAATGGAGCCTCAGATGCAGGAGCTTTCCAGCCAGGACTCGCCGGTCGGCCAGGTGATGCGTAGCGGTCGGGCGCTGCGCGAGTCTGCTTTTTCCGGCCGGGGTATTACCCTGAAAACGGGTTACACCGCCCGGGCCGTGCTTTACGTGCCCATGGTCTTGCGCGGGCAGCCTATGGGCGTCCTCAGCGTCAGCAACCGCACCGAGCCCCGCGCCTTTAGCGAGCGGGACGAATTTCTGCTGTCTGCCCTGGCCGATTACGCCGCCATTGCCCTGGAAAACGCCCGCGTCTTCCAGGCCACCGACCGGGCGCTGGCCGAAGGCAATGAGGAACTGCACACCCTCATCCAGATTACCCGGACTATTACCTCCTCCCTGGACCTGGGCGAAGTGGTCCGTCTGACGATCAAGCAAGTCCACGATAGCTGGCAAATTGAGGCCTCGTCGCTCTGGCTGTTAGACCAGCAAAGCCAGACGCTCAGTATCCTGGCCAACGTCGGCACGCCGGCCGACGTCCTGGCCCGTTTCAAGGTCCCCCTGGGCCAGGGCTTCGTCGGTCACGTCGCCCAGGCAGGTGAATGGATCTATAGCAACGACGTCGAAAACCACCCCCTCCATTTCCGGGCAGTGGACAGAGAAACGGGGTTCAAGACACGTTCTCTGCTGTGCGTCCCCCTGGTCTTCCGTGACAAGGTGATTGGCGTCCTGGAACTGTTGAATAAGCTAGATGGGGATTTCAGCGATCGGGATGTCGAAAAGGCGCTGTCCATTGCCACGGCCGTGGCCATTGGCGTCACCAACTCCCTTCTCTTCAAGGAGTCGGAATCGCGACAGCAACAACTGGAAGCCACCTTAGAGCACAACGGCAATCCCATTATCATTACCGACCAGCACAACTGTCTGCTGCTGCTTAACCAGCAGGCCCGCCAGCGGCTGGGACTGACCAAAGGGGCCATTGGCAAGCCCGCCGCCGAAGTCATTGCCCTGGAACACCTGGCCGGCTTCTTGACCCAGCCGCTGGAAATCAACGGCGCCCGCCGCATCGAGGTAACCCTACCTGACGATTCCGTTTGGCTTTCCACCCTGGCCCCCATCCCCAACTACGGCCGCATTCTCATCTTGCAGGACATCACCTACCTCAAAGAGCTGGACCGGGCCAAGTCCAATTTCGTCGCCACCGTCTCCCACGACCTGCGCGCCCCGCTGAATTCCATCAGCGGCTTTGCCACCATGCTGCAACAGATTGGGCCGCTCAACGACGAGCAGAAGCTATACACCAACCGCATTATCCAGTCCACCAACCGGATGATGGACCTGGTCAACGGTCTGCTAGATCTGGCCAAGGTCAACGCCCGGCTGGAACAGGCCCGCCACCTATGCGACGTGGCCGAAATTGCGATGGAAGCGGTGGCCGACCTGCAAGGCCAGGCCCTGACCAAAGACATCTCCCTGGAGGTGGACGTGGCTGAGAACGTTGGTCCTGTCCAGGGAGACGCTACCCTGCTCCGCCAGGCCATTAGCAACCTGGTGGACAACGCCATTAAATATTCCCCGGCCGGCAAGTCGGTCAAAATTGACGTCACCAGCCAGGACGCCACCGTCCTGGTGAAAGTCAAAGACATGGGCATGGGTATCTCCCCCGACGACCTGCCCTTCATCTTTGACAAATTTTACCGTTCCAAGGACAGCAGCAACGTTGAGGACGGTATTGGCCTGGGCCTGACGTTGGTGCGCTCCATTGCCGAGGCCCACGACGGCCAGGTGTGGGTGGAAAGCCAGGAAGGGCTTGGCAGCACCTTTGCCCTACGCCTGCCCCTGGCCAGGACTAACAGCCAGGAACTCCTCCAGAGTTAGGGTGGTTTTACTCTAACTCCAACTCCAACGAGGTAATCATGATCGAAGATATCATCGCCCAGGCCCACATGCTCGTGGACACCTTGACCTTTGACGCGGGCAACGTGGCCCTCTCGGCCCTGCGCACGCTCGGCGAAAGCGCCCGCCACGGTGGCCCTTTCTCCCAGTTGTTGGGCATCCACTACGATGCCTTTGGCGACGGCCGCTGCACAGCTTTGCTGGAGGTCAAGCACCATCTACTTAACCCTCTTGGTATCGCCCACGGTGGAGTCACTTTTGCCCTGGCCGACTCCGCCTGTGGCTGCGCGGCCTTCTCGGCCCTGGGCGAGCCCCGGATGGTCACCCAGGATATGCAAATCCGTTACCACGGCCCGGCCCGGCCGGGCCAGATCATGGCCCAGGCCGAGGTCGTTCACCTGGGGCGGCGGACCATTACTACCCAGTGCCGCATCACTCAAAACGACCTGTTGATCGCCAGCGTGACGGCTACGTTTGCCATTCTGTCAGATAGCGAAGTACAGGAAATCAGAAATTAAGTTTCGTAAAAGACCAGCATCAACCGGCCGCAGCGAATTACGTCGCCACTGTGCAAGACCAATCGCTCCCCCGGCCGCGCCGGGGCCATGTTCAACGAAGTACCGTTAGTGCTGTTCAGGTCTTCCAGTATCCACCCCTGGACCGTGTGCAACAACCGGGCGTGGCGGCGCGACACCCCGGCCTCGATAGCTCCCTGGGCGGTTAAATCAACGTCCGGTTGCTTGCTGGACTCAGGGTCAAAGCGGCCCATGACTACCTCCCGCTGGAGGGGCAGTGACAGTATGGTCTCTGTGCCCGGAAAGATCAAGTGCGGTCCCTGCATGACCTGGTGGTCGCTGAGGGCGCTGGTGCCGCTGGGCATGGGCGCCTGCTGGATTAACATGCCTGAATGCGGCGTGCCGGGAATGGCCGACAGGTCGGCGATCAGTGTGTCCATATCCGGGTAGCGGTCGGCCGGTTTGCGGGCCAGGGCCCGCAAGATGATCTCTTCCATTCCTTCCGGCAGGCGGGCGTAGAGCGATGGAGATGGTGGCGGCTCCAATAACCGCTGCAGCATAGTGCTGCCGGGCGAAGTAGCCTGGAACGGCAGTCGGCCAGTCAGTAGTTGGTACAGGATCACCCCCAGGCTGTAAACGTCGCTATACCGGCCGATGCGCTCCCCGGTCATCTGTTCTGGCGAGATGTAAGCGGGTGTGCCGGTAATGGTGCTCGGCTCTTCATTTTCATAGTGGACCGTGCGTAATTGCAGCAGGCCAAAATCGGCCAGCAACGGCCAGTCCGGTCGGGGCAGAAGGATATTGGCCGGCTTTATGTCGCAGTGAATGATGTTCTTTGAGTGGGCGTGGGCCAGCGCCCGGGCCACCGGAATGACCAGCCTGGCTGCTTCGGCCCAGGATAAGATGTGATTGTCCAGGCGGTCCTTCAGCGTGCCCCCATCAATATACTCCATGACAATGTAAGCGACGCCGCTTTCCTCGCCATAATCGTAAATAGTGAGAATATTCGGGTGGCGCAGCGCAGCCACAGCCTTGGCCTCCCGGCGAAAAGCTTCCAGGAACTCTTTGTCGTCGCCGGCTGGTGTCAGCACCTTAATAGCTACCCACCGTTCCAGTTGTGGCTGGTAGGAACGGTAAACCGTGGCCATTCCACCGTGGCCAATTTCTGCGTCAATCAGATACCCCCCTAATTTTTGGCCAACCCAACTCACTACTGAACCCTGTACACTGCCTCTAGAAGTTGCCTTTTAGCTCCTTCCCCATCTAATTGCCAAAGAATACTATAGTAATAGTACCAGCCCCTGCCCTGCTCTGCAAGGTACGTTCCCAGCCCGTTTTTTTTGCTTGGTCAGCCTCCATTTCTCATGTACAATTAAGGAACTCCGTACCATATCAATAACCTTAACAACCGCGGCACAAGCGGGGGTCCGCGGAGTATCCCTTTTTCAGGTTATCTGGAGCGAGCCTGCTTTGCCTGCGGTCAAGACAACGTCTAGGGAGGAAAAGCACATGAAAAGCAATCGTCTACTTTCATTTCTTATTATTCTGCTTCTACCGTTGGCCCTGTTGGCGCTACTCGCCCTGGCCAACCCGGCCGGCATCGCCACGGCTTCTGAACCGCTGGCGGATGATACGCCAGAGGCAACCCGTCTGGCTCAAATTAGCGAAGAAACCGGCCTGATCGCCTCGACCGCGGCTATTTCCGCAGCCTGTACCTACGACAGCAGCTACCAGGTCTACCTCTGCCCCGAACCCCGCCCATCTCCGCTGCCCCAAAGAGATCCGGCCGCGGCCGCGCGGGCCAGGCAGCTCCTACAAGGGGGAAGCGGTCTATTAATCGTCCCTGACTCAACCGCTGACCGGGTCATGGCCTTCGACCCCACGACCGGCGACCTGGTGGACGCAAACTTTATCCCCGCCGACCCCACCAATCTCTCCACCCCCAAAAGCGCCATCCTCAGCGCCAGTGGTACCGCCATCCTCGTCTCCGATCAGGTTGACGATGTCGTCCAGGAATACGACCTGGACGGCAACTTCCTGGGTACTTTCGCCCCGGCCGGCGGGCCAAACCCGGCTATCCTCGACAACATCTTAGGCCTTGCCCTGCGCCCCAACGGCAACTTGCTGGTCACAGTGACCGGCGGCACCAACCAGGATTCCGTCGCCGAGTTTGACACGGCCGGCAACTACCTGGGCAACTTCATCGCCATCGGTGCCGGCGGCATGGACGGGCCTTTCGACGTCTATCAGCGTTCGGCTGACTGGCTGGTACCCAGTATTAACAGCGACGACGTCAACCGTTACGATCTGACTACCGGCGCATTCATTGCCGAGCTGGCCCTCATCAATAACTTTCCCGAACAGGCCATCGGCACGTTCACCAGCACGAATATCCTGATTGCCAACTTCAGCGGCACCCAGGAAGGCGTCGTCGAGCTGACCGCCGCCGGAGGTCTCGTCGGCGTCTATAACCCGGCCGCTGTCGGCGGCAACCGTGGCGCCTATGACCTGCCCAACGGTAACATTCTCACCACCAATGGCAGCGGCGTCCACGAAATTGATCGGCTCGGCAACCTGGTCGAGACAAAGATCGGCGGCGTCAGCGCCCAGTACATCGAACTGATCCAGCCACCGTCCGGGGCCGCTATAACCCTAGACAAGACCGTCGGCGCCGACCCCGACGTCTGCGCCGTCACCGACCCCATCACCGTGCCCTTCGGCACCGACGTCACCTACTGCTACGAGGTCACCAACACCGGCCTGGTCACCTTCACCCTTCACGACCTGGTAGACAGCGAGCTGGGCACGATATTGAACGCCTTCCCCTACGTTTTAGCCCCCGGCGCCAGCGCCTTCCTGACCCAGACGACCAACATCACCCAGACCACGGTCAACACCGCCACCTGGACCGCCTACAACCAGATCCCCCGCGCCCTGGGCTTCGCCACGGCCAGCGACACGGCCACGGTCAATGTCATCCAACCGCCCGACATTGACGTCAACCCGTCCAGCCTCTCCTCGACTCAGGGGGTCAACGTCCAGACCACCCAGCCCCTGACCATCAGCAACGTGGGTGGGTCCGACCTGACCTGGACCATCACCGAAAC
>JAKEFB010000031.1 GCA_022616275.1 Chloroflexota bacterium
GGACCACGCGGCCGGCCGCTTCGCACTGGTCGGCGTTAATAAAAGCAGCCGGGTGCTGGTTGGCCGGGTCGCCAATGTAGCCGGAGTCGCGGTAGCCCAGGTTGTGCAGGGTCACGCCTAAAATTTGGGCCGCGGCCTTGACTTCCTCAGCCCGGGCCTCAACCAGCCGGTTGTGGTCGCCCTGCCACCGCTCGTCAATAGAGCCGGCCGCGCCGTCCGTCGCAATAGCCACGTGGACGTCCACCCCTTCGCGGGCGTAACGGGCCAGCGTGCCACCCAGGCCGTAAGATTCGTCGTCGGGGTGGGCCAGAACTGCCAATAAGGTCCGTTTCATGGTTGTATTATTAATCCTCGAAAATTTCCTCAATGGCCTCTTCAAAGATGGTCAGGCCATCGTTAATTTGTTGTTCGGTCACGACCAGAGGGGGGATCCAGCGGATAACGTTGCCGTAGGTGCCGCAGGTAAGCAGAAGCATGTTGGCGGCCAGGCATTGGGCCTGGATACGGCCGGCCAGGTCTTTGTCTGGCCCCCGGCCGGGCACGCCGATTTCAACCCCGACCATCAGGCCCGGGCCGCGCACGTCGCCCAGGAAGGGCCAGCGCACTTGCAGTTCCTCCAGGCCATCGCGCAATTGCTGGCCGCGAGCCACGGCGTTATCCAGCAGCCCCTCCCCGCGAATGACCTGGATGGTAGCGACGGCGGCGGCGGCGGCCACGGCATTGCCGCCATAGGTGCCGCCGTGGGTACCGGGCTGCCATTTGCTCATCAGCGCCCGCGACGCGGCCAGGCCACTGAGGGGCAGCCCGGAAGCCAGCCCCTTGGCCATCACCAGGATGTCAGGTGTAATGCCGGCCTGCTCCAGGGCAAAGAACCTGCCCGTCCGGCCGAAGCCGGTCTGTATTTCGTCCAGGATGAGCAAAATGCCGTGCCGGTCGCACAACTGGCGCAGGCCCTGCAGGAAAGCGGCCGGGGCGGGCACGTAGCCGCCCTCACCCAGGACCGGCTCGACGACCATCGCCGCCGTTTCGCCGGGAGCGGTCTGGCTATGGAGTAAGAATTCCAGCTCGTTCAGGCAAAACTCGACGGTCGTCTGTTCGTCCCAGCCGTAGCGGTAACTATAGGGGAAGGGGGCGACGAAGACGCCGGCTGCCAGCGGCTGGTAGCCGACCCGGTAGAGGGTTTTGCTGGTGGTCATAGCCATAGCCTGGTTGGTCCGGCCGTGGAAAGAGCCCTGGAAAACGATAATGTTGGGCCGGCCGGTGGCGTGGCGGGCCAGCTTGACCGCCCCTTCAATCGCTTCGGCCCCGCTGTTGCTGAAGAAAAGGCTGTCCAGCGCTGGGGGCACTATTGGCCGCAATTCTTCTACCAGGCGCAGCAGGCTACTGCTATAGACGATGTTGGCCTGGCCGTGGAGGAGCCGGCCGGCCTGTTCCTGGACGGCCTGGACCACCCGGGGATGGCAGTGGCCGGTGTTGGTGACGCCGATGCCGCTGGTGAAGTCCAGGTATTGCTTGCCGGCCGCGTCGTAGAGGTAGCAGCCTTCGGCGCGCTCGACAATGATATCCGACAGGTGGGTCCAGACGGGGGAAAGATGCTGTCGGGGGTCGGCGAGGCTGTTGTCGTGAGTCATCTTTTTCTACCAGGAGGGGCGTGAAATTCCTGCAGCATGGGCAGGAGAGGAACCAGCCGGACCGAAGGAAAGGGGTGGCGCACGCCGGGCAAGACCAGCAGTTCGCCCTGGGGGAAGACGCGGCTCAGGCGCTGGGCCTCTTGCAGGGGAATCAACTCGTCCCGGTCACCCACGCTAACCAAAACCGGGCACTGTGACCGCGAGGCCATGCCTTCGGTGATTCCCTGCTCGGAAATATAACCCACCAGGTCGGCCGCCTGCCGCACCAGCATCCGCCAGCGGCTACCGCCGTGTTCCTGGGCCAGTTGGTTGGCGTAGGCCGGTACCCTGGCGCTCATGGTGTCCGGGTCCAGTTGTTTGCGCATGTTGGTTACGGCATCTTTGGTCCAATAAAACTTGGTGGCGTGCATCAGGAGAGTCGCCACCCGGCGTGGCTGGTGGAGATGGAGCATCAATCCCAGGTAGCCGCCCAGGCTGTAGCCGCCAATGTGGACTGTCTCGGCGCCCAGGTGGTCCAATAGGCCGGCCAGATCCTCCATCATCCGCTCCGGCCGCAGGCTGGGTTCCCGGTTTTCGGACCGGCCGTGGCCGCGCAGATCGGCCAGGACAACCCGGTAGTCGGCCGCCAGGGGGTTAATGAAGTTGCGCCATTGGCTGCTGACAGCCCCCAACAGGCCGGGCAAAAGCAGCAACGTTTCTTTGCCCGGCGAATCACCATATACCTCAAAGTTGATTAACGTGTCGTCGTCTGTTTTCCACTGGGCCATTTCTCACCACTCATTGCTCATTGCTCATTGCTCATCACTCATCGCTCTTAAAGCCACAGCAAAACCAATTGCGTGCGTCTCGGTATGGGACAGGCTGATTGACCAGTGCTGCAGCCCTTTGGCTTCGGCCATCCGGTGGGCCTTGTTGTGCAGCACCAGTTCGGGCTTGCCCCGGCCGTCACACACCACTTCGATGTCGGTCCAGTTAAAGTCGCCAATGCCGGTACCCATTGCTTTGGCCACGGCTTCCTTGACGGCGAAGCGACCAGCCAGGCTGGTGGCCCGGCCCTGACAAAAATCCCGCTCACGAGCGGTAAAAAAACGGCGGTAAAACCGTTCGCCGTGGCGGGCGACAGCCTGTTCAATCCGGGCCACTTCGATAATGTCAACACCCACCGCTAACATAGTTGGGCCTGTCACTCAGACGATGGACGATGGTTGACCTGAAGTGACTGTCGTCTGTCGTCCATCGTCCGTCGTCAAGTGGCCGGTAACTCCGGCCCGGCGACGGCAATGGCCAGTTCTTCGGCGCTCAGGTACTTCTGGGCGGCCGCCTGGACAGTTTCCGGGGTAAGGGCGTTCAGCCGGTCCGGCAGCAGTTGCAGGTAGTCCAGGCCCAACGTGTACAGCTCCATATCGCTGATAATGCCGGCCAGCCCATCGTTGGTTTCCAGGCTAACGGGCAGCGATCCGGTGCGATAGGCTTGGCTGTCGGCCAGCTCTTCCTCCGGGATTGGCTCGTGGCACAGGCGGTCAATCTCGTGCAGGATGCTGCTGATAGCTTGCTCGACCTTGTCCGGGGACACTCCGGTGCTGACGTACCAGGGGGACGGCCCCAGGCCGCCCTGCAGGCGGCTGTAAGCGTAATAGGCCAGGCCCTGAACCTCACGGACGTTTTGCCCCAGCCGGCCCATCATGCCAAAGACACCCAGGATGGTGTTGGCCATGCTGGCTGCCAGGTAATCCGGCGCCGCGCGAACCGGGCCAGGCAGGCCCAACAGAATGTCTGATTGCGTTTTGTGGGGCATGTTTACGTGCCGGCGCACGGTCGTCGCCGGCCGGGTCACCGGCGGGAGATCGGGCATGGGCTGCTGCGCCGGCTGCCAGTCGCCGAGAGCGGCTTTCACTTTGGCCAGCACCTCCTCGTGCCTGACGGCGCCGACCACGGTCATAATCATGCCGCGCGAGCCGTAATAACGGTCGTGGAAGGCCACCAGGTCGTCGCGAGTAATGGTCGGGATCGAGTCCAGGTAGCCGTCCACATTCAGACCGTAAGGATGGTCCTGGTAGAGCAACTCCCGGAAAGCATGGGCAGCCATAGCGTGGGTATCGTTGGCCTGGATTTGCAGGGAGGTCAAGATTTCGCCGCGCAGCGCTTCAAGTTGCCGTTCGGGAAAGGCGGGGTGGCGGAGGGAATCGGCTAGCAGTTCCAGGACCAGGCCCAGGTCTTCGGCCAGGCTGCTGCCGGAAAATTCGGTCGTGTGGCGGCCGCCACTAATGTCCAGGCTGGCCCCTACTGATTCTAGTTCCTCGTAAATCTGCTCAAAAGTGCGCCTGGCTGTACCCCGCAGCAGCATTTCGGCCGTGAAGTTGGCCAGTCCGGCGTGCTGGCGGGTTTCGACCAGCGCCCCGGCGCGCACCAGGCCGTCAATGACGACTGTTTCGGCGGCAAAATTTTCGTATACCAGAAGGGTAATACCGTTATCTAAAACGGAACGGTGAATGGTCTCAGGACCAGGGTAAGCGGTATCGGGCATTTTATCTCCAGGATGCGTTATATTACCATTAGAGTCGTTTGACCACAAAGAGCGTAAAGTCATCCGACTGCTCGATAGTGTGGGTAAAGGCATTCACGGCGTTGACGATGGACCAGAGAATGTGTTTGGCGTTGCCGGAGGCGTTGGCTTCTATGGCCACCCGCAGTCGTTCTTCGCCAAATTCCTCGTAACCGGCGGCCATCGCTTCGGTGACGCCGTCGGTGTAAAAAACGGCGACGTCGCCCGGCTGGAGGTCCACTACTTTTTCCTCCAGGGTAATCTGCTCTAAGACGCTCAGGACGATTCCCTCGGCCGACAGTTTCTGGAATTCGCCGGTGGCCGGCCGGTAGAGCAGCGGCGGATTGTGGCCGGCGTTGGCGTACACCAATTGGCCGGATTCAAGGTTCAGGATGCCGTAAAAGGCGCTCAGGAACAGGTCGGCCTGGCTCTCTTTTTGAATGAGAAAGTTGGCTCGTTCCAGGGCGGCCGCCGGCCCCCGGCCGGCCAGGGCGGCCCCACGGATCAGGGAGCGGCTGACCCCCATAAACAGGGCGGCCGGCACCCCTTTGTCGGCAACGTCGGCAATGACCAGCCCCATCCGGCCGTCTGGCAGCTCAAAGAAGTCGTAGAAGTCGCCGCCAACCTGGCGGGCGGCCTGGTAGATGTCGCAAAACTCCCAGCCGGGCGCCACCGGGGAGGACTTGGGTAGCAGGCTGAGCTGAATTTGCCGGCCGACCGACAGCTCTTCTTCCAGCCGCATCCGTTTAATCTCTTCCTGGTGCAGCCGCGCCTTTTCAATGGCCAGCGCAGCCTGGTTGGCCATGAGCTGTAAGAAGCGGATCTCGTCCTCGGTGAAGGTGCGCGGCTGCCGCGTGTCAATAACCAGCGTGCCGATGGAGCGCCCCTCGACAAGCAAGGGGACAATGGCCGCCGATTCAAAGCCTTCGCTCTGGACCCAGTCGGCGGTGGAGAGGGGGACGGTCTCCCATTCCTGGGTGCTGGGGATGATCAGCGGTTGCTGGCTGCGCATGACCCGGCCGGAGCCGCTACGGTCGTCGGCCGGAACGCGCCGCCTCTCGGCTACCGGCTCGCTCTGCCAGCCGGTAGCCGCCCGGAAGACCAGGTACTCTGGGTTCTCGTCGCGCAGCAGCAAGGCGCAGGCGTCTACCTGGAGCAACTCCTTAATTTCCTGGACCAGGTAGTTCATCAGGTCGTCCAGGTCGTGCCGGCCGAGCAACTGGTTGGAGAAGTCCAACAAGGCCGCCTGTTCGTGAATGCGCCGCTCCCGAATGATGTCGAAGAGCCTGGCCCGTTCCAGGGCGATGCCCATCTGGCTGCCGACGTTGGTTAGCAGGGCCAGGGCGCGGGGGCTGAAGGCGTCCCAGTCTGGCCCGGCCACGTTGAGGATGCCCAACACCCGGTCGCCGGAACGCAGCGGGGTGGAGGCGTGGACTTGCAAGCCACGGGTGTCGCCTTCCACGCCGGCCAGCCGGCTGCAGCGCACCTCGTTGTAGGCTTCGTTAAGCTGGCCCTTGTTGCACAACCCCTGGCAATCGCAGCCCTTGTTCCAGGCCTGGGGGCTATCCAGGGCCATGGCCGGCGGCAGGTTGTAGCTGGCCGCCAGCCGGTAACCCTTGCCGGCCCACAGGTCACGGTCGTTTTCGTCGCTGATAAAGATCCAGCCGGCGTCCAGCCCCATCAACTCGACCAGTCTGGCCAGGGCGTCGTTCAGCGCGCCGCGCACGTCGGCCGCCCGGTTGAGGGTTTCGGCGATCTGGTTCAGGGTGATAAGGTCATTCAGTTCAGTGTTTTCTGCGGAGGGTCGCACAGCGTTAGAGACCATTCACCTGTTTTAATCTTTGCGAACGGTGGGCAGGTATAGCAGGCCATTCGATGTTGCTTCACAATTCCCACCGCTTGAATTCCCGCATCTACTCAGATCCGTTGCCGGCCGGCTCGTACCAACCGACGACGCGGTTTTCCTTGCGCAGGTATTGCCGGCGAACCCGTTCCATGTCCTCCAGCGTGACGGCAGCGATGGCATCCAGGGTGTTTTCGTACCAGCGGTAGTCGCCGGCGATCATTTCGGCCATGCCGATCATCTGTCCCTGGCCGGTGACGCTTTCGCCGGCCATGACAAACTGGGCCTTGGCCCGCTTGAGGGCCTTGTCCAGTTCGGCCTGGGTAACCGGTTCCTTGTCCAGCCGGTCCAGCTCGGCCTGCAAGGCAGCCTCCACTTCGGCCAGCGTCCGGCCGGGGCGGGCCACGGCGCTGATGGTGTAGAGGTAAGGGTCCATCGTCGGGGCCACGTTGCCGGATACGGCCGCGGCGATGTCGGTGGCGACCAGGGCTTTATACAATCGGGAGCTTTTGTTGCTGCCGCCGCCGCCAAAGAGGCCCAGGCTGCTGCCACCGGCATAGGCGGCGTTGAGGAGCACCAGGGGGTAGAAATCGGGGTGGGTGGCCGCCGGAGCGTGGAAGGCAAAAACCAGGTAGGCGGCGTCGCCGGGACCGCTGACCGTCACCCGCCGCTCGCCGCGCTGCGGCGGCTCCGGCCGGGCGCTCTCCTTAATCGGTGAACCAGATGGGATAGCGCCATACAGCTCGTTAATCCGGGCCAGCATGGCCTGGGTTTCAAAATCCCCTACGGCTACGATCACCGCATTGTTTGGGGTGTAGTAGCGCCGGTAATGGCTGTACAGATCGTCACGGGTCATCGTTTCCAGGTCCACTTCGTCGCCGATGGTGTCGTGGTGGTAGGAGTGGACGCGGAAAGCGGCCGCCATCAACTCTTCCCGGAGCAGAAAGGTGGGCTGGTTTTCGTACATGTGCCGCTCAGAAATGATAACTGTGCGCTCCGAGTTGACGGCTTCCTCACTCATAATGGCGTTGACCATCCGGTCCGATTCCAGGCGCAGGGCCAGGTCAATGCGGTCGGAGGGCATCGTTTCAAAGTAGGCGGTGAAGTCAACCCAGGTGAAGGCATTGAAGCGGCCGCCCTCGCGGGAGACCAGCCGGTCGAGGGAGCCGGGTGGGAACTGGGGCGAGCCTTTGAACATCATGTGCTCCACCCAATGGGACGCGCCGGTCATACCCGGCTTTTCGTTGCGGCTGCCAATCCGGTACCAGAGCCAAAAGCTGGTCACCGGGGCATGGTGCATCTCGCGGAGGACGACCGTGAGGCCATTGTCGAGCGTGGTCTTGAAAACAGGTAAGGACATGCTTCTTTGAATCTCCCATTGCAGAATCAAAGCGGCCGGGCGACAGACGATGGACGGCCGTTCGCCGTTACTTCTTATCTGTCGCTCGCCGCCCAAACAGAACCGGGATTATAACCCGTCCCCGGTAAACGTGAAACTTGACACCCGGCCCCCATTCCCGCTAGACTTCCCGCTTGCCTATGGAAATTGCCATTGAAACCCATCACCTGAGTAAGACCTTTCCCCGGCCGGGCGGCTGGCGGCGGCTGGCCCGGCGGGAAGGGACCACGGCCGTGAAGGACGTCAACCTGACCGTCTACCGGGGAGAGTTGTTTGGCCTGTTAGGCCCCAACGGCGCAGGCAAGACGACGCTGGTCAAAACGCTCTGCACGCTCATTTTGCCCACTCACGGTACGGCAACCATTGCCGGCTACTCCCTGGCCCAGCCAGGCAAGATTCGCGAGGTGGTTGGCCTGGTAGTCAGCGACGAGCGCAGCTTTTACTGGCGGTTGAGCGGCCGCAAGAACCTGACCTTTTTTGCCGCTATGTACGGCCTGCACGGGGCGACGGCTGAGGAGCGGGTACACGAGGCCCTGGCCGAGGTAGATCTACTGGAGCATGCCGATAAGCGCTTCAGCAACTATTCAACCGGAATGCGGCAGCGACTGGCCATCGCCCGCAGCCTGCTCCACCAACCCCAGGTGTTGTTCCTGGACGAGCCCAGCCGCAGCCTGGACCCCAACGCTACGCTGCGCCTGCACGAGTTGATCCAGGGGTTGATGGCCCGCCGCCAGGTAACTGTTTTTCTGATTACCCACGATTTGCTGGAGGCGGAAAAGTTATGCCAGCGCGTGGCCGTCATGCACCGCGGCCGGATCCAGGTCGTGGGCCGCCCGGCCGAGTTGCGCCGCCAGTTGAAGCCGCAACTCCACTACGCCGTGCGGGTGGACGGCTTCGACGAGGCCGCGGCCGGGGCATTGCGCTCCCTCTTGCCCGACCTGCGCTGCGAACCGGCCGGCGCCCACCAACGGCTTTACTTCCAGGCCGGAGAAGAGGATGGAACGTTGATGGCGGCCCTGGACTGCCTACGCCAGCAGGGTGCCCAGGTCTATAGCGTGGAGGGCCATCCGGCCAGCCTGGAAGAAGTATTTGCCCACTACACCGGCAACGTGCTGGAGGGCGGTGATTGATGTTGCGACGTTTGTGGGCTTTTTTTGCCCGTGATTTTTACACCGAGGTAAGCTACCGCGTTGCCTTTCTCATTAACTTTCTGAGTATTTTCTTCAGCGTCTTCACCTTCTTTTTCGTCTCCAAGTTGATCGGTGACAGGGCCGATCCTTTTCTGGCCGAGTACGGCGGCAATTACTTTTCCTTTGTTCTGGTAGGAATTGCCTTTAGTGCCTATTTTGGCCTGGGGCTGAGCGGCTTTGCCCGCGCTCTGCGCGACGCGCAGACAACGGGGACGCTAGAAGCGCTGCTGATGACCCCGACGCCGGTTTCGGTGGTCGTGGTCGGGTCGGCGTTATGGAACTACGCCTTTACCAGCCTGCGTGTCCTGGCCTACCTGTTTATGGGGGCGCTATTCCTGGGCTTTCGCCTGGGGCGGGCCAACTACCTGGCGGCGCTGGCCAGCCTGCTCCTCTCGGTCACCCTCTTTGCCAGCATCGGCATCATTGCCGCCAGCGTCATTATGGTCATCAAGCGCGGCGAACCAATTACCGGCCTGTTTGCCGGCCTGGCTAACCTCTTGGCCGGCGTCTATTACCCGGTTGAGATTTTGCCGGATTGGCTCCAGGCGGTGGCCAAAGTGATTCCCGTGACCTACGCCCTGCGGGCCATGCGGTTGTCGCTGCTGGTGGGCGCTTCCTGGACAGAAATTGGCCGGGAGCTGCTCATTCTGGCGGCTTTTACTATAGTGTTATTCCCCATCTCGCTCGTCGCCTTCCGCGCGGCCGTGGAACGAGCCCGTTATGAGGGAACACTGGCGCACTACTAAAGGGTTCAATTACCACCTGTCTGTTTAGCCTCGGTCTGCTGGCGAGTAACAGCCGTGCCCTCCTGGCCGTTGTCACTTTTCCCCTCGGCGACTATGGGCTTGAAAAGCGTGCCGCCCACGGGCAGGTACTCGTACCCTTTGGCCACCAGCGATTCAAAGTCGGGGATCATCCGCCGGCCGTCCATGATCAGATATGGCGGGGCGACGGCCTTCTCAATCGTCCGCGACAGGCCGCGGAACTCTTCCCAGTCAGTAGAGATGAAGACGGCGTCGCTGCCGGCGAGGGCCTCTTTGGCCGTTTCGTGGTAGGTGATGCGCTCGAAGAGGTGGTTATGGTCCGGGTTAAACCAGCGCCGGGCCTCGTTCATGGCCAGCGGGTCGTAAGCCTGGATAGCGGCCACGCCGCGCCCCAGCAGCGCCTCGACCACTTTCAGGGCCGAAGCATCACGCATGTCGTTGGTGTGCTTTTTGAAGGCCAGGCCCAACAGCGCCACCTTTTTCTGGTTGAAGCGAAAGCCGGCTTCGTGGACGGCCCGGTCAATGAGGTATGTCTTCTGGAACTCGTTGATGTTGTAGACCGCTTGCAGCAGGTCGGTCGAACGGCCGGTGCGGTTAAGCTGGTAGATGAGGGATTGGATGTCCTTGCCAAAGCAGCTCCCGCCTGCGCCGTTGCTGACGTAGGAGCCCCAGGTGCTGATGCGGGCGTCGGCCGTCACGCCCAGCTTCAGGTCTTCCATACGAATGTTGTCGAAGGTCTCGGCCAGCCGGCCGCCGACGCCATTCCAGAAGGAAATGTAGGTCAACAGCAAGGTGTTGGCCACGTACTTGATGGTCTCGGCCGTTTCCGGGGTGGTCTCGATGTAACGGATACGAACGTGGTTGACAAATTGGGGGTAGACCCGGCGCATAATCGCAAAATCCTCGGCCGTGTCCGCGCCAACGACCACCCGGTCCGGCTTGCGCGAGGCTTCTACGGCGTTGCCCTGGGGCAGGAATTCCGGGTTGGAAGCCACGCCAAAGTTCTGCACGCCCCGGTCCACAAAGACCTGCTGCAGCAACCGGGCCGAACCGATGGGTACCGTGCTCTTGTTGACCAGGACTACCCGTTGAGTGGTCTCGCGCTGGGCCAGCAGATCGGCCAGGTGGTGGATGGCGTTCATATAATGGCTCAGGTCAGTCGCACCGTCCCGCTTGGGCGGGGTGGGCAGACAGAGAAAGATGACGTCTGCGTCGTCAATGACTGGAGCGACGTCCGTGGTAAAGAAGAGATAATGGCCTTTGTTTTCGGCAATAATATCGGCCAGGCCCGGTTCATTGACATAATGTTCAATCACTTCCCGCGAGCCGCTCTCGTAGGCGGTCATCCGCTTTTCGTCAATGTCATAGGCGTGAACCTCGTGACCATATTCCGAGCAAACGGCCGCGTGGGTCAGGCCGACAAATCCAGTACCGACGACAATAATCTTCATAGGTATTACTCCTTTGTGAATTTTAGATTTTAGATTTTAGATTTTGGATTAGCCTGGCTGCCCGGCGTCCTATCTCTACGGCATAATTCGTTCCCCGGTCCCAGGGATAAACCTGGCTCATGCTGGCCAGGTACAGGTTAGGGATCGGGGTGCGAATGTCGGGGATTTTCCGCGAATGGTTGACTTCGGGCACCGGCTGGGCGTAGCGAGTGCGCCACAGCCAGCTTTTCCGCACCCATTCCGGCCGGAAAGCGGGGTTAAACTTGGGCAGGACGCCGGTAAACAGCTTTTCTATTTCTGGGTGGCTCATCTCAAAATAGACGTGGTCGGGGACCACGTAATCACCACAATAAATAACATGATCGCCGCCATAGTGCTTTTTGTCAATATAGTTGGTGTGCTCTACCAGGGCCAGAAAGGGGATTTCGCTTTGCGTTTTGTCCGGCGATTCGGCCGGCAAGTTAAGCCAGTACGTCTTTTCCATCAGTTGGTGGCCAAGGGCCAGCACCAGGACCACCGCGCCCATACTTTTCAACCCGGCCAGTTGGTCCAGGTAGCCGGCCGGCAGGGCCGGGACCATGCGGCGCATCAGGCCGGGCGAAGTAGTCACCAGGCAGCTATCCACCACCGATTCCTGGCCATCCACGTGAACGGTCAGCCGGCCGTCCGGCCGGGGTTCGATACAGCCCACCGGGCAGTTCAGCCGGACCCGGCCGCCGCGCGCCTCGACGGCCGCCGTCAGCGTGTCCACAAAAGCCTGGAAGCCGCCGGCGAAATAGCCCAGGCGCGGGCTGCGCACCTTCAGCCTGGCCCACATCCAGGCCATGTTCGCTTCCTGGTAGTAAGGGCCGAACTTGCCAATCAGTAGCGGCCGCCAGACCATCTCGTAAATTTTGTCGCCGTACCAGCGCCGCAGCCAGGCGTCGGCCGTGGTTCGTTCCAGCTTGCGCCAGGGATTACTGAAGCGCAGGTAAGCGCTTACCGACCCGAAGCGGGCCACGTCCAGCAGGTTGAAGCCAGGGAAGGTAATCCAGGCCCTGGGGGAGTCGAAAGGGACAATCCGTCCTTGATACAATACCGAAGTAACCGGCCGGGGGAAAAAGAGTTTGTCGGCTATGCCCAGCTCTTTGACTAGGCCAATGATGTGCTTATCCGAGGTGAAAAGGTGATGGTAAAATTGCTCCAGCGGCCACTCCCACTGCTCGTCAAGGAAGCCGGCCGCCAGCCCACCCGTCCGTTCGCTGGCCTCGTAGAGTGTCACCTGCCAGCCGGCGTTGAGCAGGTCGTAGGCGGCCGAGAGGCCGGCCACACCCGCGCCAACAATCGCCGCCTGCCGGGGCTGCCCGCTCACGCTGCCACCTCCTGCTCGGCCACCTGGGTTGCCCGCCGGAAATCAGACCAGCCTAGCTGTTCCCGCAGCATGTAGACGAAGCCCAATAGGGTGATGGGCAGCCATAGAGCCGCGTGCAGCACCAGGGTATAGGCCCCGGCCACGGCTTCCTCGACGCCATAGAGGACCAGGACGGCAATGCCCGGCGCGTCGAAGGTGCCGACGTAGCCGGGGGCCGAGGGCAGGGTGGTAGCCAGGTTGACCACGCCGTTCATCAGCATCAGGGCAAAGAAGCTAACCTGAAAGTCGAAGGCGTGCATGACAAACCAATATTTGACCGTTTCCAATAGCCAGATGACGATGGAGGTGAAGAAGATCATCAGGACGTTGCGGAAACTGCGCAGCGATTCCAGGCCATCCAGGAAACGCCCGGTGAACTCCAGGAACGGCCGGCGGGTGCGGGCCGGCAGGAAGCGCTGGCTAACCCAGCCGGCCAGGCGCAGGGCCCGCTGCGGCGCGGCTGCCAGGGCAAAGAAGACGATCATCGCCCCAAAGAAAGCGGCGCTGGCCAGGATAACCAGCGAGCGGATGACTTCGCTGGGCAAAGGAGCCAGGGGCAGGGCGGCGAAGACAAAGACGAGCATCACCAGCCCGTCAAAGACTCGTTCGACGATGACCGTGGCCAGGCTGGCGCTCATGGCCACACCCTCTTGCCGGCGCAGCACGTAAGAACGCAGCACCTCGCCGGCCCGCAAGGGGTAGACGTTGTTGCCCATGTAACCGATGACGACCACCGGGAAAAGGCGGCGCAGGGGAATGTGCTTGAGCGGCCGGAGCATGTACTCCCAGCGCCAGGTGCGGGCCCACACGGCCACGAAGTAAGTGAGGACGCTGGGGATCAGCCACAGATAATTGGCCTGGCGAATACTCCGCCAGACCTGATCTAGCTGCAGCCCGCGTAAGGCCAGCCACAAAGAAAAGGCGCTTACCAGGACGCCCAACCATAATTGCCAGCGTTTCAAAACGGGACCTTTCTCATCGTCTCTTTATACACCTTACCAGATGCAAGCGCGCAATTGTACCATGACCAGGGCCTCTGTCACCCTTGCCCCTCGCCAACTCGCCAACCCGCAGACTCGCCAACTCGCCGCGACCCTTGGTCGCCACTCGCAAACTCCCAAAGTTGCAAAGTTGCCAGGATAGTCTATAATGCTTTGTGTTCGGGGTGTAGCTCAGCTTGGAAGAGCGCTGCGTTCGGGTCGCAGAGGCCATGGGTTCAAATCCCGTCACCCCGACTGTGGATTTGATGCGAAAACGCGGCGGTGCAGAGGAATTCCTTTGCACCGCCGCGTTTTTTATTTATACGTAACCATTTTGACGAACGATAACGGAAAAGGCAAATCCAGGTCCATTGGACAAGCGGCTGGATTTACAGCCATCTGAGGGCGGAGTACAATGTGGCTATAGATGGGAGAGCGAGGGAGTGACGATGAAGAAGTTATTAGCCGTTTCCGTGCTGATCCTGGCGACCGGTCCCTTTATTTTCGACTGGTGGGAGGTGTGGTATAGCCTGTGCCTGGTAGTGGCCTTTGGCGGAGGGCTCTTCCTGGCCTGGTATCGGGACAAAGGCCGTTAAAAAACGCTGGCCAGCCGCCGCACACCTTCGACAATTTCATCCTGGCTCAGCCCACTGAAGCCGAGCAGGATAGACGGCCGGGCCGGCTGCTCTAGATGGTATGGCGCGCCAGGGTAGATGCCCACCCCGGCCACGGCCGCTCCCTGGACCACGGCCATTTCCTCGTAACCGGCCGGCAGGTACAACATGACGTGCAGGCCGGCGGCCACGTCTGAATATTCCAGCCGGCCGGGCAGATACTTTTCCAGGGCCTCGACCAGCGTCTGCCGCCGCTCGCCGTATTCCTGGCGTAGCCGCCGCAGGTGGCGTTCAAAGTGGCCCTCGGTGATAAAGTCGGCCACGGCCGCCTGGGTAAGGGTCGGCGCGCCCCGGTCCACCAATTGGCGGGCCTGGAGGAACGGATCGAGTAGCGCCGGGGGTAGGACAATATACCCCAGGCGCAGGGCCGGGAAGAGGACTTTGGAGAAGGTCCCTAAATAGACCACCCGGCCGTCCTCGTCCAGCCCCTGAAGGGCGGCCAGCGGGTGGCCGTCGTAGCGTAGCTCGCCATCGTAATCATCTTCCAGGATAAGGGCGTTGGCCTGTCTGGCCCAGCGAAGCAGCGCCAGGCGCCGGGCCAGAGGCATGGTTCCGCCTCGAGGGAACTGGTTGGATGGGGTGACGAAGGCGAAGCGGGCCCGGCTGCCGGCCGGGATACGCTCCACGGGAAACCCGGCCGCGTCCACCGGCAGAGCCACCAGCCTGGCCCCATAGGTGCGAAACAGCTCAAAGGCGTCGGCGTAGCCCGGCGTTTCCACCAGCACTTCGTCGCCGTGGCTGAGGAGCAGACGGATGAGAATGTCCAGGGCTTGCTGTAGGCCGCTGACAATGACCACCTGTTCCGGCGTGCAGTGTACGCCGCGCAGCCGTTGCAAGTAATCGGCCACGGCCTGGCGCAGGGGGGTGAAGCCGGCCGCCGAACCGTAGCGGGAGAGCATGGTGTCGTCCGTGCTGAGGTAGCGGGCCAGGAGCCGCCGCCAGACGTCGTAAGGGAAGATGTGCGGGAAAGAGCGGCCAAAGCCAAAATCAATGGCCGGCCGGCCGGGGAGTATTCGCGAATCAGCCTCAGCGCTGTGGGCGACGATGCGCTGGCCCCAGCGCGTGAGACGTGGAACAAAAGGAGCGCCGGCCGCCGGGAGCGGAACCGTCAGAGTGTCCACCACAAAGGTGCCGGCGCCGACCCGGCTGGTGACGTACCCCTCGGCTTCCAGTTGGTCGTAGGCGGCCGCCACCGTCACCCGGGCCACCTCATTCTGCCGGGCCAGATCACGGCTGGTTGGCAGGCGCGCCCCGGCTGGCAGCGCGCCTTGCAAAATCAGCTCTCGCAACTGGGCGTAAATTTGCCGGTAGAGAGGCGTGGACCGATTTTGATCCAGGTGGAGGACTATGTCCTTACTATGAACCAAGCCCATTTTGTTGCTATAATCATGAGCAGCGTTCCGGGTCATCGTATTTCGCATTATCCTCCAATTCCTGATCCCGTCGAGCGCCGGGCAACCGGTTGACTATGCCTTACCAAAGCACAGACCAGACACGCCAGAAGAAGGACGCCAAGCGCACGGCCATGATGCAGGCAGCGGTGCGCGTTTTTGCCGAGAAAGGCTATCATGCCGCCACGATTCGGGATGTCGTCAACGCGGCCGGCGTGGCCATCGGCACCTTTTACTTTTACTTTCCTGACAAAGAGACGTTGTTCGTTTACCTGTATGAAGAGACGGCCGACTTTCTGCTACAGGCTATTCAACAGGCTGTCACCGGCCGGGCGACGCTCCCCAAGCAATTTGCCGCCGGGCTGCAATCCTACGTGAATATTGCCCTCTACGAACCGGCGGTGGTCCAGTTACTATTGGTGGGCGGGGTGGGCGCTGTGCCGGCGTTGGTGGAACGGCAGGCCACCTTTCGTGAGCGACTGACGGCCATCTGGCAGCGGCCGTTGGACACAGCCCTGGACAAAAATCAAATTATTCCTCAAAATACACGACGGACGGCCGAAGCGCTGGCCGGCGCGTTTGACGAAATCGTGCTCAATCTACTCAATCTGCCTGAACCTGAAATGGAAGCGGACGCCGCCTTGCAGGACATGATCCACTTTGCCTTGCGGGCGGTGGCTTACACCGGGCACTGAAAAGATGCAGGAAAAACAAACCCAAGACCAGATTATTGCGGCGCTACGGCGGGAAAATGCCCGGCTACTGGAAGCCGAGCGCCTCTACCGCCAGGAAGCTGAGACTCTACGCCAGGCGACTACAGCCCTAATCACGGCCGTGGACCTGCGACAGGTGCTGGACGGCATCCTGCTCCACCTGGAGGGCGTGGTTCCCTACGACAGCGCCTGTATTTTCCTGTTGAATGGCAGCGGGCAACGAGTCGTTGCCGGCCGGGGCTTCGCCGATTTGAGCCAGGTGGTCGGCCGGGAATACGCCACCGACAATAATCTCTCCCGCGAGCTGCAGAGCACCCAACGACCCATTTATATTACCGATGTCCAGGCCGATGAGCGCTTTGAAGGGTGGGGAGGGACCGATTATGTGCGCGGCTGGATGGTTGTGCCCCTCGTGGTTCGGGACCAGCTTATTGGCTGCCTGACGTTAGATAGCCGGCAGGTAGGGACCTACGGCCCCACCCAGGCCACCCTGGCCCAGGCCTTTGCCAACCAGGCGGCCGTGGCCATTGAAAACGCCCGATTGTTTGAGACTGAGCGCCGGCAGCGGGCCCGTGCCGAAACATTGCAAAAGGTGGGCAGCCTGATCGCCTCCTCATTGGATCTGGACGAAGTCTTGAATAATATTGCCCAACAGGTGCTGGCGCTGCTCGACGCGCCGGCCTGCAACATCATGCTTCTGGAGTCGCCGGATACCCTCGCCTGGCGGGTGAGTATCGGCGTACCGGATGAGTGGTCACTGCTCAACCGGCGCCGCCTGGGCCAGGGCCTGTCTGGTTGGGTGGCTGCCCGGCGCCAGCCACTGGCCGTCTACGAAATGGCCGAAGACCAGCGGGCCAGTAATCCCACCCTGGTCCGTAAGCACAATTTCCGCTCTTTCCTGGGTGTGCCCATGGAAATTAAAGGGGGGCTGGTGGGCGTGCTCAATATTTACACCCGCACTCCCCGCCACTTTAGTGATGAAGAGGTAGAGCTGATGGTGGCTTTTGCCGGCCAGGCGGCTATCGCTGTAGAGAATGCTCGCCTCTTTGCCCAGGTGCAGGCCCAGACCATTACCCTGGAAGCCAAGGTCATGGCCCGGACGACCGAGTTGATTTCCGCCAATGAGCAGTTGCGGGAGGAAGTGGCCGAGCGCCAGCGGATGCAGGAGGCGCTGCAAACGTATGCCACAAACCTGGAGCGCCGCGCTGTCCAGTTGCAGGTGGCGGCCGAGGTGGCCCGTGATGCAACCGTGGCCCGCAACTTGGACGATCTGCTGAAACGGGCTGTCAGCCTGGTCTGTGAACGGTTCGGTTTTTACTACGCCGGCATTTTCCTGGTGGACGACGCCGGCGAATATGTGGTGCTGCAGGCGGCGACAGGGGAAGCCGGCCGGCAAATGCTGGATCGGGGCCACAAGCTAAAAGTGGGTGAGGCCGGCATTGTCGGCCACGTAGCCGGCCGTGGTCAGCCACGGGTAGCCCTGGATGTGGTGGCAGACGCCGTTCACCTGAAGAACCCGCTGCTGCCGGAGACCCGTTCCGAAATGGCCCTGCCGCTGCGGGTGGGAGAATGGGTGATTGGCGTACTGGACGTGCAAAGTGACGAGCCGGCCGCTTTTGACGATGACGACGTGGCTGTGCTGCAACTGATGGCCGACCAGTTGGCCGTGGCCATTGAGAGCATGCGCCTGCTGGCCAAGACCCGCCAACGTGTCCAGGAACTGGCTGGCCTGCACGAGATTGCCCAGGCCTTTGGCAACCTGACCGATGTGCGCGAAGCCTACAGCACCCTGGCCGAGCGAATGGGCCACCTGGTGGACGCGCCGATGTGTGTGGTGGCCCTGTTCAACCCGGCAACGGGCGAGATCGAGGCCCAGGCTCCTGGTTATGGCGTTAGCGATGAGATTGTGGTCGCGGCGCGCTATCAGGCCCGCGACCTGCAGGACGTGTGGCACTTCCGCAAGCATGGCACGTTTATGGCCAACAGCCGGGCTGAAATTCCACGATATTTTGACCGCTTCCTGGACCAATTCGGCCTCGAAGCAATACTGGTCAGCCCGATGTTGGTGGAGGGGCGGCTGGTAGGTGTAGTGGTAGTGGCCAACAAGCCGGGTGGTTTTAGCCAGGATGACGCCCGGCTGCTGGGCGTCTTTGCCAGCCAGGCCGGGGTGGTGATTGAAAACGCTCGCCTTTTTGCCGCTACCCGCCGCCAACTGGAGGAGCTGAGCGCCCTGCACGCCGTGACCGCGGCCGGAGCCACGGCCGCCAGCGAAGAAACTCTGATTGAGCGAGCCACCGAGTTGATTGGCGAAACGCTCTGCCCAAACAACTTTGGCATCCTGCTCCTGGACGAGGCGGCGGGTATGCTGCGGGTAACGCCTCCCTATTACGCCAGCGCCCCATTGGCGCTTCAGGAAGTTCCCTTGGGGCATGGCGTAACCGGCCGGGTAGCAGCCGAAGGCCGGCCGCTCCGGGTTGCAGACGTGACTCAGGTCGAGGCCTATATTGCCGGCGATTCGCAAACGCGCTCGGAGCTGTGCGTACCCCTCAAGATAGGCGAGCGAGTCATTGGCGTCATCAACCTCGAGAACTGGCGACCGAACGCCTTCAGTGAAGCTGACGAGCGCTTCCTGGCCACAATGTCCGGCCAGTTGGCTACGGCTATTGAGAAATTACGCCTGCTGGAAGCTGAACGCCGCCGGTCGCAGCAACTGGCCCTATTGAACGAGACAGCCCGGGAAATGGCCGGGGCCATTCACCTCTCCCACCTGTGCCAGGTGGTCGCCGAACGGCTGCAGAGTGCGCTGCGCTACTACAATGTAGAGATTTACACCGTAGACCAGGGGACAGCCCGGGTCGTGATGCAGGCCATTGCCGGGGCTGGGACACACCTGGAGGGTTCGCAGCCCGGCCTCTACTGGCAGGCATTGGGTCAGGGGCTGATCGGCCGGGTGGCGGTGACGGGCGAGCGGCTTCTGGTTAACGACATCAACCAGAACCCTGATTTTTACGAAGCCTCTGGTCTGGCCATTTGCTCGGAACTGGTACTGCCGTTGCGTAGCGGTCAGCAGATTATTGGCGTCCTGAACGTAGACAGCGACCGGCCCAATGCCTTTGACGATGGGGACGTAGCTATCTTAACTATCGTGGCCGACCGGCTGGCGGTGGCCCTGGAACGGGTTCGCCTGTTTGAAGCCACCCAGCGGCAGGTGGAGGAACTGACGGTGCTGCATAGCGTCGCCATTGCCGTTGCTGAGGCGACTCATGTGGATAGCCTCATTGAGCGGGTTACCGAAATAATCGGCAAGACGCTGTATCCAGACATCTTTGGTGTATTGTTGGTGGACTGGACGGCTGGCATCATTTACGCCCATCCCTCCTACCGGAAACGCACCGGCCCGCTGCCCGTAACCTCAGTGCCCATTGGTGTGGGCATCACCGGCAGCGTGGCCGCTGACGGCCTGCCCCGCCGGGTGTTGGACGTATCCCAGGAGCCAGCTTACTTTGCCGTTGACCCGCAAACGCGCTGCGAGTTGTGCGTACCGATCAAGATTGGCGAACAGGTTTTTGGCGTCGTCAATGCCGAAAGTTTCCGGCCGGCAGCCTTTAGCGCAGCCGACCAGCGGCTGCTGACGACCATTGCCGGCCAACTGGCCACAGCTATCGAAAAATTGCAGTTGTTTGAGACTGAACGCCAGCGAGCAACGCGGCAGCGTAACCTGGCCGAAACGGCCGGAGCTATGCTGGCCGCCCTGGATATGGACATGCTCTGGCCGGCCATTACTACCACCGCCCGGCAAACGTTGGAAGCCGACCGGGTAGCCGTCTATGCCTACGAGGCGGCCAGAGATCGCCTCTCCTGCCCTTTTGCCGAAGGACTCTCGGCCGAGTACGTAGCCGAAATTAACCGCCGCTTCCATGACGCCCCCGGCAGCCGCCTGTTGCAAAACAGCCAGCCGATTGTCATCAACGACGTCGAGGCCAATCCGGCGACTGCGCCGTTGCGGGAATTGATGCTGCGGGAGGGGATCCAGGCTTACACCGTCTTCCCTCTCACCGGCCCGGAAGCGCCCCTGGGAGCGCTGGTTGTTTACCGCAACAGCCCGCGCCCCTTTACGGCCGAAGACCTGACCACCGGCCAGACGCTGGCCCACATTGTGGCCGTGGCTTTGCAAAACTCCCGGCTGTTCGAGGAATTGACGGAGACGCTGGTCCGTGAACAGCGGCTGAATGAAGTGGCCAGGGCCATTAGCGGCGCTCTTGATTTGCCGACCATTCTGCCGGCTATCGTTCGCCTGGCGGTCGAGCTGGTGGGTGCCGACGCCGGGGCGCTCTCGCTGATCGAACCAGACGGAGAAACCACCAGCCATCCTTACATTTTCAACCTGCCTGAAGCATTGAAAGAAAGGCGAGAATCGCGAGGCGACAGCGTGGCCTGGTCTATTATCGAAAGCGGTGAATCACTACTGCTGGCCGATTACGCCAACCATCCCCGTGCGGCGCCGGCGTGGATCAAGGTGGGCGTGCGCGAATTTATCGGCGTGCCAGTCATTGCCGGCGAGATGTCGCTGGGCGCTCTCGGGCTGTTTAGCCTGAGCGGTGATCGTTGCTTTAGCCAGCGAGACCTGGCCCTGGCCGAATCGGTCGGCCGGCAGGCCGGAGTGGCTATCCAAAACGCTCGCCTCTACGCCGAAGCGCGGCAGCGGGCCGAGCAACTGGCCAACGCTCTGGCCCGGCAGGAAGAGTTAGACCGGCTAAAGAGCGACTTTATCCAGAATGTCTCCCACGAGCTACGAACACCCCTCTCCATCGTTCACGGCTATGTTTCTCTACTAACGGTAGGCGAGTTTGGCCCGTTGCAGCCGGACCAGGAGGAAGCCCTATCAGTCGTCACCCGGCGCGTTCAAATGTTGACCAAGCTGGTAGACAACTTTACCGCTATCTTAATGGCTGAGGCGAACGTTGGCCCCCGGGAACAGGTGGACCTGGTGGAGCTGGTCCGGATGGTGCTGGAGGACTTTCAAGTTTCCGCCCGCCAGGCAGGGATTACCCTGGCGGGCGAACTGGCCCTCACACCACCCGTCCTGGGCGATGGCGAGCAACTACGGCGAGTGCTGGATAACCTCATCGGCAACGCCCTGAAGTTTACCCCGGCCGGTGGCCAGATCACCGTTCATGTCCGGCCGGAGGAGGAATGGGTCCTCTTGGAAGTGT
Source organism: Chloroflexota bacterium (assembly GCA_022616275.1). Taxonomy (GTDB): domain Bacteria; phylum Chloroflexota; class Anaerolineae; order Promineifilales; family Promineifilaceae. Next base: position 21,182 of record JAKEFB010000031.1, read on the forward strand.
CCGACACGGGAATCGGCATTCCGGCCGAGCAGCTCGACCGCATCTTTGAGCGTTTTTACCAGGTGGACAGCAGCATGACCCGGCGCTACGGGGGGACCGGCCTGGGGCTGGCTTTGGTGAAGGAGATCGTCGCGGCGCACAACGGCCGGCTGCAAGTAAAAAGCGCCGCCGGGCAGGGGAGCGTGTTTCGCATCTGGCTTCAACCTGCCGAAGGTTGGCGATATTCATCGCCTGAACCTTCGGCGGGTTGAAGCGGCGTTCTATCCGAAGACCACGGCGCCTTGGGGGCCATCGTCAGGCGGCAGAGGGCCAGGAGGACGGTGTCGTAATTGACCCGCCAGCCGGCAAAGTCAAGCCAGGCCTGCTCCAGGTCCGGCTGCAAAGGGACGCCGGCCTCGGCCAGTTGCCGGCAGACCCAATCGTACTCCTCGCGGGTGATGGAGATCGTATCTTCCGGGTAGTGGGGGTCGGCCTTATATTCGACGCGGAAAAAATCAGCAATGCGGCGCAAAGCGATAAAGCCGGCCCGGATGCATAACGCGGCCTGGGCCTCCCAGGGAATGGCCACCGTAGACAGAGTGAGGGAAGCGGCGTCCAGAACGGCCCCGGCGGCCGTCACCCAGGAATGTTGCGGTTGGGGGGAGCGAAAAAAAACCAGCGCCGCCAGGGAGGTGTGGCTCTCCTCGATTTCGGCGAACCAGGTTTCCCAGGTCCGCCAGGTCTCGGTCAGGCGGTCCAACCCATGAATGCGCTGGTAACGTAGCAGCATTTCTAAGGCCGAGGGTGGATTGCCGGCCCGGACCTCCAGCATGGAGACCGGGACTTCCCGCCGGGAAAAGGCGCTGTACATCGTCGGTAAATAAGCAATCAGCAGTGCCACCAGAATCAGGCCGATGGTCGCCTCAGAAAAGGCCAGAATAGTTTGGAAGAGGGTACCGCCCTGGGCAAAACCTAACGTCAGCAGCGAGGAGCCGCTAATGGTCAAAGCCTCGCGCCAGGAAGCGATGCCGCTGGCCCAAAATATGGCCATATACCCTATCAGGATCAGAGCCAACCAGGTGGGGAGTAAGGCCAGGAGGCTGACCGGGGCATAGAAAGCCAGGATGCCGTCACGGGCCAGGTACGTTTCGGCCCGGCCCAGGCGCAGGTTAAAGAGGCGGCGAATGGAGAGAAAAACGACACGAGTTAAGGGATCAGGGGCGCTGCGCGGCAGCACAAACGTTCGGATGGCCGATCTTAACGTCAAAGTCGTAATGACCAGGCCGAGCAGAAAGGCGGCAATGCGGGCGAGGATCATAGTTAGTCGGGAGTGGGGTATTAAATCACGGAGATAACGGACCCACCCGGCCCTTTTTCGACCTCAATTCGGGTGGGGAAGGCGTCGCGCAGCTCGTCAATGTGGGTAATGATCAGGATGCGCTCGAAATCGTTCTGGATGGTGTTGATGGCCTCAATCAGGCGCTGCCGGCCGTCGGGATCCTGGCTACCGAAGCCTTCGTCAATGACCAGGGTTTGCAGCCGGGCCCCGGCCCGCCGGGCCAGGACCCGGGAGAGGGCCAGCCGGATGGCAAAGTTGACTCGGAACTGCTCGCCGCCGCTATAATTTTCGTAGGGCCGTTCGCCGGCGCCGTCTACAATGCGAATGTCCAGCGTCTCGGTCAGGCGGTCGCTCGTCTTCAGCCGGCGCTGCGTGTCAAAAACAACCCGCATCTGCCCCCCGGTCAGCCGGTCCAGCAATTCGTTGGCGTCGTCCTCAATGTCCGGCAGGGCGCGCTCGATAAGCAGCGCCTGCACCCCCTCCCGGCCGCAGGCTTTTTCCAGCAGCTTGAGCCGTTGAATCAACTGCGTTACCTCAGCCCGCTCGGCCGTGAGTTGCTCGCGCTGCTGCCGCAGGTCGTCCAGCACGGCCAGCCGTTGTTGGGCCGCACCCACGCGCCGGTTGGCGGCAATTCCTTCTTCGCGCAGTTGAAACACTTCCTGCTCCACGCCGGCCAGGTCGGCCTTGTCGGCGGCCAACGCTTCCAGGGTGGCCTGCGCTTCGTCGTGTTGCCGGCCGTAGTCGGCAATAGTATTTTCCTGGTTAGCCACCTGGCGGTCCAGGTCGGCCAGGCTGTCCTCCAGCGGCCGGACGGCGGCCTGGGCCTGCTGCAACTGTTGGAGACGGGTGGGCGCTTCGGCCAGTTGCTGGCGCGCCTGGCGGGCCGCCTCGTGGGCAGCCGGGTCGTAACCCAATGTTGCCGCCTGGGCTTCTAACCCGGCCAGGGCGGCCTGGGCTTCAGGAACAATCTGGTCCTGGGCCAGCCGTTCCTGGCTGGCAGCCAGTTCGCTGGCCAGGCCGGCCCCTTCCCATTCGGCCACAGCCCGGTCAATTTCAGCCAGCCGGGCTTCGGCCGCCGAGAGTTGGCGCTCTTGGGTCTGTCTCTCTTTTTCCAGGGCCGCCTTGTGGCCCACGGTCGCTGCCAGCTCCCGGACGGCCGCCTGCTGGGCGATAATGGCCGCGTCGTCGGCTGCCTGGGCCTGCAGCGCCTCCAGCCGGCCAGCGTCACCGGCCTGCCACTCATTGATGGCCCGCTCAATTTCGTCCAGCCGGGCCTGGGCGGCCGCCAGCCGCTGTTGCTGGACCAACTGCTCCCGTTCCAGCCGCTCCTTTTGGCGAACTTTGACCTCCAGGTCGGCAATGTCGGCCACTAGTTGTTGGATCAGAGCCTGGTTTTGCCGGTAACGGTCGCCCATGTGTTTGCCCTGGAGTTCCAGGTCGGCTAGGACGGTTTGGCGGTGGCTTTCGCTGAGAGTCTGGCCACAGAGGGGGCAGGCGCCACCCGTTTCCTGGCCTAGCCGTTCCAGCCGCTCCTTGAGCTTGTTCATTTCCTCTTTCAGGGTCGGCTGTTCGGCCTGGCGCTTGTCGCGGTCGGCCATGACCACCATCAGGCGGGTGTTTTGTTCGGCTACGGCGGCCACCTGGGCGGCGGTCGTGGCCAGGGCGGCCTCGGCCTCGCGGCGGTTTTTCTCGACGACCGGCTGTTCTTCTTGCAGGACAGTTACGCGCCGGGCCTGGGTCTGCAACTGGTTGATTTCCTGGCGCAGCAGTTGGCCTGCCCCTTCCAGCTCTTGCAGTTTGGCCCGCGCTTCGTGCCAGGCCTGTTCCTGGCGGGCCAACTCGGCCAGTTGGGCGGCCAGTTGCGCCTGGCGGGCCTGGCCTTCTTGCAGGCCGGCCGAGACCTGTTCCCGCTCCTGGCCCATGGCCGCCACTCGCCGTTCCTGGGACTCCAGCCCGGCCACCCGCTGGGCCAGCCGGCTGCGCTCTCGTTCAATGGCCAGTTCGTGGGGGCGCTTTTGCTGCTGGATGGCGTTGTGGGCTTCGGCCTTCTGCTGCCATTCCTGGACGGTGGCCTCGGCCGCCTGCCAGGCAGCGAAGCCGGCCGTGATGGCCTCGGCCTGGTCCAGCAGCGCCTGGTGGGCGGCGCGCTCGGCTTGCCGCCGGGCGCTTGTCTGCTGTAGCTCTTCCAGGCCGCGCCGGGCGCGAGACAGGTTGTCGGCCAGGCTTTTCAGGAGGTGCCTTTGCTGGTGGACGGCCGTTTCGGTGCGGCGTAGTTGCTCTAACAGTCGTTCCTGGGTTGCCAGCCGGCCGGCGATGCTTTCTAATTCCGATCGGGCTATGGCCAGGCCAGCTTCCCGCTCTGGCTGCTCGGCCAGTTCGGTGTCTATGTCGGCCAGGCGGCCGTCCAACAGCAGAAGCCGGCTCTCGGTATCCTTGCGCTGGGCCGCGGCTATCTCGCGGTACTGGTCCCACTCGTTGACGCCCAGCAGATCGGCCAGGATTTCCTTACGCCGGTTAGGTGTCTTGGTCGTGAATTCGTCGGCCTTGTTTTGCAGCAGGAAACTGGCGTTGACGAAAGTGTCAAAGTTCATCTTGAGCAGCGCTTCGATGGCGGCCTGAGTGTCGCGCAGCTTGCCCTCGCTGAGGGCTTTCCACTTGCCATTGCTGACGGCCACCTGAAATTCCAGCAGCATCGGTTTTCCCGCCTGCTTGCGGCGAATAACGCGGTAGATGCTGCCTTCCAGCTCAAAGGTGAACTTGACTTCGGCCGTCTGGCCGTGGTTGACTGCCAGACGATTGACCACGTCGTCGTCGCTTTTGCTGCGGCTCTGGCTGAACAAGGCCCAGGTGACAGCATCCAGGATGCTGGACTTACCGGCCCCATTGGCCCCCGAAACACAGGCCAGGTGAATGCCGTGGAAGTCCAGCACGGTTGGCTTCCGGTAGGAAAGGAAGTTACAGATTTCTAATTGAAGTGGGATCATGGTTATTCAGGTAGGAACACGAACTATCGTGCCCCTACGACAGGTCGGTGAAAATGGTTTTGGCCAGCTTTTGCATGGCGGCCGCCTCTTCCTCATCCAGACCAATAGTTTGCCAATATTGAGCCAGTAGCTCCTCTGGACCAAGGGCCTCGACGGCAATGGTATCTCCCAGCCTGGCCCGATTGCTGGAGTGGCGGTGCTTTTGGAGTTGGAAGATCAAGGCCTTTTTGAAGCGCTCGCCGATGGCTGCTTCGTCCACCAGCGGCTCCCAATCGCGGGGGTAGCTAAGACGCACCCGGCAAATCAGGCCGTCTACGTCGTCGGCGTCCGGCAACTGGCGCAGGACGTCGGCCATGAACGTATCGGCCGAGGGGGTATCCACTTCCAGGTCCACAAAACGGCGCGTTTTCAGGGGCATAAATTGCCAGGTGGTCCGGCCGCGGCTGACTTCGGCCAGCACGAACCCTTTTTCTTCCCTGGCCTCGCCGAAGTCAATGCGTTCGATGGAGCCGGCATAGACGATAGGCGGATGGTGGCTGCCGTTGAGGCATTGGTGGCGGTGGATGTGACCCAGGGCTACGTAATCCAGCCGTGGGTCGGCTATGACGCTGCCACTCAGGGTTAGTTCGTGGCCCAACATCACGGCCCGCTCGCTGCCGTACCTGGCGCCCTGGACGCTGGCGTGGGCAGTCAGAATGGTGGGCAAATCGGGATCAGCCTGGTCTATTAGTTCCCGGATAGCATCGTTGATCCGGCTCTCAATGATGGTCATGATCTCGTCCAGCGATTTGCCGGCCGTTTCTTCGCGGGTCATCAGAGCGCTGCGAGAGACCCAGGGCACGGTAATGATCTGGAGCGGCCGGCCCAACTCTTCCGGCCCCAGGAGTTCGATTTTATCGGCGACGTGAATGTGGGGGACGCGGAGGGTCTTGAATTCCTGGACGGTGTGAGCCCGGCCGGCGGCCGGGGCCACGTCGTGGTTGCCCACCAGCAGAATGGTGGGAATGCCGGCTTCGGACAGGCAGATCATCCGCTCGCCCCAGGCCCGTTGGAACGTGGGCTGTGGATTGCGGTCTTTGTAGGCATCCCCGGCAAAGATAACCAGGTCCACCTTTTCCCGGATCGCCCTATCCACGATCTGGTCCAGGGAATGAAGAAAATCTACTACCCGGACGGGCAGGCCCGTCTCCGGATCATGGCGGCCGTAATTGGCAATGTCAATGTGGGCGTCGGCAAAATGCAGCACGCGCAACATAGTTACCCCTCGAGGCGAATTTCATAGGGCAAGGTGGACGGGTTGGTGCCGGGTGGGGGGAACATCCGCTCGACGATGACGTAATACCGGCCGGGACCCAGAGCTATGGTGATTACCTCGTCAATGTTGCCAATGTTGGTGCTGCTGGCCAGCCAGAACTTATTGCTGTTGTAAAGATGAATGTCGAAATCGTTGCCCGACCCCAGGTGATTGAGGCGGATGGTGACCAACCGCGTGGAGGGTACGTCAAAGTAGAAGACATCTACGTAATCATCTGGATGGACAAAGTAATGGAATTGAGATTGGTTAAAGGCCAACGGCCGGGCTTCTAGAAAGTTGTCGTCCGGCTCGCCGGGCCAGATGGGCAATTGCCTGACGATCGGTAAAAAGTTGTCCAGGTCGGGCAGAAACAGCTTTTCTACCAGACTAATGATCAAATCCCCACCAGTTGTGTCCCGGTGGCCGCCCACCACCCACAAGGTATTGCCATAGAAACCACCACGCGGCCAGGTGCGGGGCGGCCGGCTGGGCTGGTTGGGGTCGTTGGTGCCCAGGTCGTAGCGGGAGTCCAGGGCAATCCAGCTATTGCTGGCCCGGTTGAACATTTCGGTGACAGGGATGGACTGGCCGGCGGCGTTGCTGCCTCCAAAAACGTACCAGTTGCCATTGGGGTCCACGGCGCTGCCGGCGTAATAACGGGGGAAGTTGAGCTGGCCGGCCGGGCTCCACTGGCCAGTGTTAGTGTTAAAGCATTCGGTGCTGGCTTCTACAGCCGGTCCCTGGGCGCCCTGGCTGATGCCGCCGGCCACGCAGACGTAGTCAACGCCACCAATATTTTGCAGGCCGGCCACGTGGCCGAAGCGGCCGGTGCTCATCGGCGTTTGGGAAATCCACTGGTCCAGGCTGGGCGAATAGCGGACCGTCATATCAATGGCGTCCCAGCCGGTGGTCTGCCCTGGAGCGGGAACCGGGCCTTGCAGGCCACCGGTTAAATAGTAGCCACTGACCCCCTGAATAGTGGCGGCTACGGCCCACGAATAAGCGGCCGGTACGCCGCTGGGCCAAAGGTTGTTTGGCGCTGCTGTGTCCCAATACCCGCCGGCAATGTCGTAGAACCAGTGAGTGCCGTCGTAGCTGTTATTGTTGCCCACATAGCCGGCCGGCAGGTAAATGCGGCCAGCCAAGTAAGCGGCCGTGGTGTTGGAGTAGCCCAGGTTGTCTGGGCCGGGCATGTTGGCCAGTTGGGTCCAGGTGTTGCTGGTGACGTTAAAACGATCGGTCCGGCCGGTGCGTACCGGGTTGCCACTCAACGAGGTCTGGCCGGCAATGACGTACAGGTTGTCATGGACCATAACGGCTGCGTGGCGGCTGCGTGGTACGGGCATCAGGGGGGGGACAACTTCCCAGTTATTGAAATACTCAATCCAGGCGGATAGGTCCAATACGGCGTCGCCGCTGGCGCCAAAGTTCCAATCCGCTACCTCGACGTAATAGGTCTGGCCGGCGACCACAGACACGGCTACCTGAGAGGTGAAGCCCACCTCGTCGTCGTTGCAGGCGAGTTGTACCATGCTGGCGCAACTTCCGGCGTAGATGGCCAGAACCGTATCGTAGTTGCTGCCGATCGTCTCAATGGTTACCCAACCGCTGACGGCCGGCGTGAACCTATACCAGACAGTCCGATACCCCTGGGGATTGGGCGGCGAGCCCCACATGCAGCCCAGGATGGGGTCAGCGGCGGACTCGGTCATGTTGTTGGTGATGGTCTGGCCGCCATCGGGCAGACCCAGGACGGAGGCGTTGCTGCAGGTATCGGCCGCCGGCACACCCTCCGGGTTTTGCAGAAAATCCGGCGGTAGAACGGGTTCCAGTTCAATTGGTTGTTGCCTTAACTCCCACTCCCCAGCCACCATTTGTTCCAGGGGCGCGCTCAAAGGGACAGCTTCAGGTTGGCTGTCCTGGGCTGAGACCAGCACGGCCGTGCCCACTATCAATACGAACAGCAAAATAAATTGACGGCGCATTCTAATCTCCTATCGCTTGGTCACCTGATTGTACCGGTGAAAAGGCTGTAGGGCGAAAAAATGGAGAAAATCTTGCCCAACGCATTGGTCGAGCCTGGACGTCAGATAAAAGCGCCGTTGAAATTCTGGCCGAGATGCGCCGATGAATTGCACAATGGATAGAAAATCGTAACCGTTCAATTGTCAACTAGATAAGGGTCGCCAATTGTTACACTTTCCACAGGCTTAAGGTTACTTCATGGTCGTCAACCTGGATGGCCTGGGAATAGGCGCCCTGTTCAGGCTGGCCGGCCGCCAGGCTGGTAGCCAGGGTTTCCTGTTGGATATAGCCGGCAAAGTTTTGCAGAGCCGCAGCTACATCGCCGCTGGCTTCATAAGTGAGGGCGATGCGGTCGTCCAGGGCCAGGCCGGCGTCCTTGCGCATGGTGTTGATGGCCCGCACCAGGTCACGGGCGTGGCCTTCTTGGATCAGCTCAGGGGTAAGGGTGGTATCCACAGCCACGGTGATCCCTTTTTCGCTGGCCACAGCCAGGCCGCCTCGCGATTCCGTCTGCACCAGGACCTCGTCGGCGTTGAGTTCGACCGTCTGGCCGTCTACGTCCAGCCTGAGCGAGCGGCCGCTTTGCAGCGTTCTGGCCGCCTCGGCCGGGTCCAGCCCGGCCAGGGCCGCCCGAACTTTGGGGAAGAGGCTGCCGAACTTTGGCCCCAGCGCCCGGTTATTGGGCAGCAGCTTGTAATTGACCAGCTCCCCGACCTCGGAGACGATTTCGACGTCCTTGACGTTAATCTCTTCCTCAAGCACGTCAATTAACTCCAGCAGGTCGTTCTGCGCTTGCTGGCTGCCGACGTGAACACGGGCCCTGGCCAATGGCTGGCGCAGCTTGAAATCGGCCGCGCTGCGGGCTGAGCGGCCGAGACTGGCCACGTTGATCGCCAGACGCATCTTATCCAGGAGGGCCTGATCCGGGCTGGCCGGGTCGGCCGTGGGCCAGTTGTCGTGGTGGATGCTGAGCGGGGCTTCCGGATTGACGCTGTGGACCAGGTTCTGGTACATAGCCTCGGTGGTGAAGGGGATGAACGGCGCCAGCAGCCTGGCCAGCTCGACCAGAACGTGGTAGAGCGTGGCATAGGCGGCCGCTTTGTCGGCGTCGGTTTCGCTTTTCCAGAAGCGGCGGCGTGAGCGGCGCACGTACCAGTTGGACAGGTCGTCCAGCAACGCCTCCAGGGCGGCGGTCGCTTTGTCGGCGGTAAAGACCTCCAGGTTTTGGGTAACTTCCAACGTGGTTTCGTCCAGGCGGGTCAGGATCCAGCGGTCCAGTTGGGCGTGAGCGGCGATGGGCGACCGGTAGCGCGCGGCCAACTCGCTGCTCGCCAACCCCTGTTCGCCGGCGTCCGGCTGCCAGTTGTCCAGGTTGGCGTAAGTAACCAGGAAGGAGTAGACGTTCCACAAGGGAATAAGAAAGCGCCGCCGGGTCTCATTAGCCAGGTTATAGCCAAAGAGCAAATTTTGCTCCGGCTTGTGATTGGCAAAGAGCCAGCGCATCGTGTCGGCGCCCATGTTGTCGGCCCCTTCGTTGAACTCGATGGCGTTACCCCATGATTTGTGCATGGCCCGGCCGTCCTCGCCCAACAACAGGGCGTAGCCGAACAGGTTTTTGAACGGCGGCCGGTTCGTCAAGACCGTACTCTGGGCCAGCAGGCTATAGAACCAGTTGCGGAACTGGCCGGGGAAGCTTTCGGTAACAAAGTCGGCCGGGAACCACTTTTCCCAGTATTCCGGGTGGTCGCGATAGTGTAGCGTGCTGTAGGCGACGATGCCGGCGTCCAGCCAGGGATTGCCGACGTCGGGGATGCGAGAGGCCCGGCCGCCGCACTCAGGACAGGCGATCTTGACGGCATCTATATAGGGGCGGTGGGGAGAATGGCCCTGGAATTCTTCCCAGCCCTCAATGGCCCGTTCTTCCAGCTCGTACTCGCTGCCGACGACGTGGAAGTGGCCGCAGGCCGGGTCTTCGCAGACCCAGATAGGCAGGGCCAGGCCGTAGTAGCGCTTCTTGCTGATCATCCAGTCGTGCATATTGCGCAGCCAGTCCATTTCCCGGTCGTAGCCAAAGCCGGGGAACCAGTTGATTTCATCTACTACGTCCATGATCTGGTAGCGCAGGCTGCGGGCCTTTTCTTCCGGGGTCACTGCCTCGCGCGGCTTGTCGTAGAGCGGGCCGGTGTCAATGAACCACTCGTCTACCAGCCGGTAGACCAGCTCTTCGCCGCAGCGCCAGCAGTGGGGGTAACGGTGGGTGTAGCGCTGCCGGCGGTAAAAGAGGCCCTCGTGCCGCAGATTTTCCAGAATGTCCTCGGCCACGCCGTAGACGGAGCGGCCGGTTAGCCAGTCGAAGCCCTCGACGTAGACACCGTTCTCGTCCAGAGGGGCGATCACCGGCAGATAATTTTCCCGGCTAAGCTGGAAGTCCTCCCCACCGCAGCCAGGGGCGATGTGGACGACGCCGGTCCCTTCGGCGGCGCTCACTTCCTCCCAGGGGATGACGACGTGCCGGTAGCCCATCTCCTCGAAGGCCCGCCTGGCGGCCGGCAGCTTGTCAAAGGGGCCGTCGTAGAGCCAGCCAACCATCTCTTCGCCCTGCAACTCTTCCAGCACTTCATAATCGCCGGTAAGAGTGTTGGCCACGGCCTCTTTGGCCAGGTAGTACCTCCAGCCGTCGTCCTTTTGCAGCACCTTGACGTAGGTCAGGTCAGGGCCAACGGCCGCAGCCACGTTGCTGGTCAGCGTCCAGGGCGTGGTCGTCCAGACGAGCAGCGCTTCTTTGTCCCGGCCGACGAGGGGGAACTTGAGAAAGACGGCATCGTGGGTCACTTCAAAGTAGCCCTCGGTGACGATTTCGTGCTGGCTGATGCCGGTGCCGCAACGGGCGCACCAGGGCATGACGTCGTGCCCCTTGTAAATCCAGCCCTTTTCAAAGCATTTCTGCAAAAAGCCCCAGATCTGGTAATTATTCTCGTCGCTGAAGGTGAAGTAGGAGCCGCCAACCTCCGGCCGGCCCAGGCGGCCGACGACCGCTTCGGCCGTAGCCGTGATGGCTCCTTTTGGGCCGTAGTAGGTAACGGTCTGCTGCGGGTCTTGTTCCAGTTGGTCGCGCAGACGGCGCAGCCCCTCCGGGTCGTTCCATTCCATCCAGTAACCCAGGCGCATAGATTGATCGGTCTGGACAGCGGCGTACTTGAGCACCTGCAGCTTGCAGGCATTGGTAAAATTGGCCAGGCCGTACTTTTCGATCTCCCGCTTGCTGTTAAAGCCCAGGACTTTTTCCACGTTGACCTCAACCCACAACCCCTGGCAGTCAAAGCCGTTTTGCCAGCGCTGGTTGTAGCCCTGCATAGCCTTGAAACGCTGGTAGAGGTCTTTGTAGGTGCGGCCCCAGGCGTGGTGGACGCCCATCGGGTTGTTGGCGGTAATAGGACCGTCCAGGAAGCTCCACTGCTTGTCACTGTTGGCCCGCAATTCCTGGAGCTGGCGAAAAGCATCAGTCGTTTGCCAGAAGGCCAGGATGGCCCGCTCCAGTTTGACGAAATCTACTTTATTGGGTACGTCCTTAAATGCCATTGTCTTCTCTCCTGTATCAGCGTTCATCATGAAAATCTGCGTCCCGTTGTATTGCCGGTTGGTAGCGCACGTAGCGGGTTTCCACGGCCGCCAGGCCATCGCCCCGGACCATCTTCACCGGCCAGCCGTATTCGTCCAGCCAGACGGTCCGTTCCTGGTTGTCCCAGCGAATGGAGAACGGCCGGGCCACGACACGTTGCCGGGCCACGACCAGCACCTCCTCCTGGCCGGCCGTCAGGTACACTTCTACCGGCCGCAGGACAAAGGCAGCGCTCTTGTCTAACGTTAAAGCGGGAAAGGCCGGCCGGCCGCCGGCCGCCCGGACCAGCAGGCCCAGGGCGGCCGTGGCCGGGAACCAGAAAAGCATCCCGGCCGGCCACCCGGCCACCGTTTCCAAACGCTGGCCATTCACGTCGCGGCTCAAGGAGACCATTGGCCCATCTAATAGCACGTCACCGGTCATGCGTGTCTCCGGCCCGAAGAAGCGAAACTTGAGTCGTTCCGGCCGGCCGGCCGGGTTGAGCGTCAGGTGGTACAGTGTGCTCTCGCCGCTGGCGGCCTGCCGGGCGTCCAGGTCCACGCGCAGGAAATGGTAGCCGTTCACGGCCTCCGTCCACCGCCACAGCTCTTCGGCCCCGGCCGGCCGGCCGTCCTGTTCATAGTGCAGCCGGCCGGCGGCCAGAGGTTTTTCGTAGTCCAGCTCGCGAATAATAAATCGCATAGCGTCCACTTAAAGAACGCGAATGTCGCCAATGAACGAATGATGCGAATAAGTTTTAATAAATCATTCGCGGCATTCGCCTGATTTGTAGCCATTCGCGATAAAAATCAGCTTTCACTCCTTACTCATCCAATTCGATGTAGATTCGCTTGTTAATCTTGCCTTTGCTCAGATAGTTGGCGATCCGCATCCGGCCGACTTCGCGGGTGTTGGCTACGTGGGTGCCGCCGTCGGCTTGCAGGTCCAGGCCGACGATCTCCACCGTCCGCACTTGCTGGATGCCGGCCGGCAGCAGGTTGATCTTGGTCCGGATCAGGTCGGGAATCTCGAAGGCCTTGTCCCGGGGCAGAATATCCACCACCACCGGCCGGGCAGCGACTACTTCCTGGTTGACGGCCGCCTCGATCTCGGCTACCAGTTCCTGGCGCATCGTCTCAAATTCAAAGTCCATCCGGCCGGCCAGCGGTTCCATGTTGCCGCCGGTAACCGAAGCCTGGTAATCACGCCAGATGACGCCACAGAGGATGTGCATGGCAGTGTGGGTGCGCATCAACTTGTAGCGCCGGTCCCAGTCCAGCCGGCCGGTCACGACCGTGCCCACGGCCGGCGGGTTGCCGTCCAGCAGGTGGACGAGCTGGCCCTCGACGCGCTTGAGACCCGTCACCGGCCACCTCTGGCTGCCGGCCGAGAGCGTGCCCAGGTCATTCGGCTGCCCACCTCCACCCGGGTAAAACGCCGTCTGTTCTAGCACCACGCTGCCCTCCGCCAATCCTGTCACCGTCGCCTCAAACTCCCGCAAATAAGAATCGGTTGCATACAATAAATTTGTCATTGCTTTACCTCAGTCACTTCGGAAGCCTCAGTGCAGGCTCTCACTCCTTTCCACTCATCGCTCGTAATTGGCCTTGCCAACTGCACTCATTGCTCATTGCTTAAAAAACAAAAACGCCTTCATCCCAACCTTGGGACGAAGGCGCATATCCTCCGCGGTACCACCCAAATTCCCGGCGCGTTGGCGCCGGACGCTCATTCAACGACGGCCGGAGTAGCGGCTTATCGTTGCTTTCCCGGTAACGTGGGACAAATCCGGCCAGGCCTACTGGGTCACTGTTAATGGCGACTGTTTAGTTGGCAGCTCCGGAGGGATTTTCGGCCGTTTGTCTTGCGCCTGACTTCCACCGTCTCAGGCTCGCTGGCCAATCAACGCTGGCTTACTCGTCTCCATCATTGCTATTGGTTATTCACGTGGCGGAGATTATGCCAGAACCAGAGGTGAAAGTCAACTGGCACGACGGACCTGAAATGCCCTTCATTGGAGGTTGGGCGATACTCTGATAAAATCACCGTCCGTGCGCGTTCTCTCCCGTATCAGTTGGCATATCCGGGCTTTGCTCATGGCCGCTTTCCTGGCTGGGTTATGGCTGTCGGCCGGCCGGCCGGCCGCCCAGGGATCATCCCCACTGTCTCTCCTTCTATTGCCGGTAGGGAACGTACCCTTTGACCCAACTGACATTGCTATTTCTCCCCTGGCTGGGGATGATCGCCTGTTTGTTGTCCAACAAAATGGTCTGGTGCATATTGTCGAGCCAGACGGCACGGTGCTTGGCACACCTTTCCTGGATATTACGGATCGCGTCTTTAGCAGCCTCGAACATACCGAGATGGGATTGTTGGGGTTCGTCTTTCACCCACAGTACGAAACAAACGGTTATTTTTATGTTAACTACACCATCCGAAACGAGAAGGACTATCATTATTACACCCGTATTTCCCGTTTCCAGGTGATGGCCGATCCGGACATAGCCGACCCCAACAGCGAACAAATTTTGCTCGTGATCGTCCAGCCTTTTGACAACCATAACGGTGGCGACCTGAACTTTGGGCCGGATGATGGATACTTATACATTGCCCTTGGTGATGGAGGCGGTGCCGGCGATCCCTTCGATCTGGCCCAGAGTGGGAGCTACTTACTGGGTAAAATTTTGCGCATAGACGTGGATGGTGGGTTCCCTTACACTATTCCACCTGACAATCCTTTTGTCAACAACCCGGCCGTTCTTGACGAAATTTGGGATTTAGGGCTGCGCAACCCGTGGCGCTTCTCTTTTGATCGCCTGACAGGTAATATGTGGATTGGTGACGTGGGCGAGGAGATCTGGGAGGAAATAGATTGGGAGCCGGCCGGCAACCCGGGCGGCCGTAACTATGGCTGGCGTTGTTATGAGGGGCTTGCTCCCTATAATACGACTAATTGTGGCCCGCAAAGCAGCTATATCAGCCCGGTCCACGTCTATAGCGAGCCACTGGGGGGCTGCGCTGTCGTCGGTGGCTACGTTTATCGCGGCAGCCAGTATCCGGCGCTGCAAGGATATTATTTATTCGCAGACTTCTGCTCGGGCCGGGTGTGGGGCCTGGATGTTGATGGTGGTGGGCAGGTTGTCCTGCTGGCTGAGGTGCCGGGTGCTCTGTTTTCGACGTTTGGCGAGGGACGCCAGGGTGAGCCATACCTGGCCGGGCAGACCGGCAACACGGTTTATCGCCTCGTCGAATCGAGTAGCCTGGTTCAAAAACGGTACTTGCCCCTCATTCAAAAATAGTGGTAGACAAGCTTTTTTGCTTGTGATAAGCTTACGCTGTACTTATTGAATGACAGACATTCCCAAGTCCAGTTACAAAGTGCAGGAAAGAATGATGGCTGACAACGTGAGAAAAGTGGTATGCATCGAAGATGAACTGGAGATGATTGAGCTGGTCAAGCTCATTCTGGGACGGCACAATTTTCAAGTTTATGGGGCGGTGGGAGGTCAGCAAGGTCTGGATAAGATTGCTGAAGTCAAACCGGACCTGGTATTACTGGATTTGATGATGCCGGAAATGGACGGTTGGGAAGTGTACCAGAAGATGAAGGCTTCTGAGGAAATGCGCGATATCCCGGTGATTGTGGTAACTGCCAAAGCGCAGAGCATTGATCGCGTCTTGGGCTTGCACATTGCCCGGGTAGACGACTACATTACCAAGCCCTTTGGTCCCCAGGAGCTACTGGAAAGCGTGGAGCGAGTCCTGAGCAGCAAGGCCGCTCAGTAAGTGAAAATTTGTGGAGAAAGCGTTTTCAAGGCTCACCCTGGCAATGGGTGAGCCTTTTTGTTTTTTTTGGTCCGCTCTGAACTTTGATATACTCGGCAACATGAGCCTGGTCAGGGTGATGGCGGAGAGGGGATAATGCGGATTCGCTTTTGGGGCGTTCGTGGAACGATTCCAGCACCCGGTCCTGATACGGTGCGGCTGGGGGGTAACACTTCCTGTATAGATGTGTTGACCTCTGATCACCAGTTGATTGTCATTGACGCCGGGTCCGGGATTCGCCGGCTGGGGATCGCCCTGATGGAAGAGTACGCCGGCCGGATCGTCGGCACGATCCTGATCAGCCACACCCATTGGGACCACATCCAGGGCTTTCCCTTTTTTGCCCCGGTCATTGGCCCCCAGAGCCGCCACAACCGTTTCGTTATTATTGGCCAGAAGCGTGTCGGCCAGCAGTTAGAAAACGTGCTGGCCGGGCAGATTATTGAACCGTACCTGCCCTTTGCCTTTAAGGAGCTGGCGGCCGATATTCACGTCAAAGAAGTGCGGGGTGGAGAAGAGGTGATTGTCGGCGACGAAACCATAATCCGGGTCGCCGAGTTGCGCCACCCGGGTGGCTGCCTGGGCTTCCGCGTGGAGAATGCCGGGCGCGTTCTCACTTACTGCACCGACAGCAGCCACGAAGATGACCAGTTAACGCAAAACGTTTTAGACCTGGCCCAGGACGCCGATTTGCTGGTGCATGATTCCCAATATTCGTTGGAACAGCGGGCCCAATACCCGGAATATGGCCATAGTAGCTGGCTGGAAGCGGCTCAGGTGGCAGTTGCCGCCAACGTCGGCTGCCTGGCCCTTTTTCACTACGATCCCAATGCCTCGGACGATTACATGGAAAGCATCCTCTTAAAAACACGGGAGATTTTCCCACGCGCCATTTTGTCGCGTGAAGGTTTGGAGCTGAACCTGCCGCTGGACGAAGGGCTGTTTTAATGGGCCGAAACGATCAGGGCGTTCGCGGCGGGCGGCCGCGCTATCAGGCTATTCCCCGCGTGCTGGTCTTTTTGCGCCACGGGCCGGACGTCCTCTTGTTGCAGGGAGCGCCTGACAAGCGACTGTGGGCCAACCTCTATAACGGAGTAGGCGGGCATGTGGAAGCGGCCGAGGATGTCTACACCGCCGCCAGCCGGGAAGTGACCGAGGAGACCGGCCTGGTGGTTTCTGATTTAAGCCTGAAAGCGGTGGTCAATATTGACGCTGGGGAACCAGACGCGGGTATTCTGATGTTTGTCTTTACCGGCTGGAGCCAGAGGCGACAGTTCAAACCCTCGGCTGAAGGAGAGCTGCGCTGGGTCCCGGCCGACCAGGTGAGCCGGTATGAGCTGGTGGAAGACCTGGCCTGGCTACTGCCCCGGGTGCTGGCCATGCCGCCGGACGCGCCGCCGTTGTTTCTGCACTATGGCTACGACTCGGCCGATCGGTTGGTCATCCAATCAGCCGAATTGCCGGAAAGCAATATTAGAATACAATAGTACCCTGGTGGGTATTTGTGATCATAGTTGGTGTTGATAGTTGGTTGGTAGTCAGTAGCTGGTAGCCACCAACTGATAGCTGAAAGCTGAAAGCTGAAAGCTATTTTCGCAGGAGCAAGGTTGAGCTATTCAGTTTTAGTTGTTGACGACGAGCCAATGGCGCGAACGTTGCTACGCTTGATGTTGGTTCGTGCTGGCTTTGAGGTCCGGGAAGCTGAAGATGGGTACGATGCCCTGAATAAGGTCAAAAGTGACGTGCCCGATCTGATGATCTTGGACGTAATGATGCCGGGTATAGATGGCTTTGCGGTTTGTGAGGCCCTGCGCGGTGACCAAAAGACGGCCGGACTTCCCATCATTATGTTAAGCGCTAAGACAGATGTCGAAAGTGTAAACCGGGGCCTACGTTTGGGTGCCACGAAGTATTTGACCAAGCCTGTCTCGCCCGACGACTTAACCCGTCACGTGCGCGAGGCGTTGAGTATTGCGGAAAAGGAAAGGTGAGCAAGTTATGTTGATTAAGCGACTTTTATTGGCGGCTATTTCACTGGTTATTGGGTACGCAGCCACGTGGCTGATCGTAATTTTTCTTTTGGAAACGTCAGTAGCCGAGTTCTGGGTGGGGCCGGAACAGCCGGTGAACATTCCCTATTTCATTCTGACCGGGTTCTTTATTGCCCTGGCCGTAAGTATCTGGTTAGACTTATTTATGGGCACTGAAATCCTGCCCAAGTAGAAGTTCCCGATGACGGCGCAACTCATTGATGGCAAAAGTATCGCGGCCAAAATCCGCGAAGAGATTGGCACGGCCGTGGCTGCCATGCAGGCCCAGCACGATTACGTGCCCGGTCTGGCCACCGTCCTGGTGGGGGAAAACCCGGCCTCGGCGACCTACGTGCGGATGAAGCAGAAGGCCTGCGCCGAGGCGGGGATCCGCTCGATTGGCCACGAGCTGCCGGCCGGCACCGGCCAGACCGAGCTGGAGGAATTGGTGCGGGCGCTCAACGCCGACCCGCAGGTCAACGGCATTCTCGTCCAGTTGCCGCTGCCCGACCACCTGGACGACGAAGCGGTCTTGAACAGTATTGACCTGGGCAAGGACGTGGACGGCTTTCACCCGGTCAACATCGGCCGCCTGGCGATGAAGGGCCGGGACCCACTCTTTATCCCTTGTACGCCTTACGGGGTGATGGCCTTGCTGGAAGAAGTCGGCGTCCGGCTGAGTGGCGCCGAAGCAGTGGTGGTCGGCCGCTCCAACATCGTTGGCCTGCCGGTGGCCATGCTGCTGCAAAAAGCCAACGCCACCGTCACCATCTGCCACAGCCGCACCCGAGACCTGGCCGCCCACACCCGGCCGGCCGACGTGCTCATTGCCGCTATCGGCCGGGCCGAAATGATCACCGGCGACATGATCAAGCCCGGCGCAGTCGTCATTGACGTGGGTGTCAACCAGAAGGAAGATCCCACGGCCAAGCGGGGCTATCGCCTGGTGGGCGATGTGGAATTTGAATCGGCCGTAGAGGTAGCCGGGGCTATCACCCCTGTCCCCGGCGGCGTCGGCCCCATGACCATTGCCATGCTGCTGAAGAACACCCTGCGGGCGGCCGAGCTGGCGCTCGCGTAGTTATGTGGTTGTGTAGTTTTCTACACAACCACACAACCACATAACTACATCCCCTCCCCGGCCTGGGCCAGCTCTTCCGGCGTATTGAGGTTGGCGAAGGAACGGCCGGCGGGGTCGAAGCGGGCGATGGTCGGGCGGTCCAGGAAGTGGACGCGGACTTTGCCGAAGAAGGCCGTCAATTTCAGTAAACCGGCCCGCAAGTTTTCCTCAATTGGCTCCAGGCAAGCCCGGCCGTAGACGGCGTGGAGGGGTTCCGGGTATTTGTCCCATTGGGGGACGACGATGTCGGCCGTCTCCCGCAGCGAGATCATGTACTCCAGCAGCGGCCGGTTGAGCCAGGGCATGTCACAGGCGACGACCAGGACGTGGGGGAAACGGGCGTGGCTGAGGGCGGTGTGGAAGCCGCCCAACGGCCCCCGGTCAGGGTAAATGTCGCCAAACATGGGCAGCCCCAGGTGGGCGTAGTCGCCGGGCTTGTTGGTGATCAGAATCGTTTCCTCACCCAACCTGTAGACCCGTTCCATCACGTGCTCAATCAGCGGTTTGCCAAGGAGGGGCACAAAGGACTTGTCCGTGCCCATCCGGCTGCTCTTGCCCCCGGCCATGATGGCCACAGTGATACCAGCCGCACTCATACCCCGTTAGACCTCGTCAGCAGTTCACAGATTACACCGCTGCAATAATCTCCAACCTCCAATCTCCAATCTCCCGTTATAAAAACCGGTAAAAGACCTGGTTACTCAAGAACCGGCCGCGCTGGGTGAGGCGGAGGCGGCCATTTTCCTCACATAGTAATCCATACGCCACAAGCTGCTGCGTCGTTTCGGGGTAGGCGTCGTAGAGGCTCTGGCCAAAGCGGGCGGTGAAGGCGGCCAGGTCTAGTCCCTCTTGCAGCAGGCGCAGTTGGGTGATAACCGTGTCGGTCATGGCCTCGGCGCGGGATAGTTGGTGCTTCTCGGCCACGGCCGCCGACCACGGGTAGTGGTCGCCGTCGCCGCTCTCCATGCGCCGGATGTAGACCCGGGGCTGTTTGACGACGTAATAGCGGTAGCCGGCGGCGTGGCCGTGGGCGCCTGCGCCCAACCCCAGATATTCGTCGTTGTGCCAGTAGGTCAGGTTGTGAGCGCATTCCCGGCCGGGCCTGGCCCAGTTAGAGATTTCGTAGTGGACAAAGCCATACCCGGCCAGTAGTTCCCCGGCCAGCTCGTACTGGTCAGCGGCCAGGTCGGGGTCGGGGGGCTGGATGCGGCCGTTTTTCAGCCAGCGTTCCATCGGCGTGCCCGGCTCGATGGTCAGGCAGTACAGGCTGAGGTGGTCGGGGGCCAGGGCCAGCGCCTGGCGCAGCGTATATTCCCACGAGGCCAGCGATTGGCCGGGCAGGCCGTAGATAAAGTCCAGGTTCAGGTTGTCGAAGCCGGCAGCGCGGGCCATGGCCACGGCCCGGACGACGGTGGCAAAGTCGTGCTCCCGTTCCAGCAGGACCAGCTCGTTGGCGACGGCGCTCTGCGCCCCGAAGCTGAGACGGTTGGCGCCCAGAGCGCGGATAGCGGCTAAATAATCGCTGTCCACCGTGTCCGGGTTGGCTTCCAGCGTAATTTCGGCCCCGGCCGCCAGCTCAAAATTGTCCCGGATGGCCTGCAAAAGGTGGGCCAACAGGGCTGGCGGCATCAGCGACGGCGTGCCGCCGCCGAAAAAGATGGTGTGGGCGCGCCGGCCGGCCTGGCCACCCACCTGGCGAATTTCCCGGACGAGAGCCAGAGCATACGCCTCCTTCAGGTCGCCCAGGCTGGTGTAGGTGTTAAAATCACAGTAAGCGCAGCGATGGCGGCAAAAGGGGATGTGGAGGTAGAGGCTAAGCGAAGTCAAAGCTGGCAACTTGTCCTCCAATCAGGCAGCCCAAGGGGCAGATATAACTTGCGCACTTGCATACTCGCATACTCGCATACTCGCAACATCCCTGGATTTTACCCTGATTTTGTTACAGGTTGTATTGCCCATTTACCGAAGATGGCCGATAATTGCGAATCGCATCCCATTACAAACGACAAAAATGCTGATAGCTCATAGCTGATAGCTATTTTTGAGGAGGCCTCGCATGTCCCATTGGTCCGACAATTTCAAGATCCGCACCAAGATTATTGGCCCGGTGGCCATTCTGGTCTTAACCGGACTGCTGACGATTGGCGGCATCTTGCTAAATATCTCCCGGCTGAAGACCACGGTGGAAGCAATTGTGCAGGAGGAAGACAAATTAGTTCACGCCCAAGCTGCGCTTATCTTTTTGCAGCAGCAGGAATTGGTCGAGAAGAACTTTCTGTTGACCGGCGACGATTCCCTCATGGCGCTGCACACCGAGTTAAATGAACAGGTCGTCTTCCACATCCAGGCTGCCCTGGAGAGCGCGGCCGGGGAAGAAGACCGGGCGCTGATCGAGCAAGTTCAGGCCAACATGGCCCGGTATCACGACCTGTACACGGACATGGTTGGCACGGCGCAGGCAGGTGATCGCGAGGGGGCGATGCAGCTTTCGTTGGACGTGGCCGATCCGATGGTGGCCCAGGTCCACGAGGACGTGACCCGGTTAATTGACGACAGCAAGGCCAGCGTGGCCGCGCAGCTTGAGGGAGCGAAAGCGCAACGTGACCGGGCCATCCTCACCAGCCTGACGAGCACCCTGATCTTCCTGGTGATTGGCGTGGCTATCGTAGGCCAGGCCAGACGGATGACGGACCCGGTGGTGGCGCTGGCGGGGGCGGCCGCGGCCGTGGACGCGGGCAACTACAACGTGGACAGCCTGGCGGCCGTGGCCCGGCGTGGCGATGAGCTGGGCCAACTGGCGCGGGTCTTCCAGCACATGGCCCACCAGGTCTATCAGCGCGAAGAAAAGCTTAAGCAGGAAGTCCAGGAGCTACGCATCCAGATTGACGAAGCCAGGCGCGCCGAGGAAGTGGCCGAAATTACCGGGAGTGACTACTTCCAGGAGTTACAACGCAAGGCGCGGGAGCTGCGCCAGCAACAACCGGACGAACTGGGTGAAGAGGAGATTGTAGATTAGCGATTGGCGACCGAGTCAATCTCCAATCTCAAATCTCTAATCTCTTCCTCGGCCTCCTCGGCCTGTCGGCGAAACTGGCTCATATACAGGTCGTGGTAAAAGCCGCCGGCCGCCAATAGTTCGGCGTGTGTCCCCCGCTCGATAATGCGACCCTGATCCAGTACCAGCACCTGGTCGGCGTTGCGGATGGTGCTCAGGCGATGGGCGATGACGAAACTGGTCCGGCCGTGCAGCAACTCCTCCAGCGCCTGCTGAATTTGCCGCTCGGTGCGTGTGTCCACGCTGCTGGTCGCCTCGTCCAGGATCAGGATACGTGGACTGGCCAGCGCCACCCGGGCAATGGCCAGCAACTGGCGCTGCCCCTGGCTCAGCCCGCTGCCCCGCTCGCCCAGGACGGTCTGGTAGCCCTCCGGCAGCCGGCTGATAAAGTCGTCGGCCCGGGCCACTCTGGCGGCGGCAATAACCTCCTCGTCGCTGGCGTCCAGCCGGCCGTAGCGAATGTTGTTCATAATCGTATCGCTGAAAAGGAACGTGTCCTGCAAGACAATGCCCATTTGTTCCCGCAGCGTGGCCCGGGTCACGCTGCGCACGTCGTGGCCGTCAACGGTTACACTGCCGGCAATGACGTCGTAGAAGCGGGGGATTAGATTAATGATCGTCGTTTTGCCGGCCCCGGTCGGCCCGACGATGGCTACAGTTTCGCCCGGCCGGGCCTCCAGATTAACACTGCGTAGCACCGGCTCGCCGGTATTGTATTCGGCCCCCACGTCTTTGAACTGCACGTGGCCCTGGATGGGCGGCATAGAGATTGCGTCCGGCCGGTCAGCCAGGTCCGGAGTTTCGTCCAGGAAGTCGAAGATGCGCTCGCCGCCGGCAATGGCGCTCTGAATGTTGGTCCACAGCAGGGCAATTTGCTGCACCGGCCGGTTGAATTGTTGCGTATAGCCGATAAAGGTAACGATCAGGCCCAACGAAACGGTCGTGCCTAGCAAATCCTGGCCGCTAAGGATGATAAAACCGCCAACGCCGGCCACAACAGCCAGGCTGACGTAGCTTAACGCCTCCAGGGCGGGGGCCAGGGCGCTGGTATAAGCCTGGGCTTTCACGTTGGCGTCACGGTTGGCGGCGTTGCTGACCCGGAACTGCTCGATATTCTCTTCTTCGCGGCTAAAAGCCTGGACCTCGCGGACGGCGGCGATATTTTCCTGCAAGCCGGCGTTGACGGCGCCGATTTCCTGGCGCGCCCGGCGGAATGCTTTGCGCGCCTGGCCGGAGAACCACTGGGTGGCGACAAACATGAGCGGCAGCGTGACCAGGCTGAGCAAGGCGTAGGGGGCGCTTTTGCTAAACATCGTGCCGACAATCCAGACGATGAGCAGCACACCCTGGACGACGCTGACCAGGCCAAAGCCGAGGACCTGGTTAATGGTGTCGGTGTCGTTGGTCAGGCGACTCATCACGTCGCCGGCTTCGTGCCGGGTGAAGTAACTCGTCGTCAGGCGGTGGATGTGGTGGAAAATGTCACCGCGTATGTCACGTAGCGCACGCTGCCCGGCCCAGGCCATCAGGTTGAATTGCAAGCCGGCGAAAAGAGCGCTGCCCACGTAAAGGCCCACAATCAGCAGGATGAGCTGGCCCAGGCCGGCAATTGTCTCCCCGGCCGTCGCCGTGGGGTTAGGGGTGGTATACCAACAATTGCTTTGGATGTTATCCGTTCCGGCCGGTAAAGCGCCGGCCGGCAAGTCGCCGGGCAACTCGCCCAACAACTGGCCGGCGGCAAAGGGTTGCAGGTAGCAATCTACCGCCTGGCCGGTCAGGTCCGGGATCAGCGTTTGCATGTAGGTGCCGGCCACCACCAGGCTGGCCACCAGGAGAAGAACCAGCCTGTAACGGCGAAAATAGTTCCAAAAGCGCTTGAGCGTAACCTGGACGTTGCGTGCTTTACTGGTTTCAATACCCAATAATTGGGCCTGGCGATCAAACATAAGGGCCTCCGTCTGGGCCAAACCCCGCAGGTTTCTAAGGGCACCGAACGTGCCCCGGGCACGCTTCGTGCCCCAACCTGCGGGGTTATACCAAAAACTAAAATACTTCCTTACCCCGGGACGACATCTTCCTCCAGTTGGGAGTGGTAAATCTCGGCGTAAATGGCGCTGTCTTCCAGCAGCTCTTCGTGTACCCCCTGGGCGATAATGCGGCCCTGGTCCAAGACCAGGATCTGGTCGGCGTTGAGCACTGTGCTGATGCGTTGAGCGATGACGAAACTGGTCCGCCCTTCCATGAGCCGGTCCAGGGCTTTTTGAATCTGGTACTCAGTGTTCAGGTCTACGCTGCTGGTCGAGTCGTCCAGGATGAGAATGTGGGGGTCTAGCAGCAAGGCGCGAGCAATGGCGATCCGCTGCTTTTGCCCGCCGCTGAGGGTAGAGCCGCGCTCGCCGACCGGCGTGTCGTAGCCCTGGGGGAAGGAGATGATAAAGTCGTGGGCGGCCGCCGCCTGGGCGGCGGCGATAATTTCTTTGTCGGCGGCGTCTGGCCGGCCGAAGGCAATGTTCTCCCGGATCGTACCGCTAAACAGGGTCGTTTCCTGCAAGACAATGCCAATTTTCTGGCGCAGGCTTTCAATGGTCACGTCCCGCACGTCATGGCCGTCAATCACCACTCGCCCCTCGCTGGCGTCGTAGAAGCGGGGGATGAGGTTGATGATCGTCGTCTTACCACTGCCGGTAGCCCCCAGCAGGGCAATGGTCTGGCCTGGCTCGGCGACAAAGCTGACGTTTCGCAGCACTGGCTCGCTGCCGCCAAAGTAGCGGAAGGTGACGTGGTCAAACTCGACCCGGCCCATAACTTCCCCCAGGTCAATCGCCCCTGGCTTGTTTTCCACGTCGTTCTTAGCATCCAGGATTTCAAAGATGCGCTGGGCGCTGGCGGCGGCCTGGGCCATCAGGGAAATGATGAAGCCCAGTTGGCCCATCGGAAGGAAGATGTAGACCAGGTAGAGGCTGAATTTTTGCCACTCGCCCAGGGTCAGCGTGCCGTTGACGATTTGGACGCCGCCAAAGTAGAGCACGGCCGCCTGGCCCAGGTTGGCAATCAGGAAAATGAACGGGAACATGAAAGACAGCGTGCGGTTGATCTTTAGTTGTTGTTCCAGCAGTTCGTCATTGCTCTCGCCAAAGCGAGCCTGTTCGTAAGGCTCGCGAGCAAAGGCCTTGACCACCTTAAAACCGGCCAGGTTTTCCTGGAGAATGGTGTTAACTCTAGACAGGCGGATCTGGATCTCGCGGAACAAAGGTTGGACTAGCCCACCAAAGATGATGAAGGAGACCAGGGCAATAGGCAGAATGGGCAAGACGACGAAGGTAAGCTGGCGGTTGGTTATCCACAAAATAACGATCGTGCCAACTAACAGCACCAGCGCCTGAAGAGCCATCAACAACCCCTGGCCGATAAAGAGCCGCAGCCGCTCCACATCGTCGGTAGCCCGGATCATGAGCTGGCCAGTCTGGTTGCGGTCGTGGTAGCTAAAGCTGAGGCGCTGGATCTTGGCGAAAAGGTCGTTGCGCAGCTCAAAGGCGATGTTCTGGGAAAGAGCCTGGGAGAGATAGGTCTGGGCGAAAGTGAATAGCCCCCGGGCAATGGCAAAGATAATGATCGTGATCATGGCCAGGACCAGGGCGCGAGGGGCGTTGTCCAGCTCGACCTGGAGGTTGGCCAGGTCCAGGCCCAGGCGTTCGGCCGCTACTTGCTGGAAAGCGGCCGGCAAATCCAGGACGTTTTTCCGCGTGGCATTGGTGAGAACGGTGTCAATCATGCGTTGCACCAGTTCCGGCACTGCCAGTTGAGCGGCCGTGGCCACCAATAGGGCTATGCAGGCGGTGAGGGTCAGGCGCGGGTAGCGGCCCAGGTAGCGCATGGCCCGGCCCATGGCCTGGTTATTTTGCTGGCGCTCGGCGCGGGAAGATCGTTGCATCGGTTGGCGTTGGGTCAGTTGCATGATTCTTTCTCTGAATCGTAATTGGCTAATTACTTAATTACCCAATTACCCAATAACTAAATGACCAGTGATAGCTGTTCAGGCCCCCTGTTGAACGGCCAGACTTTGGGCCAGCTTGTCCAGTAGCTGTCCCATCGCTTGTTGTTCGGCCGGGTCCAGTTCGTTGAAATGGTCGTGGACCGTGTGGAAGTGGCGGCTGGCGTATTCCTGCACCAGCTTCCGGCCGGCGTCGGTCAGGGTGATATTAAACTTGCGCCGGTCTTCCTCGTCCAGGTGGCGCTCCACCAGCCGGTCCTCTTCCAACTGGCGGATCAGGGCGCTGACGGTATTGCGGCCGATGCCCTGCCGTTCGCTGATCTCTGAAGGATTAAGTGCACCGCACCCCTCAAACCGCTCGCAAAAGAGCAGGTTCATCAGCAGGCGGTACTGGGCGTAGGACAGGCCGGCTTCCACCAGGCTACCCTCGCTGATCTGGTACAGGGCGTGGGCCACCCGGTGTAGCAGCCCCACCAGCCGGATCGTCCGGGGGTCGGTCTCCGGGCTTAATTCCTGGACAAAGGCCAGCCACTGCTGCCGCTTCTTTTCATCCCATTGAGGAGAAGGCCTTTTAGCCATTTAGTACTCCAGTCTCTATCCTCCCGGAGGTTTGGAACCTCCGGGAGGATGGGGCTGCTGAAACCACGCAAAAATGCGTGAGCGAATTATACAGCATCGAATTATACGTAGACGAACTATTTTGTCAACCTGGGAGATTAGTCCTGGCCTGATGCAGGCTGTGGAACGATTTACCAATCGTTCTACAAAAAACAGGGACACCCTGCATCCAGGGTGTCCCTGCCTGGCTCGTGCCCGGCCTTGGTTACGGCCGTTGCACAATGGGGAGGAAAATAAAGAACTGCGGGGGCTCCGCAACGGGGTTGATGGTGATCGTCACCGTGGCCACGTTGCCAGGCAGCGCGCCGTCGGTGGCCTGGTAGGTGAAGCTATCCTGCCCGTTAAAGTTCGGGTTGGGCTGGTAAGTGAAAGAGCCGTCGGCGTTGAGTGTCAGGCTACCGTTGGCCGGACCACTGACCAGGACGGCCGTCAACGGGTCGCCGTCAGGATCGTTGTCGTTAGCCAGCACGCCGGGGGCAGCCACGCTCAACAGCGCGTCCTCGTCCACCATGTAGCTATCGTCCACGGTGACGGGGGCGTTGTTGGGAGCGTTAACGGTAATCCCGACTACGGCCACGTTGCTCACTTTGCTGCCGTCGCTGGCCTGGTAAGTGAAGTTGTCGGCGCCGTTGAAGCCGGCGTCGGGCGTGTAAGTGAAGGAACCGTCGGCATTCAGCGCCAGCGTGCCGTTGGCCGGACCACTGACCAGGACGGCCGTCAACGGGTCGCCGTCAGGATCGTCGTCGTTGGCCAGGACGCCGGGCGCGGGGATGGTCAGCGTGTTGCCTGTCTCAACGGCGTAAGTATCGTTGAACGCCTGGGGCGCGTTGTTGCCGGAGGTCATGGCGTAGTAACGGCCGCCGGTGTTGGTGTAGCCGTTGTGGTCGGTCTCGCCGCCCCAGACAATCATCTCGTTGCCGGTCCAGACGGCGCTGTAGAATTGCCGGCCGTCAGGCACGTTAGTCATCGTCGTGGCTGTCCAGGTGTCGGTCTGGGGATTATAGCGTCCGCCGCTTTCGCCGTTGTCCAGGCAACTGGCCGTGTCTATACAACCGCTCCAGACAATCATCTCGTCGCCGGTCCAGACGGCCGAATGGCGGGCAGCCGCAGCCGGCGCTCCGGTGATGCTAATCGGCGTCCAGGTGTTGGTGGCCGGGTTGTAACGGCCGCCGTCATTCAGCAAGATGATCGGCGAGTAATCGGCCCAGCCGCCCCAGACAATCATCTCGTTGCCGGTCCAGATGGTAGTATGGAGCGCCCGCTCAACAGGCGCGTTGGTCAGGTTCATCGCCGACCAGGTGTTGCTGGCCGGGTTGTACAGCGCGCCGTCGCCAAGCATACCCGTTGAACCGGCGCCGCCCCAGATGACCATCTTCTCCCCCGACCAGACGGCGCTGTGCAGGTAGCGGCCCTGCGGCGCACCCGTCAGCGTAACCGGGGCCCAACTATCGGTGGCCGGATTGTAGCGGCCGCCGCCGTTGCTCCAGGGATAGTTCCAGATGCTGCCGCCCCAGACAATCATCTCCGTGCCCGTCCAGACCGCCGAGTGCAGGGCCGGGGCGTCCGGCGCGCCGTTGATGCTGGTGGCTGTCCAGGTGTCAGTCATCGGGTTGTAGCGGCCGCCAGTTCCGGCCGTTTGCCAGCTCACGGTGTTGCCGCCCCAGATAATCATCTCCGTGCCGGTCCAGATGGCCGTGTGCGAGCTGCGCAGACTGGGGGCATTGGCTACGCTGGTTTCACTCCAGGCGTCAATCACCGGGTCATAAACACGGCCGGTGTCCAGGCCGCCGACAATGCCATCGCCGATGCCGCCCCAGGCGATCATTTCCACCCCAGTCCAGATAGCGGTGTGGAAGTAGCGGAACGAATAAGGGTCTTTGTCGCTAATCGGCGTCCAGGAGTCGCTGGCCGGGTCGTAGCGGCCGCCGTTGCGCGTTTCATTATAAGCGCCTGTGCCGTTGCCGCCCCAGACCAGCACCAGGTTGCCTGTCCAGAACATCTGCTGGTCAGAACGGCCGGCGGGGGCATTCAGCGTCCCGGTGGCCACCCAGGTATCGGTGGTTGGGTTGTAGCGGCCGCCGGTGTTGAGATAGCTGCTGCCGTTGTAGCCGCCCCAGACGATCATTTCTGCGCCAGTCCAGATTGCCCTGTGGCCCCAACGCGGGGACGGGGCGCTGCTCATAGTGGTCGGCGTCCAGCTATTACTGGTGGGGTTATAGCGGCCGCCTGTATTAAACGCAGTGGTACAGAAAGGGGTGCCTGTGCAGCCGCCCCAGGCGATGACTTCGGACCCGGTCCAGACCAGGGAGGCGGCCGTGCCGGCCGGGGCGTTGAAGGTGTTGATGGTTTGCCAGGTATTGGTGGTGGGGTTGTAGCGGCCGCCGGGGCTGCTGGCGCTGGCGCCGCTCCAGAGAATCATTTCGTCGTCAGTCCAGACCAGGGTTGGTTGGCGCCGGCCGGCTGGGGCGTTGGCTGTGGTCACGGGCTGCCAGGAGTTGGTCGCCGGGTTGTAGCGGCCGCCGTCATTATAGACGATGTTGCAATTCTGATTGCCATTCGAGTCCTCGGTGCAGCCGCCCCAGACGAGCATTTCCGTGCCGCTCCAGACCGCCCCATGATAGCGCCGGGGGCCGGGCGCACCGCTCATAGTGGTTGCCGTCCAACTATCGGTAGCCGGGTTATACCGGCCGCCGGCGCTGGTGGTGCAGAATTCGTGGCCACCGGTGCAGCCGCCCCAGGTGATCATTTCTGTGCCGCTCCATACCGCCGTGAAGCCGCTAACCCGGTGCGGCGCGTTGATCGTCGTCATCGTTTGCCAGGTATCGGTGGCCGGGTTGTAACGGTATCCCTGGGTGACGGATTCACCCAGGTAAAGCATCTCCGAGCCGGTCCAGACGCCGCGCCCCCGGACCTGCGAAGGAATGGCGGCCGTATCCTGCCAGGTGTCGTCTTGCAGGATGACCCGGTTCAAGGGTGGCAAATAATAATTACCGGCCGGCGTGTTGGCCTCAAAGGCAAAGTCATCTTTCGCCGCAGCCCACCAGGTGGCGAAGTCACTACCGGCCAGGCGTTCGTCCTGCTCAAACCGCTCGCGCAGCAGGCGGTCCGCCAGCGCCGGCCGGGCCAGGCACTCGGCCACGAGGACGGGGTTATTGTCCAGGGCGGCCCAGATGTCCCCCAAAATTTCCGGCTGCTGGCTATTGGCCGCCTGCCGGTTGATCTCGGCCTGGAGCAGGGCCGGCGTCACCGGCTGCTGCCCCCACTCGGCCAGCGCCTGGGATTGGGCCAGGCTGTCTGCTACTTTGGCCTCAATGACCGCGGCCGGCATGACCTGGCTGAGCGGCGGCTTGGGGCTGGGATTTTCCGCCGGCCAGGTGCGGGATTGCCAGTAGACCTCTTCCACGGCCGTCCGGCAGGCCAGACGGGTCTCCAGACTCAAGGGCTGCTCCGGCTGGATCAGGGCAAATGACGAGGTGGCCGCCGCCGCCGGTAACTCGGCCGCCTGGGCCGGCCCCAGCAGGGCGGCCAGAACCATAAACAAAAAGGCCCAGGCGACGGCCTGGCCAAAGAACGAAGAGCGCTGCCACTTTTTTTCCATTTCCAACTCCTTTGCGAAAGCAGGTTTGTCGTGGCACGACGAACCAAACCAGGGCTTTTGTGATAAAAATCACTTATCTGCCCAATAAGTCGCAAAGGAGTATAAAAAGTAACGGGTGCGAGACTACAAAACTCCCAGGTGACTGTCACTTGCGCAAGTGACAGTCACCTCTGAACCTGGCAGATTGGGGCAAACGTATGGCGGTGGATGGGGCAGGGGCCGTGGCGGGTCAGGTTGGCCTGATGGCCGGCTGTGCAGTAGCCTTTGTGGCTGGCAAAGCCATAGAGAGGGTATTGTGTGTCCAGGGCGGTCATTTCCCGGTCGCGAGTAACTTTGGCCACAATCGAGGCAGCGGCAATGGTCAGGCTAAGGTTGTCGCCGCGCACCACGGCCTGTTGGGGCAGGGTGACCCCGGGCAGCCTCAATGGACCGTCCAACAACAGGTATTGGGCTGTAGGATCGAGTTGGGCCAGGGCCAGTCGCATGGCTTTAAAATTAGCCGGTAGAATGCCAATGCAGTCAATCTCCTCGGCCGGGATGCGGCCGACGCCCCAGGCCACAGCCTGCTCCAGGATCAGGTCGTAAAGCGCCGCCCGCTGCCGGGCGGTCAACTGCTTGGAGTCGCGAACGGCGTGCAGCTTTGCCAGGCGATGCGGTTGTTCCAGGGGCAGGATGACGGCCGCAGCCACCACCGGACCGGCAATTGCCCCCCGGCCGGCCTCGTCCACTCCGGCAATCGTGGTTAGCCCCAGCTCCCGGTAAGCGGCCATTTCCAGCTCCAGGTGGGGCGTAGTGGCCGGGGGGGAAATGGATGCCAGGCGCGATTTCTGTTTCATCTTACCTGCCCAGGGCCTGCTCGATGAGTGGCCGCCAATCGCCGGCGGCAATGGCTACTCCCTCGGCCCAGACCTGGTCGAAGAGCGCGCCGTCCAGTTGGCCGCGTACGGCCGCCACTTCGCGGTCGTAATCGTCCTGGTCTACGGGTGACAGGTGCGTATCCAGCGCCTGCCGCCGGGCCTGGACCGCCGCCAGCCAGCAGGCCGCCTCAATGACCTGGCCTTGCCTCCCGGCCATCGCCGCCAGGCGTTGCAGCCCATCAATCACCAGCTCAGGACTACTCGAATTGTCCAACGCCCGCAACAGGCTGGTCCGGTAAAGGGCCACTGCTCGGTCGTCGTCCCCCTGAGTCCGGGCCACGTCGCCCAGGACCAGGTTTATTTCGGCCATAATTTGCTGATCGTCTATTTCCCGGGCCAGGGCCAGCGCTTCACCCAATAGCGCCCTGGTCCTTTCGTCATCTCCTTGTCGCCAGACAACGGTACCCAGAAGACATAACGTATTGGCGGTGCCCTGCCGGTCTTCCAATTCGCGAAAAAGCCCCAGGGCCTCTTCGTGCAAGCTGGCGGCGCTGGTAAAATCGCCCTGGGCGTGGGCGACACGGCCCAATTGGTTGAGGGTGATGGATGTCACCGGCCGGATTTTCAACCCCTGGGTGAGGGCCAGGCTTTCTTCCAGGAGAGCGGCCGCCCGTTGGTAGTGGCCCTGGACCCTGGCGATGCTGCCCAACAAGTCCAGCGCCGCGGCGATGCCGACCTTGACCCCCAGTTTGCGGCGCAGCATCAGGCACTCCTTAGCCATTGCTTCGGCCTGCTTGTAATTCCGGCGGAGAAAAGCACCCCAGCCGACCACGTTGAGGACCAGGGCCACTCCCCAATCGTTGCTCAATGCCCGGAAAAGGGCCAGGCTCTCCTGGAACAGAACGGCCGCCTGGGCGCGATCGCCCCGGCCGTTGTGGGCGTTACCCATGACGAAGAGGGCCAGGGCCAGCCCTTCCTGGTCGCCGGCCTGTTGCCGGGCCAGGGCCAGCCCTTCTCCGGCCAGCGCCGCCGCCCGCTCGCCGTCGCCCTGGAAAAAGGCCAGAAAGCCGGCCTGGGAAAGCGCCCTGCCGTGCCTGGCTGGAGGGACGGGTAGCCCCTTGCCGGCTTCGGCCAGCAGCCCCTCGAACCAGCGCCGCCCTTCGCTGAGGTAGCCACGCAAGAACCAGAACCACCACAGGGCCGAGGCCAGCCGCAGTCCGCCCTCGGCCGACCAGGGCTCCTGCGGCAGCCAGACGGAACTGCCCTGGCCACTGCTCAACGACCAGTGGAGGGCGGCCCGCAGGTTGTCGTGTTCTACCTCCAGCCGATCCAACCATTCTTGTTGGCCCTGGTCCCGCAGCCGGGGTTCGGCCTCCTCGGCCAGGCGCAGGAAGTAAGCCCAGTGCCTCTGGCGGGCCAGGTCGCCTTCTCCGGCGTCCAGCACTTTCTCGCGGGCGTACTGGCGAATGGTTTCCATGAAATGGTAGTGAGTCTCTGCGCCTTGTTTGCGTTCGACGACGACGAGCGATTTGTTGGCCAGTTGGGTGAGCAGGTCCAACACATCGAAGGAATTTTGGATTGGTCTAAAATCGCAAATGGCTTCGGCCGCTGGCAGGGTCCAGCCGCCGGCAAAGACGGATAGTCGCCGGAACAAGACCCGCTCCGGCTCTGAGAGCAGGTTGTAGCTCCAGTCAATGAGGGTGCGGAGCGTTTGCTGGCGAGGGACGGCGGCCCGGCTGGTATTGGCCAGCACGGGAAAACGGTCGTCCAGCCGGGCGGCGATTTGCTCGACCTGGAGCGTCTTGACCCGGGCGGCAGCCAGCTCAATCGCCAGGGGAATGCCGTCCAGCCGGTGGCAAATCTGGGCCACGGCCGGGGCGTTGTCGTTCGTGACCGTAAAGCCGGGCAGGGCGGCCCCGGCTCGCTCGATGAAGAGGCGGACCGCCTCGTATTGGGTCAGCGTCTCCACCGGCGGCCGGTGGCGGGAGCCGATTGGCGGCAGAGACAGGGAAGGGACGGTAAAGGTACTTTCCCCGGCAATGCCCAGCGCTTCGCGGCTGCTGGCCAGGATCTTGACCCTGGGGCAGGCCCGCAAGATCGTTTCGGCCAGTTCGGCCGCGCCAGCCACCAGGTGTTCGCAATTGTCCAGGATGAGCAGCAGAGACCTGGCGCGTAGGTAGTCTACGACAGTCTTGACCAGGGGGTAGCCTGGCTCTTCGCGCAGCCCCAGCACGGCGGCGACGTTTTGCGGCACCAGGGCCGGGTCGGTCACCGGGGCCAGCTCGACGAAGCGCAGGCCGTCGCTAAAGAGTTCTTGCAGGTCGCCGGCTACCTGGAGGGCCAGTCGGGTCTTGCCCGTGCCGCCCGGGCCGGTGAGCGTCAGGAGGCGGGTTGTTCCCAGCAAGCGCCTGATTTCGGCCATCTCTTTTTCCCGGCCGATAAAGCTGGTCAGTTGAATGGGCAGGTTGTGGATGAACGCTTCCAGGGAGCGCAAGGGCGGGAAATCGGCCGTCAGTCCGGGGATGACGAGTTGGTAAAGGTGCTCCGGCCGGAGCAGGTCTTTCAGCCGGTGCTCGCCCAGCTCCAGCAGGCTGACGCCGAAGGGCAGGTCGTTCAGCGCCAGGTTGCAGGTCGCCTGGGTCAGGAGGACCTGGCCGCCGTGGCCGGCAGCGCAGACGCGGGCGGCGCGGTGAAGGTCCAGGCCCACGTAGTACCCTTCTTCCGTCAGCAGCGGTTCGCCGGTATGCAGCCCCATCCGCACCCGGACGGCCGCTCCCTGGGGCCAGGGATGGGCGGCCAGGGCGCGCTGGGCGGCCACGGCCGCAGCCACAGCGTCGGCCGCGTGGCGGAAGACGACGAAAAAGGCGTCGCCCTGGGCGTCTATAACGATGCCGTCCCAGGCCCGGCAGGTCTCGCGCAGCAGGTGGTGGTGCTGGGCCAGCAGCCCGGCGTACTCATCCCCCAACAACTGTAACAACCGGGTGCTGCCCTCAATGTCAGTAAAGAGGAAAGTAACGAGGCCGGTGGGGAGCATGACCCTGAAGAACAAAGCGTGTAAGTAGGTGGCGTGAGAAATGGTTAGAATAGGGCATTCCCAACAATAGCCGAGGCAATAACCTTTGAAGCATTAAAGATCTCCAGGCCAATTGTTTGAGGGTATCGCTTTTCATAGAAACAACTTCAATCGAAATGAGCGTTTGTAGCTGCCTGGTGGGAGCATCACACGCCACGCGAACTTAGCGCCGGAGACCCGCCAATTGGGCGGGCCGATAGGTTCATAGAAAATCAAACGGCGTAGCAATCCCTACTATTTGCGTGGGATGCTCTTCATCAATAACGACCATTGGTTTCCCATCGGACATCTCCAGTGCTTCGGCAACCTTTGTGTCCGCAAGGCATGTGTGCGCCGGCTCTAGTATAAGGCCCTCCTCCCTAGCAGACTTAAGTGTCTTTGCCAGGCGCTTCTTTCTATCGCCTTGTCTCAAGTACTGGGCAACGCGATAGTCTGATACGAGGTACCAGCGTGGCTGGTCTTCGCCGTCTAAACATAGCGGCAAATAGGTGAAAGCGTTCTTCAGCATTTGCTGCCGAATAAAGCTCAATGGCTGCCAAAGCGATGCACAGACAGGTTCCCGAACCATGAAGTTTCCAATGGTATCTTCTATCTCAGTCATTAGAGCATCCTCCAGTATGAGTGCCAACTGTATGGCGTTATTGGTCAAATGACGGGCAAACGCTCCCTGGTGCAAAGCGTCGTTCCGAGCCTCTCGGACCAATTCGTAGATTTCTGAAAACCCGGAATGCCAGGCTTTGTGCTCTTTAGGGATATCAACTGCTAGGTGGGACCGCTTCGCTTCGCTTATGATAGCGTCCTTGTATCCCTTCAAAGTATTTATTTCCCCAGTGAGACAAATTCCAAAGCGTTCGAGCGCAAAGAGAATCTCCTGGAATCCTTCTGCATCTTGTAATGCAGTGATCCGTGCTCGTCGGAACTGATCTCGGAAAAAGCTGGCAACTTCGCGAGGTAGTTGCTCGTCTGCCATATCATCTATCCTCCGGGTTTGACAACGATGATCAGCAACTCGCGATGGAGCGCGGACATCCTGTCCGCAACGGGCAGGCAACTCGCCCACTCTCCCAAAGCATTTCGACCTATGTATACATCAGCAGTTCGGCTCGCCGCGCTCAGCGCGCCGGCCGCAACCGCTGCCAGCCATCAACCTCACCACCAATCTATGTCGAAAACAGGCTCTAGTCAAATCTATCAGGCCAAGTTAGCCGATGTAGTTGTTCCTCGCCTAGCTGCCAATAATCGATCTGGCCAGGGCGTACTCGTGCAACTTTACCCATGCGGACTGCTTTGGTGCGAAACTCAGATAGTCGCAGCAAGGCACGGAGCATTTGCGGAAGTTTGTATTGTTCTTCATTGGCGAGAGGAAAGCACAAAACACAATAATGAGCGTCTCGCAACCCTCTGTTCCAGAAGCCCATGTCAATAGTCACAAAAGTTGGCTGACGTAACTGTTTCAGCAAGACTGGCACTCGTTCGTCTTTGATCACTTCACCAGGCCGCAGATCACGCAAGCGTTGAACAGTAATCCAGCGAGCAATAGGAATAAGCACTTCCAGGTCAAAAAGCTGGTCATCAAGGACTATCTGGCTCACGATGGCTGCCGTGTTGCTAAACTACAGGTGTAGTTTCGGCAACCGATTTGTCCGGTGGAGTGTAGCGTGTTTGCAGCGCCTGCGAGGCGAGATGAATAGCTTCTTCAATCGCCGGCCGCGTCAACTCAGGCCAACTTCTTAGAAGTTGGTCTACGGAATAGCCTTTGGCCAGGAAAGTTAAAACCGTATCTACCGGTATTCGCGTTCCCTTAAACGTCATCTGGCCATGGCATATTTCAGGGTCAATAACGAGATATTCGCCTACTTCAATCCTGGACATAGCTGTTCTCATAAGTTAGCGACCGGCAAACTCTTGAAATTATGAGAAAATTACCCAATGATTCCAACTACCAATTACCACGACTGTTGGGCCTCTTTCGCCGCCGGAGGCGACTGGAGTTCGCCATCTTCGGCCTGGGCGTGGTTGTAAACGCCCCGGAGCAGGTTCCAGCGGACTTGCATTGCCTCGACAAAGGAGTTGACGTAGTCGCGGGAGGTGACGTGGGTATTCGGTTCATCCACCCAGTAAGCGCCGACCACCTCGATCCGGTAGCCAAGGCGGCGGGCCAGGGCCAGCGTCTCAAAGTCAAAGCCGAAGCGCTCAATGCGGGACAAAGAAAAGATTTTTTCGGCCGCGGCCGCCCTAAAAGCCTTGAAGCCGCATTGGGTGTCCCAAATGCCCGGCACGGCCACCACCTGGATAAAGAGGTTGCCCAGATCGCCCAACAGCCGTTTCAGCAACGGTTGGGGGACGGCCTGGCGGGCGTCGGCCGCGTCCTTCTTGTCGCGAGAGCAGATGACGACGTTAGCCCCCCGTTCGAAAAGGGGTTTCATCTTGTCGAAGTGGGCCATGTCGGTCGAGTTGTCGGCGTCGGTAAACAGGCGAATGTCGCCCCTGGCCGCCAGCATCCCCTCGCGAATGGTATACCCCTTGCCCCGGTTTTCCTGGCGATCAATCCAGCGAAGGTGCTCTTTGCCGGCGCCGAAGGCCTGGACCACGCCCAGAGTATCGTCTTTGACTCCGTCCAGGACGACCAGCACTTCCCAGGTGAAGGGCTGCCCTGCCAGGTAGGCGTAGATAGCCTCCAGGGTCGCGCCGATGCGCTTCTCTTCATCATAGGCTGGAATAATCACCGAGAGGTAGGGTTTCACGTCTTCCTCGTCTTTTGGCATCATCAGGTTCACGATGTTACCCCCCTCAAAGGGTCTCGTCAACCGGCGTCAGGACGGCCGTCAGGGAGTCGTCGGGCAGGCGGCGGCTGGCCTGGATGCGGCGGCGCTGGGACAGCATCTTGAACAGGCCCAGCAGGCCGGCAAGCTGGCCGCGCAACCGGGCCCGGGCCGCCGCGCCGCGCCAGGCCCGCAACCCCTCCCCGGTGATGCCCAGTTGGGCGCGCAGGATGGCCGGCCAGTGGCGGCGCAGCAAGCTGCCGGGATAATTTTTCCAGACCAGGTAGAGGAAGTTCCGGCCGTCGTAATAGCTGCCGGTGACGCTGCCGCCGGTGGCTTTGAGCTTGTGGTAGACGACGGCCGTGGGCACGTAAAGTACCTGCCAGCCGGCCAGGTGGATGCGCCAGGCCAGGTCCACGTCCTCGCAGGAAAAGTAAAAGGCCTCGTCAAGAAAGCCAATCTCCTCTAACATCTCTCGGCTGTAGGCCGCCGCCCCGCCGCAGGCGCCAAAGACGAACTCCTCGCGGTCGTACTGCCCCCAGTCCTCCTGCCAGGCGCCGCGATTGCCAGGAATGCCGTCCAGGCGGTAGAAGTCGCCGGCCGTGTGGAAGTGGTCACGCCGGTCAAAGAGTAGAATTTTGCTGGCCACCGCCCCCAGGCGAGGGTGGCGCTCAAAAGCGCCGGCAATGGCTGCCAACCAGCCGGGGTCGGCCTCGGTGTCGTTGTTCAGCAGGCAAATGATCCGTCCCTGGGCGGCGGCGTAGCCGGCGTTGCCCGCCCCGGTAAAGCCCCGGTTCTCGCCCAGCTCCACCAGCCGGACCTCGGGGAACTGCTCCCGAACGTAAGCGGCCGAGCCGTCGGTGGAGCCGTTGTCTACCAGAATAACCTCGAAGTCCCGAAAGCTCTGCCGGCTCAACGCTTCCAGGCACACGCCCAGGTGCTGGCGGCCGTTCCAGTTGGGGATAATGACGGAGGCAGTCGGCATCATTGTAAATCTGCATCCTGCCAATATTCAGCGAGTGCATCTTGCCACGGGCGGAGGGTGATGCCCAGGGCGGCGCCGGCGACGTTGTAGAGCGCGCCGTAAGGCGGTGGGGTCGAGTCGCGCCGGTAGTCGCGCAACCGGATCGGGACGTTGTGTACGTCTTCCAGGCCGGCCAGGCGCAAAATTTCGTTGGCGAAGGCCCAGCGGGAACAGGTCCCGGCGTTGGTGAAATGGTAGATGCCGTACCGGCCGGTCAGGATCAGCCGGCCGATAGCCTCGGCCAGGTCGTTGGCGTAGGTCGGGTTGCCGATTTCGTCGGCCACCACCCGCACCTGGCCGGCCGACCTGGCCCGGTTGAGAATGGCGTGGATGAAGTTGCCGCCACCGGGAGCGTAGAGCCAGGCGGTGCGGACGATGTAAAAGCGGTCGAGCAGGTGGCGGACGAACGTTTCGGCGGCGGCCTTGGAGCGGCCGTAGGGGTTAATAGGGTCGAGGGGCATCCATTCCTGGTAGCCGGCCGGGTTGTCGCCGGCAAAAACCTCGTTGCTGCTGAGGTGGACCAGGGCCGCCCCGGCCGCCTGGCAGGCCAGGGCGACGTGTTGCGTGCCCAGGCCGTTGACCCGGTAAGCCCGCTCCGGGTCGCGGGCGCAGCCGTCCACGTCGGTGTAAGCGGCGCAGTGGATAACCGCCTCCGGCCGGGCCTCCCGGATGGCAGCCAGGGCGGCCGGACCGTCGGTAATATCCATCTCCTGATGGGAAGTGATGATTAGTTCGTGGCCGGTTAGCTTCTCCTGGAGCGCTACGCCCAGTTGCCCCCGGCCGCCGGTAATGAGTAAGCGCAAAGGATATCTCCTGTTTCAGACGGCAAACGACGGACGATAAACGATGGCTGTCGTCTGTCGTCTGTCGTTGGAATTATACGCCCTAAGAGAGAGGGGGCTACCCTTTTTTCATCCGCAGTTGCAGGGGGAAGGTTTCCTCGGCCGGGGTAATGATGAACATGTAATGATAATCTTCGACCAGCTTGCTCCGGTCGGTCTTGGGGTCGGTAAATTCGTTGTAGTCCCACCAGCGGCTGGCGAATTCGGCAAAAGTCAGGATGTGGTCGCGGGAGACGTAATCCTTGTAGGGGTCTACGATGATCAGCTCGTTCTTGTCCAGGTCCACGTAGGTGACGACGCTGAAATGGCCGTAGTCGTCTTCGTCGTCGTCCTCATCCTCCTCGTCGCCGTCAAAGATACCCTGCCACTCCACGCCGACCGGGTGGCGAAACTCATCTACCAGCCGGATCAGCTCCTTCAATTTGGCGTTTTTCTTGTACCAGAACTGGGTCTGGGGGGCGAGTTGCCGGACGGCCAGGGCCAACTGGTCCGGCCGCATGCCTTGCAGCTCAATGTATTCGGCCGCGCCGCCGCTCTCGGCAACCATTTCCTGAGTGACTTCAATGCCCAGGTTGCTGAGCAACATTTGAATGACGGCCGGGCCGCAATGGGACTCGGAGATCTGGTGGGCCCGCCGGATCTGGAAATATTCAATCGGCTCGCTATATCTTCTTGGCATGTTTGCTGACGAGACTGGCCAGGACTTCCTCAAAGGTGACGCCATAGAGAGCCAGGACCTCGGTAAACGGCAGGCCCATGTCCGGGCCAAAGGCGGTGTTGGGGTTGCAGTCGGTAAAGTAGGGGATTTGCGTTTCCTCGTCCACCCGGATGTCGAACTTGGCATAGTCCTTGTACCGTAGGGCGGTGAAGGCTTTGCTGGTCAGCTTTTCAATCTTGGAGGCCAGCGATTCCTCGACCGGACGGTACTTATAGGCATTTTTGTCCTCGTAACTTTCCAGGCTGGTGAAGGCGTGTTTGCCGTCCGGCTTGGTGCGGAAGATCTTTTCGCCCAGGAAGACGTGCCGTTTGCGGTTGTCTTCAAAGAGCACGGCCGTGATTTCCGGGCCGTCTATGAAACGTTCGACGATGACCGGGACCTTATAGGCGCTCAGTAGCTCGTCCACCCGCTGTTGGGCCTCTTTCAACGTTTCCTTGACGGCGGCTGCGTCAATGCCGACGCTGCCGCCACTTTCGTTGAGCTTGACGATGAGGGGCAGGCCCAAATCTTCACGGACATTTGTGCCCCGGCGGGCGATGAACTGGTAGTCGGGGGTAGGGATGTCGTTGGCCAGCAGCATTTGCTTGAAGAGGTTGCGGTCGTTGCCGATGACCAGGCCGCGCATTCCCGCGCCGGTGTAAGGGATGTTGGCCAGCTCGAGGGCGGCCGGAATAGAGGTCTGCAGCGCGTCCCGGCCGCGCAGCGTGTCCACCAGGTTCAGGACCAGGTCGGGATCGTCTACGATGAGGTTGGTGAAGAAGTACTGGTCGCCGGGGTAGCCCCTGGCCGGCACGCCCAACTTTTCCAGGGTTTCAATCACTTCCTGAGCCCGCTCCTCGACTTCCAATTCAGCCTCGTAAGCTTCTTCGGTAGGGAACCACTCCCGCTCTACGTGGGAATAGGCTACAGCCACCAACTTTAAGTTCTTTAGCGCCCGCTTATTCACCGCCAGCTTAACTTTACGGGGCGTTTTGGCCTTGTGCCCATTAGACCGGGCCGGCTTCTGGCCGTTTTTTTGCGTAGTTTTCTCACTCCTGGTCCGCGTTCTGGCCATTATTCCTGTCCCTGGAGCTAGAGTCCTGAGTTAGAGTTAGAGTTCCGCTCACTTATCTGCATAGCGTAACCCAGAACGGACACAGTTGGCCTGTATCTCCTGGTATAAAAACAGTTACATTTCCACACCCCTACACCCCTA
The DNA here is from genome assembly GCA_022616275.1 of Chloroflexota bacterium. GTDB lineage: Bacteria > Chloroflexota > Anaerolineae > Promineifilales > Promineifilaceae. Next base: position 61,109 of record JAKEFB010000031.1, read on the forward strand.
CACCTCCACACCCCCACACCTGACACTTGACACCTGACACTTGACACTTACTACCTGACACCTGATACTTCCCCCCATGCGTATTGACATCTTGACCCTCTTCCCAGAAATGTTTTCCAGCTACCTGGCGGCCAGCATCTTGCAGCGGGCCCAGGAGGTGGGGTTGCTGGCCGTCCACCTGCACAACATTCGCGACTACGCGGCCGGCAAGCACCGCGTCACCGACGAACCACCCTATGGCGGCGGCGGGGGCATGGTGTTGAAGCCGGAGCCGATCTTTGCGGCGGTGGAGGCAGTGCTGGAGAGGGGGAGACAAGGAGACAGGGAGACAAGGAGACAAGGAGATAGTCCCTCTCCCCCTCTCCCCCTCTCCCCCTCTCCCCCTCTTATTTTGTTGACACCACAGGGCCGCCTCTTCAACCAGCGGGTAGCCCAGGAATTGGCCGGCCGGGAGTGGCTGGTGTTAATCTGCGGCCGGTACGAGGGGCTGGACGAGCGGGTGCGCCAACACCTGGTGACGGACGAGATTTCAATCGGCGATTACGTCTTGACTGGCGGCGAGCTGGCGGCCATGGTCGTGGTAGACGCCGTGGCTCGGCTGATTCCCGGCGTGTTGGGCGCGGCCGACGCTGCCCAGGAAGACAGCCACGCCACCGGGCTGCTGGAAGGGCCGCACTACACCCGGCCGGAAAGCTTTCGCGGCTGGACCGTACCCGAGGTGCTGCGCTCTGGCCACGCTGCCAACATCGCCCGCTGGCGGCGGGAACAGGCGCTGCGCCGCACCTGGCAGCGCCGCCCGGAACTGCTACTGGCGGCCGCCCTGACTGAAGAAGACCGCCAGTTCCTGGCCATTTTGGCCGAAGGTATGTAGGTGGGTGGTCAGGTAGCGCGCTACCTGACCACCCACCTGCATTGGAGACAGACAATGCGTGGTTGTTCACGTTTACTGGCTTTACTGATGGCTTTGCTGTTTGTGGCTACGGCCGTGCCAGTTTTTTTCCTCTATAACCTGGCCCAGGTGATCACCGACCGGGAGGCGGTCAAGCAGGCGCTGAACGGCGAGGAGCTGCTGAGCGAGGTAGCCACGGCCATGGTCCGCCAGGAGCTGGAGAACCAGCCAGGCGTGCGTGACCTGCCGGCCGTCGTCCGCGAGTCGGAGGCGCTGCAGGCAGCGCTGGATAACCTGTTGCCGCCCGGCTGGGCGGCCAGCCAGACGGACGCGGTGGTGGACGCGATTTTCAATTATCTGGAGACGGGCGACGAGGCGGCCCTGGTGGTGACGGTAGATACCGGGCCGCTGGTGGAGGCGTTGCGCGGCGAGGCCGGCCGGCAACTGGTCCTGGCCGTGCTCACCAGCCTGCCGCCCTGCACCACAGAGCTGCCAAACATAGACCTGGCCACCGGCCAGATTGACATTCCCGGCTGCCTGCCCCAATTTATACCGGTGGACCTGCTGGCTACCCAACTGCATGCGACCGTGGTCCTGGTTATTGACAGCAGCGGCGGCACGCTGGGTAGCCAGGTCTTGCAATTTAACCTGCTGGACCCCAACATCCCCGGCACGGCCGAGGCCCGGCAAACCTTGCAGCGGCTGCGCCAGATTTACCTGGTGAGCGAGCGTTGGTCGTGGCTGTTGTGGCTGGCCCCCCTGGTCTGCCTGGCCCTGGTATTCCTCTTGGGCGTGCGCTCGCCGGGCGGCTTTGGCCACTGGCTGGGCTGGCCGATCCTGGCTACCGGCGGCCTGTCCCTGTTCCTGGCCTGGTTCAGCCCGTACCTGTTTGATTATGGCTTGCGGGTGGCGCCGCCGCTGCAGCAGGAAGGAGCGGTGCTGTTGGTCGGCCGCTTTGTCCGGGCGGCCGTGGAGGCGCTCATGGCTATCTGGCTGCAGCGAGTCATGCTCCAGGGCGCTCTGACGTTCATCGCCGGGCTCTTCCTGGTCGGTCTGGGCTTCATCGCCGGCTGGATGCTGGCCGAGGTCGGACCTGGGGCCGGTTCAGCTCGCGAGTGGGAGTATAGATAAATCGCGAAAAGCGCGAATGAACGAATGGCGCCAATGATTTTTGATTGATTCGCGTGATTCGCTCCATTCGTGTAGATTATCAGGCTTCGCCAGGGGGCTGTTTTTTATCTTCTTTCTTTGTCTCTTCAGGCTCGGCCTGGGGTTCTTTGTGGGCCGCTTCGGCCGTTTCGGCCGGCTGGAGCGCTTCGGCCGCCTCTTCGGCGGCCTCCTCCGCCCGGAGTTCTTCCAGTACCTCTTCTTCGATTTCTTCGGCGGTGGCCCCGCGCCGGCCGAAGAGGAAGTCCCAGCCAATCATGGCCAGGGCCAGTTGGGGCAGGCCCCACCAGACCAGGACGAAGGTGATGACGTTCTTGGCCAGCGTTTGCTGTTGGAGAACCTGAACGCGGAGTTGTTCGATGGTCTCGTTGAGCCGGGTGGCAATGTCAATGTACTGGTCAATGAGGGCCGGGACTTCGGCGACGCGGCTATTAATCGTCTCGATGTCCGTGGAGATGTCGCTGATGCTGGTGCTGACGGTGGCCAGGTTTTGCGAAGTCACCTCCAGGTTTACTTTGGTCGAGCGCAGGTTTTCCGGCAGGCCGTCCAGGCTGTCGCCCAGGGCGGTAAAGGTGTCGTCAAAGGGCACGACGGGGTCATAGTCAATACCCAGGTCGTAATGAATCTGGTTTCCCAGGATATTTTCGTCAATGGCAAACGAATTCAGGGTAATTAAGGTCTGGTCAATGGCCCCGGCCACCTGGGCAATGTTGGGAATGGCATCCTGCATCGCTTCGACGCTGGACGGCGCGTTTTCACTGACGACCACGGCCACTTGATCGATCAGCGGCCGGGTATTGGTGATGGTCCGGGCAATGTTGACGGCCGCGCCCTCCACCGTGTCCAGGCCGTTATTGACGTCGCCAATAGTGACTTTGACCAGCTCCAGGCTGGACACGGCCGTATCCAGGCTCTGCGAGGTCAGTTCCAGGCTGCTGTCCAGGCCGGCGAAGCTGTCGTCCACCAGTTGGCGGCCGTAAAAGATGCCGGCGACGCTAATCAACAAACCAATGACCCCCAACACTAACATGATCGTTCCGATGATCCGACGAAACATTTTACCCTCCGTGAAAATAGGACGCTGCTGAACGCGGATGACGCAGATATATATTCTTTACCTGGCCTGCGCGGCTGATGGATTCCAATTTTGGCATACTCGCCGGCTTTTGCCAACAGACCGGCGAACCGGCCGTGCCTGGCACGGGGCAAAGCGCCTTAACCAATGGGCGCTGGCGAACCGGCTGTGCCTGGCACGGGGCAAAGCGCCCTGACCAACAGATATTCGCCGCCCCGTGCCAGGCACGACTTGCAATGGCACAAAAGGGAGAAAAAGGTTAAGATCAGGCGAGGATTGATGCGCGATTCGATAGTGCAAGGGAGACGCCATGAGCGAGCAATACGACCTGGAAGTCATTCGCCGGTTGTTGGGCGAGGCCTTTGACGCCGGGGAAGTTTCTAACCTGGCTTTCGACCTGTTCCAGGAGGTTTATCAAAACTTTACGGCCGGCATGACCCGCGATCAGATGATCAGGAGTATTGTCGCTCATGCTGACGAGCGTGGCCGTATCCCTGATCTGCTGGCCTACGTCGCCCGGCACAACCCCTACCGCTACCAGCAATACGCCGATCAGTTGAAGCCGGTCACCCGGCCGGCGCCCAACCCACCCCCTGACTATCAAGCGCAGCGGCTGCGGGATGTCCAGCAGCAAATTGAGGCCGACATGGCCCTTTTGCGCCAGTACGAGGAACAGTTGCGCCTGGCCGATGATCCCCGGCAGATCATGAGAATCAAGCGCGAAATTGAACGGCAGCGGGAGTCATTGGCCAATTATCAACGAGAGGCGGCGGAATTAGCCGGCCCGGCCGGCCGGTCGAGCGAGCCGGTAGCCAGCGAGGTCCGGCAAAACGTCCAGGCGATGGGCCAGGCGTTGGACGCGCTGGACCGGCAGGTGACGGAAGCGGAGAGCCGGGAGAAGGCGGTCGAGGAAGAGGAGCTTCGCTACCAGGAGGAGGAGCAGCCTTGGTACGCCGGGGTGTTCCCGGCCGTTAGTAGCCTTGAACCGGACCAGGCTATGGCGCTCCAAGATGAAGTTGATGTGGTCATCATGACGGCCACAGAGGTTGAGCTAAAAGCATTCATGCGGTTGTTGAAGCCTTATCCTGGAAGAAAGAGAATTTTGCGAGTCTTTATTGGCCCGGAGACGTACTACCTGGGTCGTTTTGGGGTGTATAAAGCCGTAGTGACTCAGTGCGGTATTGGCGCAATCGGTGAAGACGCAGTTATCTTGGCCGCCGAGCAGGCGCTTCGGGTGTGGCAGCCCTTGGCAGTGATCATGGCTGGTATTGCCTTTGGTCGTGACTCCGACAAGCAGAAAATGGCCGATGTGTTAGTAGCCACACAAATTATATCTTATGAGCCGCAACGTGTGGGCGAGCGAACTATATTCCGTGGTTCGATCACCCCTAGCAATGTTACCCTGTTGAATCGTTTTAGAAACGCTCACGACTGGCACTTTCAGCGGCCCGATGGTCAGCCGTGCCGGATTCATTTTGGGCCGTTACTGTCCGGTGAAAAGTTAGTTGACGATCCAACCTTTAAGGCCGCCTTACTGGAACAATTTCCGACGGCTATTGGTGGGGAAATGGAAGGAGCCGGGTTGACATCGGCCTCAGGACGAGTGGGCACGCCCTCTATTGTGGTCAAAGCCATTTCCGACTGGGCCGATGGTAAAAAACACGGCAAACACCAACCATTAGCTGCCGCCGCGACCGCTTCATTGGTCCACCACGTTCTGTCGCAAAAGGCGGCCCTCCCATCATCCAAGCGGCCGCACGAGAAAAAGAGTAGGAGCGGTGGCCAGGAGAAAACCATCCACCAGGCTGAAAAAGACGAAAGTGAGCCGGCCGCCAGTCCCGGCTCGTTAGCTGAGATTCTAGCAATAAACCCAGAGCATGAAGGCGTATATCCTTACAAAGCAGGCCCGGGGCAGTGGTTTGTTCGACTCGAAATTGAAAGCAAGAAACCCATCAAGGATTGCTGGGGACTAATTTATAAGATTTTGCAGTTGAATGATGAGAACGATATAGAAGGAAAACCTCTGCCAGAATCAGAGGCTACAATATTATCCTGGGCAGATAATCTGTTTGAACCTATTTCTATAGAGTCTGATGACTTACCAAAGCCAAAATACCTCGACTTAGCTTGGAGAGCAAATGGCGACCCGCCGATCCCAGCGGATGAGTTGCGCATTGCCTCTTCACGTGACCGAGGCAAGAGAGACACCAGCCTGCCTTTATGGGGTATGCGCCAGGATTTTATTCCGCTGAAGCCTGGTTATTATCTCCTCATTATCCGTATTTCGGCTGCGGGCTACGCTCCAATCGAACTCAAGTATCGCCTGCACTGGCCGGGGCCTGGTAAAGAGGATGAAATCAGGTGGTATGAAGTTTCATGACGCTTGACAGGACGATATGAGTTTGCGCGGCCACCTGGAACAACAAATTGCTGAGGCGTACGCGCTTTTGAACCAGTATGAGGAGCTGGAGCGGACGACCAGAGACCCTCGTGAAAGAAGCCGCTATAGAAGCGAGATCAAGCGGCAACGCGAGGCGATTCGGGAACTGGAGGCGGAACTGGTCGGCCTGGAGGGTAGTGGCGCGGCCGGTCCCCGCTTTTACGCCAACGCTAATTACCCGGAAGAAACGGCCTTCACCGGCCGTACCGAGGAGCTGACCTTGCTGGACAACTGGCTGGCCAACGACCCGGCCCACCCCCTGCTGGCCCTGATTGCCCTGGGCGGCACGGGCAAAAGCGCCCTGGCCTGGCGCTGGCAATCGGTAGGGGCACGGCGCGCCGTGCCCCTACAAACCATCATCTGGTGGGACTTTTACCAGCCTAACGCCGGTGTGGCCGAATTTCTGAATGACGTCTTGACTTTCATTGGCGACCGGCCGCAGGAGTACGGCAATTCGCGCCTGCAGTTGAGCCGGCTGTGGCAGCGGCTGGACCAGGGGCCAACATTGGTGGTGCTGGATGGGGCCGAGCGCCTGCTGCGGGCTTACGGCAGCCTGGGGGCGGCCTACCTGGGCGATGCCGAGGCGGAGGTGGGCGAGAGGCACGCCCGCGATTGTGTGGACCCGGTGGCCGGCACCCTGCTGGCCGGGCTGGCCCAGCGGCCGGGCTGCAAGACACTGTTAACCAGTCGTCTGCTACCCCGTGAGCTGGAGGGGCGGGCCGGCGGGCTGCTGGCCGGCGTGCGCCGCCACACCCTCACAGGTCTCAGCCTGGAAGAGTCTCAACAGTTGTTCAAGACGCTCGGTATCCAGGCGACGCGGGCCGAGGTGCAGGCGGTGTGCGAGCCGCTGGGTTACCACCCGCTCAGCCTGCGGCTGCTGGCCGGCTACGTCGCGCACGACCCGGCGCAGCCCAATGATCTGCGGGCCGCTGTCCACTACGATCCTACCGACGATCTGCTCGGCCGGCGGCAGCACGTTTTGAGCCGCGCCTATGATAGCTTGCCGGAGACGGCCAGGCAGTTGTTAAGCCAACTGGCTGCTTTTCGCAGCAGTGTATCCTGGGAAACTGTTGTAGCCGTCTTTGGCGGCGATGGTACGGAGGCACAGCGCGCCGCGCGCCTGCAAGACGCATTATGGCTGCTGGAGCGGCGGGGGCTGGTGCAGCGGGCGGTGCAGGACGGCCGGACGAGCTACGACCTGCACCCCATCGTCCGCCGCTACGCCTACGACCGGCTGGCCGACCCGGCCGGTACGCACGGCCAACTGGTGGCTTACTTTGAGGCCATGCCCAAACTGGATAAGGTACAAACCCTTGCTGAACTAGAGCCGGTCTTGGAACTATATCATCATTTGGTCTGCGTCGGCCGATACGACAAGGCACGCTCTGTTTATTATAAATCACTGCGAGTGCCAATGTATTACCAACTGGGCGCTTACCAGCAGGTTGTTGCATTGATACAGGCACTGTTTCCAGATGGAGAAGAGAAGCCACCCCGGTTAAACAGAGAAAATTATCAGGCCTGGGGGCTGAATGCGCTGGCTAATGGCTACAGCCGGGTTGGGCAACCTCAAGCAGCTGTGTCCTTACTTGAACGAGCCAATGCTATTCGCAAACAATTAGGTTATAAGAAAGGTTTAGCTATTGGCTTGGGCTACTTGGCCGACCAACAGGTAGCTCTCGGGGCATTGAAGGCAGCCGAGGATAATCTCCTTCACCGAATTACTCTTTGCCAGGAAATGAAAGACCTTTTTAGAGAAGGAATTGGTCATCTGTACCGCGGACGGCTGTTAGCTTATGTTGGCAAATGGGCGGAAGCAAAAGCTGAGCTTGACACAGCCCTAATACAGTTCAGGACTGTGAAGAGGATCCATTTCCAGGGTATCGCCTGGACCTACTATGCCCTAGTAACTCTGCTGCAGGGGCAGGGTATAGCGGGGCTAGATGCTGTCCAGAACGCACTGCGCCTGGAAAATAAAACAGCACGCAAACGTTTTTCGTATGAGCGGGATCACGTACAGGTTTATTGGTTATGGGGTTGGGCGTTGTTGGCGCTTAGAAAATTGACCGTTGCCCAAGAACATTTGGATGAGGCGCTGCGGCGTTGCCGGGCAATTAACCTGGTGGAGTTGGAACCGGCCATCCTGCTGGCGCAGGCCCGGCTGGCCCGGGCGGGTGGGCAAAATTCAATTTTGCCCTACCAATACGCCGAAGAGGCGTTACAAATCGCCGAACGGGCCGGTTACCGGCTGCACCTGGCCGACATTCACAACTTCCTGGCCCACCTGGCCCTAGACGAGGGCGACCGCGACAAAGCGCGCCGCCACGCCCAACAAGCCCGCGACTACGCCTGGTGCGACGGCCCGCCGCACGCCTACCAGGTGGGGCTGGAGGAGGCGGAACGGGTGTTAAAAAGGACTGAGGGAGGAGGACTGAGGACTGAGTGATGAGCGATGAGCAATGAGGAGAGAGGGGAAAGGAGACAAGGAGAGGGGGAGCAGGGGGGCGGAGGGGCAGAGGAGAGGGGGAGCAGGGGAGCAGGGGGGCAGAGGGGACTTTTCACTAGATTGACATCCCTTTTGCAGCATAGTAAAGTAGGCGCTGTTAACGCTGACTTGAGTTCAACAATGCCGCGCATCAAAGACATTCCTGGACCTTATCACATTTTCTTTGTTAGCTTTGACTGCGCTGAACCGGCCCATGTCCACGTGGTTCGCGAGCGAATGGAAGCCAAGTTCTGGCTTGAGCCTATTGCTCTGGTTCACAATTATGGATTCAATCGCAGGGAGTTGAACAAAATCGAACAACTGATTGGCGAGCATCACGAACATATTCTGGAGACTTGGCATGAGCATTGTCACGAAGGCTAAACGACAACCACCACCGGCCGGACGCGAAGAGCCACGCTTTGAGCGTCTGGAAGTGACAGACGAATTGATCACCGCCCACTTTTCCGACGGCCGTATTGTCAGCGTGCCGTTGTGGTGGTCCTGGCGACTCGAACAGGCAACGCCACTCCAACGCGCTAACTACGAGATCATCGGTTCTGGGCGGACAGCCTATTGGCCGGACCTTGACGAGCACTTGAGCGTTCAAGGGTTCTTCACTGGCACACCTGCCCCCCGCCCCCAAAGCGGTTAATTTTTCTGCCACTTTTCAAGAAGAGGGGGAGCAGGGGAGTTCCGATTTTGGATTTTGGATTTTAGATTTTGGATTGGGTTGGTGAATACAAAATCTTGACGAATGCCTCGCATTTGCATCCAACATCCAAAATGGGAATGGCCCTCCACTTTGCCCCACAGAACGGCCGGCAATTAAGACAATCTGCGCCATCTGTGCCATCTGTGGATAAAAACCCTTCGTGTCCTCTCTGTGCCCTCTGTGCACCCTCTGCTCCCTCTGTGTTCCCCTTCTTACCAAAGTCCTAGCCCTTTTTCCTTAAAAAGTTCACCTTATGTCTTCACAGATGGGGCCAAGTGGTGTATACTGTGCCCACATCGTGGGTCATTGTGGGATAAAGTGGGTTAAAGTGTTGCGCTACGGCCAGATTTTTATGCTAAAATGGGGCATTTAGAACAGATGTTCTTAGGCGAGTTCACGCACACTATTGACGACAAGGGACGGCTGACCATCCCGGCCCGTTTTCGGGGCGAGCTGGCCGCCGGCCTGGTCGTCACGCGGGGCTTCGACCAGAACCTGATGATCTTCCCCCTGGAGGGCTGGCAGGAGATGGCCGAGCGGATTATGAACCGGCCGTTGAGCGACGAGGACGTCCGCACCTTCCGCCGCCGGGTCTTTTCCGGCGCGGTAGACCTGGTCCCCGACCGCCAGGGGCGGATCGTCCTGCCCACTTACCTGCGCGACTTTGCCGGCATCAACGGTGAAGTCGTCGTGGCCGGCCTCTTTAACTACGTCGAGGTCTGGAGCGCCGAAGCCTGGCAGACGGTGCGCCAGGGGATTGAGAACAGCAGCGACGCCGCCCGGTGGGACGATTTAGGAATATAGAGATGAGTTGATAGTTGATAGTTGATGGTTGATGGCTCGTCGCTAACTATCAACTACCAACCACCAACTATCAACGATGGAACACACACCGGTACTTTACCAGGAAGTTTTAGAATATTTGCAGCCCCGGCCGGGCGGGCGGTACGTGGACGGCACGATCGGGGCGGGCGGGCACACGGCCGGGCTCCTGGCGGCTTCGGCCCCCGATGGCCGGGTGCTGGCCTTTGACCGCGACCCGGAGGCCATTGCCTTCGCCCGGCGGCGGTTGAGCGACTTTGGCGACCGGGTAGTCTTTGTCCAGGCCAGCTACGCGGCCATGGCCGAAGAAGCCCCGGCCCACGGCTTCACCGCCGTGGACGGCGTTTTGCTCGACCTGGGGTTATCCTCGCGGCAACTGGCCGACGCCGAGCGCGGCTTTTCTTTTTTGCAGGACGGGCCGCTGGACATGCGTTTTGACCCGACGGCCGGCCGGCCGGCCGCTGACCTGGTTAACAACTTACGCGAGGCGGAACTGGCCGACATTTTGTGGCGCTACGGCGAGGTGCGGCTGAGCCGGAAACTGGCCCGGGCCATCGTCCGCGAACGGCCGATCCGGACCACGGCCCAACTGGCCGGGTTGATTGCCCAGGAAACCGGCCGGCGGGACCGGATTCACCCGGCCACCCAGGTCTTCCAGGCGCTGCGCATCGCCGTCAACGACGAATTAGGCGCGCTGGAACAGGGCCTGGCGGCGGCGGTGGACCTGTTGCGGCCCGGCGGCCGGCTGGCGGTCATCAGCTTTCATTCGCTCGAAGACCGGCTGGTCAAGCAGTTCATTCGCCGGCAAAGCCGCGACTGCGTCTGCCCACCCGAGCAGCCGCTCTGTACCTGCGACGCCCAGGCCGTCTTGCGGCCGGTCACCCGCAAAGTAGTGCGGCCCACGGACGAAGAAGTGGCCGCCAACCCCCGCAGCCGCAGCGCCCGGCTGCGAGTCGCCGAGCGGCTCGGGACCTGAAGAGGCAAGTGATGGAGGAACAACGCCAGCACAAAACCGAACATCGTAGCCAACAAACTGGCGAACAGCGCCGCGAACCACAGCGGGACGTGCGCCGGTCGCTGGCCTGGTTAACGGAAGCCCAGGCGGCTTTGGGCTGGGGCGTCATCCTGGCCCTGGTCGCTCTCCTGGGCGCCGTTTACCTCTACCAGACCAGCCGGATCGCCGGCGCCGGCCGGGAAGTGCAAGGGCTGCAAAATGAGCTGGACGATTTAAAGCGGGAGAACGCCGGCCTGGAGCGGCAAATTGCCGAGGCCCAGTCGTTGGAGCGGCTACAGGCCGAGGCGGTCCGCCTGGGCTTTGTCCGCGCCCAACCGGAAGACATCGAATACCTGGTCGTCAGCGACTACCCCCAGGCAGTCGGCCAGGATGGCGGCCAGTTTGGCCCGGCCACATTTGGCCCGGCCACATTTGGCCCGGCCACTGCCACGCCGGCCGCCGCGCCACCAGAGCCAATTCAGACCATGGACGAAGCCATCTGGCTGGCCCTGAAGGCCAGCCTTGGCGATCTGATCCGTGGAGAAGCGCCATGACCGAAAGCCAGGGGCGACGGTTGTGGGTAGTGGTTATTGGCCTGGTCGTCGGCGCGGCCGCCGTGATTTTCCGGCTGGCTTCGTTCCAGGTGGTCCAGGACGAAGAGCTGGCCGCCATCGGCCGCAGCATCCAGTACCAGAACGTCATTGCCCGGCCGGAACGGGGGGTCATTTACGACCGCAATATGGCCGTGCTGGCCGGCAACAGCAGCGACTACCAGGTCGGTGTGTCGCCGTCGTTGGTCACCGAGCCGGAAGAAATGGCCACGGCCCTGGCCCCCATTCTGCAACAGCCACGCCACGAAATCCTGCAATTCCTGACCTCGGAACAGCCGTTTATCTTGCTGGCCGGCCGGGTATCGCCGGAGATGGCCGACGCGCTGCGAGCGCTGCCGTACGACGGGCTGCAGATAGACCCGCTGCCGCGCCGCATTTACCCCCAGGGCTCGATGTTGTGCCACGCCCTGGGCTATACCGATTTTGACGGCGTCGGCGGAGCCGGCCTGGAAGGATATTATCAGAGTGAGCTGGCCGGCGAGGCGGCCAGCGCCACGATCAACATTTCGCCCCTCACTATCCAGGAGAGCGTGATTGCCCGCGAGGGGGCTGACCTGGTCCTGACGATTGACCGCTCAGTCCAGTACATGGTCGAGGAGCACCTGCAGCGGGCGATAAACGAGTACGGCGCTTCGGGCGGGACGATCATCGTCATGGACCCGCGCACTGGGGCTATCCTGGCCATGGCCAGTACCCCCTGTTATTCGCCCTACAGGTTTTTTGAGGCCAACGAAGAGGTGTTGTTCAACCCGGCCGTCAGCCAGCAGTATGAGCCTGGCTCGGTGATGAAGCTGGTCACGATGGCCTCGGCGCTCGATTCGGGCACGGTTACGCCGCAGAGCACCTACTACGACGCCGGGGTCATTGAGCTGGGCGGCTACCCGCTCTATAACTGGGACCGCAGCGCCCGTGGCCAGATGGACATGACCGGCCTGCTGGCTCACTCGTTGAACGTGGGCGCGGCGACGATTGCCACCTGGATGGGGCCGGACACGTTTTACAGTTACCTGCAGCGCTTTGGCTTTGGCCGGCCGACAGGCATTGACCTGATGGCCGAGGCCGGCGGCTTGCTGCCCCTGCCCGGCGATTCGGAGTGGACGGAGACGAACCTGGGCACGAACGCCTTTGGCCAGGGACTGGCCGTAACGCCACTGCAAATGATTTCGGCCGCTTCCGCCCTGGCCAACCGGGGCTACCTGATGCAACCTTACCTGGTGCAGGAGATTCAAGGCAATGGCCGGGTTTTTCACCACGACCCGACTGTGCTGAGCCGGCCGATTACCGAGCAGACGGCCAACCAGATGGCGGTCATGGCCGTCAACGCCGTGCGCCAGGAGGTGGTCGAGGCTCAGGTGGAGGGGTACACCATTGCCGGCAAGACGGGCACGGCCCAGATCCCGGTCGGCGGCATTTACCACCCGACCGACACCATCGCCTCCTTCATCGGCTGGCTGCCGGCCGATGCCCCGGAGATCATCGTCCTGATCAAGCTGGACCGGCCGACGGTCTCGCCCTGGGGCTCACAAACGGCCGCGCCGGCCTTCGCCACGCTCATCCAGGAACTCGTCGTCCTCCTCGACATCCCGCCGGACAATATTCGTTTGAATGGGGATGTGATGGCAGTGAGGAAAGGACTGAGGACTGAGGACTGAGTGAGTAGGGATGAGGGCTGAAGAGTGAGAGATGAGTGGTAGGGTGGAGAGGTTTGAGGATTTAATTGCCTGGCAGAAGGCGAGGGTGTTGACCAGGCAGATTTATGCGGTTACGCGTGGCGAGGCATTTGCCCAGGATTTTAGGTTGGCTGGACAGCTTCAGCGGGCGGCGGTTTCGATCATGTCGAATATTACCGAGGGTTTTGAGCGAGGCGGCCGGGCTGAGTTCCATCAATTTCTCTCGGTCGCCAAGTCTTCTTGCGCCGAGGTTCGATCTCAGTTGTATGTAGCTCTCGACGTTCACTATTTGGACCAGGCCAGCTTTGAACAATTAATGGCCCAGGCAGAGGAAGTAGGCAGAATCATTGGCGGCTTGCGAGCTTCGGCGGACAGACAACGCCACCAACAAAAAGCCCCCTGACTCAGTCCTCAGTCCTCAGCACTATGTTAACTCTAGGCTTCGTTTTAGAGAATTTGCTGGATTATGAAACCACCGGTTACGAACAGGACGTGACGGCCGTGGTGATTGACAGCCGCGAGGCCCGGCCGGGAAGTTTGTTCGTCGCTTTACCCGGCGAGAGGGCCGACGGGCACGATTTTGTGGCCGATGCGTTTGAGCATGGGGCCATGGCCGCTTTGGTGGAGCGGCCGGTTGGTGGTGAATGGCCGCTGATTGATACGCGCCGTTCCTGGGCCGAGCAGGTTGGCCAGGACCAGCCACCGCCGAATAGGGTCTGCTTGCTGGTGGAAGATACGCTCCAGGCGTTGCAGCAACTGGCCGGGGCCTGGCGGCCGCGCTTCCCCCACCTGCGGGTGGTCGGCATTACCGGCAGCGTGGGCAAGACGACGACCAAGGAATTAACACACGCCGTCTTATCACGGCGTTTTCGCACCTTAAAATCGGAAGGCAGCTTTAACAACGAGATTGGCCTGCCGCTGACGCTGCTCAATTTGCGCCCTCACCACCAGCGGGCGGTGCTGGAAATGGGCATGTATACCACCGGCGAAATCCGGCAGTTGTGCCAACTGGCCCGGCCGCAGGTCGGCGTGGTGACGATGATCGGCCCCGTCCACCTGGAGCGGGCCGGCAGCCTGGAGGCGATCGTCGCCGCCAAGCAGGAACTGGTGGAAGAGCTGCCGGCCGCGCCCGAGGGAGTGGCCATCCTCAACCAGGACGAGCCGCTCGTGATGGGCATGGCCGGGCACACTCGGGCCCGCGTCTTTACCTATGGGCTGGACGACCAGGCCAACCTGTGGGCCGACAAGATCAACTCGATGGGCCTGGAGGGCATTCGCTTTACCCTGCACCACGGCCGCGAACGGCTGAACGTCCACGTGCCGCTATTGGGTCGCCACAGCGTCCACACCGCCCTGCGGGCGGCGGCCGTGGGCCTGGTCGAAGGGCTGTCCTGGGAAGAGATTGTCGGCGGCCTGCAAGGGATGAAGTCCCAATTGCGACTGGTAGTCGTCTCCGGGCCAAAGCACTCCATTATCCTGGACGACACCTACAACTCCAGCCCGGCCTCGGCCATTGCCGCCCTCAACCTGCTGGCCGACCTGGACGGCCGGAAGGTAGCCGTCCTGGGCGACATGCTGGAGTTGGGAGCGGCCGAAGTGGAATCGCACCGGCTGGTCGGTCGGCGGGCGCGGGACGTGACCCAGATCCTGGTGGCCGTTGGCCCGCTCGGCCGGCTGATTGGCGAGGAGGCCCTGGCGGCCGGGATGGCGTCCGGCCAGGTTTTTTTTGCTCCGGATGCTGAGGCGGCCGTGCCCCTGCTGGAAGGGATGGTTGAACCGGCCGACGTGATTTTAATTAAAGGCTCGCGCGGCGCACGGCTGGACCGGATTGTGGCGGCCCTGAGTCGAGATTAAAGAGTAATTGAGTAATTGGGTAATTACCCAATTACTCAATTACTCAATTACTTAATTACTGA
>JAKEFB010000242.1 GCA_022616275.1 Chloroflexota bacterium
GCCTGCCAGGCTCTCACCTGCGGAACGCCCCCGCCGTCTTTGGTTCCTCATGGCTAACTCTTTTGCTGAATTCACTCTCGTACTACACCTGAACGGCTACGGTAACAGTAACGAAATTGTTATCCTCGACGGCTTTTGTGAAGAATCACTTGATACAATACAGAAATTTGCTGAAGCTATGGTAGCTGCTGTTGATGCGTTTCTCTCAAGTAACGCCAACGTGAAATGAGCAACCAACGCCGCCAATGGCTGGATTAGTGGCCTTTGCCGCCGGAGGCGGCTGTTTGATTAATGACGCTGCTGTTTCTTGCTCCAACCTGGGGGGCTGATTTTGACTAGTTACCTCTCGAACTGCCTGCGGGTTTAATTCCCTACCGCAGTATCGGCAAACAATAGCGTTAGCGAGGATCGTTTCTGCACAGTATGGGCATCGTTTTGTGGCCTCAGACGTAATTCCCTCCTATATGGCTGTCAACATGAATTATACCAGATTCACGGCGGCTCTTTATGCCAGGATAGGGCAGCTTGAAACAAAACAGGCTAAGGACCGCATACGAAATCCATATACGAAATCCATGCTTGACGCTGAACCCATTTCCTCTTGGTGTTCGGGCACAAGTCACTCCAGTCGCCGGCCGCATGGCGGACCAGATACTGGGTGAGGTTTATCTCCAGTGCGCCGGGGGCAACAAGGTGAAAAATGTCACTTTTTGTCGGCGCCGAGTGTACAATGGTGTTTGGAGTGATAATAGATAGCGCCCCAACAAGTCCAATGGAGACAACATGAAACGATATTACTACTTGAAGGCAATTCAAACTTTTCGTCTCGCAGATGAATCCGATATTCAGGGTCTCCTGCAAGCCTTCGCCGGCACTCACCTTGCAAGCGGCATTCAACTTACTTCGACAGACCCTAAAATACTTGACTGGCTGTACAACAGCTTAAGTGCATCTACAGCCCTCAAGGTTGAAGAGGTCAGGCATTTTCATTCTGGTGAAAAGTATCAGATCAGCGTTGCTGTACCAATCGCACAACTAGACCAAGTGTGGATTTGGCTGATTAAGACACTCTGTTTTAATGGTTGGGAACCCTTTTCGACACATCAGATAACGGAGCCTGAAAGTGGCATGTACTTTATCCATTTCCGAAGAGAGGAAGAGGAGTAATATCAAGAGAGAACTTCTGTGATTCTCTAAGTCTCCTTTCGCAGTCGGTAATTGGCTCTAAAGCAACTAAATCCTCAAAATCACCCGGTCGCAAATGCTCAAATTCCTTATCCTCTATTTGGCCACTTCTTCCTGAATCTCAATATACTTTCGCAAAATAAGATTGATCAACTTCTGATATTCCCGGTTTTGCGACTGGAACCAGACAACGACATCCGGGTCGAGCTGAACAAAATTAGCTCGTTTATCAGCAGGAATAAAAACTTTTGCCCTGCTGAAAAACTCCTCGTTTAAAGGTGGAATATCGGAATAATCAATTTCCTCATCGGTCATTCGCGCCAGGCGATCCCAATCACTTTCCAAGGGTTTCATAGTATCTTCGCTGCTCATCTTTATTTGCCTTTCTGGCTGAAATTAAACGGATTGTACCGGGTATAACTTCGGTAAATACAATGACGATCACGTAATTACCCAGTAACCCAATGCCTAGCCACCGCTCCTCTCCATATTCCGCACGGTCATCATAGTCAATCAATAGGGGCATTTCGCCAGAAAAGATAGGTGGAATGTCGTCAAAGGCGATACCATGTTTCCGTAAATTGGCCTTATTCTTTTGCTCATCCCACTCAAAGTCCATCTATAAATTGTAGAGGCGCTTAGAAGGATGTCAACTCTCTTCAACCGGTTGAGCGGCCGCCCGATCCCAAACCCCGCAGGTCTCGGAGACCTGCGGGGTTTTGCTAAGGCTATGGCAATACCGTCACGTCATAGGGCAGCGCCGGCACAATCTCTCGGTTACTGCGATACTCCTGCACGTAACCAACGACCTGCACCCTTGTGCCCGGCACGCCCAACGCCTGGTTGTTTTCAATGCGATCCAGGGTATTGTTCCAGATGAAAACCACGATTTCGCCGCTCTCGTCGGCGACAAATAGCTTGGCCCCATTGCTCGTGCCTTCTACCCGGCCGATCTGCCCGGTAATGGTCACGCGCTGGCCCATATAATCGCCCAGGCTACCAATCGCCTGGGCCGGCGGCAGAGTACCAACGGCCGTCACCTTTATATCGCCGCCAAAGTCAGGCGCCACCTCCCACTCGCCTTCATACTGGCCTACCATACCGGTGGCCCGCACCGTAGCCCCCAGATTGAGTGTCGGGGCATCCCAGCAGTCGTCATAGACGTTGCTCCACATCAACAACGTCACCTGGCCGCTGCCGTCGTCGAGGGTAAATTTATAGCCGCTGGCAAAGCCGGCGGTGGCGACGACCTGCCCGGCAACCGTCACCTCGCTGCCCAGGTGGCCGGGGACTTCGCCAATGGGCAGGATGGGAATGGCCGTTGGCGCTGGGATAGGCGTGCGAGTCGGCAAGGGTGTCTGCGTGGGGGGCGGCGTCGGAGAGTCGGCCGGCGTCGAGGTGGGGGTCGGTGACGGCGTTCTGGCCGTGGCGGTGGCTGTACTTATGGGTAAAGGTGTGTCCGTGGGCCCGGCCGTACCGGTAGCGGTCGGCGCCAGGGTGGCGCTCATCCCGGTTAGCCCGGCCGTGGCCACGGTCATCACGGCCGCCGCCACTATCGTCGGGACGGCCGGGGTAGGAGACGGTGGCGTTATCGTCGAGCAGGCCGGCAAGAGACAGGCAAACCAAAATAGCCCAACCAGGATTACTTTCCGCAAATTTCTAGAAAACCACTGCATCCTGTCCCTCCTGACAAGCCGCCATCAAAGCCGCGTCATCACGCGGCCGGAAACCTCATGTCGCCAGATAACCCCTCCAGCCCCGTTCACGGGGCGTTTTCTCACTAGCCCGGCGATTGCATCGCCGGGCGGCTCCCCAAACCATTGTAGAGATGCATAAAAAGATGTCAACTCTTGCCAACTGGTCCAGCGGCCGCACCGCTTCATCCGCCCAGTCACCTGACGCTGCTTCTTGCCCGCCAACCGACCAGCGCGGCGTGCCCCGGCCGCAAGGCGACGGTTGCGACATTGGCGCCTTTGAATTCAGCATACCAACGGCCGTTGCCCTGACCCGGTTCGACGGGCAGGCTGCCTGGCCCGGCTGGGCGCTTCTCGCGCTTCCCCCGGCGCTGGCCGGCCTGGGCCTGTTCGCCTTCAAACGCTTCTCGGCCCGCCGGAAATCACTATAGCTGTGGCCGGTCTCTGACCGCGCCACACCGATGAACGGCGTTGGCTATCCCCCCAGCCCCGTTCACGGGGCGCCTTCTCCCTAGCCCGGCGATTGCATCGCCGGGCGGGTTGTCGCTTGACGTTTAGCCCCTACTACTGTAGGCTACACTCCCATCGTCCATCGTCCGTCGTCTGTCGTCCATAAGCACCCAGGCCGGCCGCCCCAACCTGACCCTCATCCCCGAATCCGAGCGCGCCCGCCTCCGCGCCGAGCTGGACGGCCTCGTCGCCCACCTCTACGGCCTCAGCGAAGACGACTTCCGCCACATCCTGTCCACCTTCCCCCTCGTCCCTGAACCCGTCAAAGCCGCCGCCCAAAACGCCTACCGCGACATCGCCCGCGGCCGCATCCTATAGCCCCACACCCCACACCCCTACACCGTTCATCAAGATGATCATCGGCCGGCCAATGCGCATCTTGAACCCCCTTCACGCCTGCCATTCAACCACTCTCTAACCAAAAGACCCCTTTTTGTACCCATATTGCTCCCATAATGCCACATTAAACCCTCCTCGCCCCCCACAATACGAAGGGGTACTATTACTTTTCTATATTTATGATCATCTTGCACACCTTGATCATCTTCTTCCCCTCTACCCTCCCCTATCACTAATATTCATTACACTTTCTTTCCTTCAACCAACACGTCAACCATCAACAGAACTATCGGCCATCAAAATCTAAAATCCAAATCCACAGGTTATCACTCTATTAGCAACTCCCTCCCCATCCACACTCCACAATCTAAAATCTAAAATCCAACTGGGGAGCAAAAATGGGGTATACTTGGCAGGCTATGGTTTTGACCCCAACAACTGGTTCACCCAGATTGAAATCAATCGCCATTCTTCATTTTACCGCTCCACCGGTCGTCGGCGGGGTGGAAAGCGTCCTGGGGCAGCACGCCCGGCTGCTGGCCGGCGCCGGGCACTCGGTTCGCGTTGTCGCCGGCCGGGGCGAGATGGTAGATGGCCGGATTCGTTTTGTCCACCTGCCCCTGGCCGACTCGCGCCACCCGGCCGTTTCGGCGGCCAAAGTACACCTGGATGCGGGCCAGATACCGGCCGGCTTTGAAACCCTGGTTAACTCCCTCGCCGGCGAGTTGGAACAGGCCCTGGCCGGCGTGGAGATTGTCCTGGCCCACAATGTCTGTTCGCTACACAAGAACCTGGCCCTGACGGCCGCGCTGCATCGCTTTTGCGCCCGGCCGGCCGGGCCACACCTCGTCGCCTGGCACCACGACCTGGCCTGGCTCATGCCGCAGTACCAACCGGAGCTTCATCTTGGCTGGCCCTGGGACCTGATTCGCCAGCCCTGGCCCGGCGTGGGCCAGCAGCACGTCGCCGTTTCCCAACTGCGGCAGCAGGAAGTGGCCCAGTTGTTCGGGTTGCCACTGGAGACGATTAGCGTTGTTCCTGCGGGCCTGGATGCGTCAACCTTTTTGAAATTGGAACCGGAGACCGTCGAATTAGTACGGCGCCTGCGCCTGTTAGAGGCAGACCCCTTGCTGTTGCTGCCGGTGCGGATCACCAGGCGCAAAAACATCGAGTTGGCCCTTCAGGTATTGGCTGCCCTGCGGCCTTTTTTCCCGCCGGCCGCACTGGTCGTTACTGGGCCACCCGGCCCACACAACGCCGCTAACCTCGACTACTTTACCGAACTCAAAAAATTAGCGGCCGCTTTGGACCTGGCTTCCCCGAACACGCCGGCCGTCCACTTTCTGGCCGACGTGTTCCCTGGTTACGTACCCGACCCGGTGATCGGCGACCTGTACCGGCTGGCCGACGCCTTGCTGCTGCCCAGCCGGGAAGAGGGGTTCGGCATTCCTTTACTCGAAGCCGGGCTAAGGGGCTTACCCATCTTTTGCGCCGACATTCCATCCTTGCGGGAGATTGCCGGCCAGGCGGCCACCTATTTTAGCCCGGATGGTGAGCCGGCCAGCATTGCTGCCAGGATAGCCGACCGATTGGCAGCCGACCCTGTTTTTCAACTGCGCCGGCGGGTGCGGCGCAATTACACCTGGGAAGGAGTTTATGCCGACTGCATTGAACCCCTCTTGGAGAGAGGATGATGAATGACGTTTCACCAGGGTTGCTTCCCTACCAGCGCTACCCGGCTAAAGTTCTGATCCCCCTCATGTTGGACAGCGATACTGAATCATTGCTCAGGCTGGCGCGCTGGCTATCGCAGTGGGAGCCGGTTTTAATGGTCGGCATTGTGCCCATCCCCGAAGGGCAAAATCTAAGCGCCGGCGCCACCGCCGCGCACCAGTTGCGTCGCCTGATCCAAGAAAACGTGGATCGGGTCAACCTGCGGGCCAAGGCCCGCATTCGGGTCTCCTACTCGCCCTGGGAGGAGGTCAAGGCCGTCCTCCGCGACGAACCGACTATTGAGCTACTGGTCTTAAACTGGCCTCAACAATTAAAAGTGCTCCGCTTGAGCGCGGCCGAAATCTTATCCCACCCCCCCCGCGACGTCATTGTCGTGCGGGGTCCCTTCCCGGAAAAACCAGCCAGCATCCTGGTCCCCATGCGCGGTGGGCCACACGCCGAACGCGCCCTTCGCCTGGCCCTGGAGCTATCCCGCTCCACCGGGGCGCGTGTCACGGCTTTACACCTGTTAGAGCCAGACCAGGAACAGCAGGACGAAGACACCTTCGCCGGTATGGCCCAGGTGTTGGCCGAACTGCCGGAGGTACGGCAGCAAACAATTACGACCGAGAACCAATCGGCGGTCATCCTGGAGAATTCTCGCGACTTCGACGTCGTCATCCTGGGCACGGCCGCCCATCCTACGAAATCAACCTTTTCCTTTGGCCTGACGATGGACGTCATGCTGGAACAGGCGCCGAGTGCGGTCATTGGGGCCAAGACCCGCCGGGTTGTCTTTCCGGCCGAGGGCAGTCGTTTTGGGGCCAGGGCCATTTCCGTCCTGGTAGACCAATGGTTCGCCGAAAACAGTTTCCAGGCCGACGAATTCGCCGACCTGGCAAGGCTGGTGGCCGTTAAAGAAGAGCGAGGCATTACCATCAGCCTGGCTCTGCCGGCGCTGAACGAAGAAAAGACCATAGGGCCTATTATCCAGGCCAGCCAGCAAGCTCTGATGGAAACGGCGCCCCTGCTCGACGAAATCGTGCTGATTGACTCCAATTCCAGCGACCGCACGCGGGAGATAGCGGCCGACCTGGGTATCCCGGTCTACATTCACCAGGAAATCCTGCCCGAGCATGGCGCCCGCCAGGGTAAAGGTGAGGCGCTGTGGAAAAGCTTATACGTCACTAAAGGGGATATTATCATCTGGGTAGACACCGACGTCAGTAACTTCCACCCCCACTTTGTCTATGGCCTGATCGGACCGTTTCTCCAGCGCCCGAACCTGATGTTTGTAAAAGGCTTTTACCACCGTCCCCTCCGGACCGGCGCAGGATTGGAGCCGGGGCGTGGCGGGCGAGTGACTGAATTGACCGCCCGGCCGCTCATTAACCTGTTTTACCCCGGCTTATCGGGCATTATTCAACCATTAGCCGGGGAGTATGGCGGCCGGCGAGAAGCGCTTGAGCAGGCTGTTTTTACCTCTGGCTACGGGGTGGAAACTTCCCTGCTGATTGAGATTTACGAAAAATTCAAGCTGGCTGCCATTGCCCAGGTTGATTTGCTGGAGCGTATTCATCGCAACCAATCTTTAACCGAACTCAGTAAAATGTCCTTTGCCATTATCCAGACGGTGATTGGCAAACTGGAGAGCCGCTCCGGGCAGGCCATGCTGCAGGACGTGAACCGCACCATGAAAACGGTCCAACACGAGGCGGGCCAATATTACCTGGACGTGGAGGAAATTGCCGAACTGGAACGGCCGCCGATGATCCAGATACCGGCTTACCGCCGCAAACGCGGGTTGCCCGAACTTGCTGAGGAATGACAACTTTTTTATTGATCCGGCACGGCCAGACAGCGTGGAACCTGGAGGGGCGCTACACCGGCCAGTCAGACGTGTCGCTAAACGAGACCGGCCGCAACCAGGCCCGCCAACTGGCTGCCCAGCTAAGAAACAATCCTCCTGACGTTATTTATGCCTCTGACCTGGTTCGCGCCCGCGAAACGGCCGAGATTATCGCCGCCAGCCTTGCCTTGCCCGTCCACGCCGACCCCCGGCTGCGTGAAGTAGACCAGGGGGAATGGGAAGGGATGGTCTTTGCCGACATTATCGCCCGCTATGAGCGGGAATTTGCCGCCCGCAAGGCCGACCCCCTCAACGTCGCGCCGCCGGGCGGCGAAACGGTGGGCCAGGTGCACGCCCGGGTACAGGCGGCCGTGCATGACCTGGTGGCCCGGCACCCCGGTCGGCGAGTGGCACTCGTCGCTCACGGGATGGTTCTGGCGCTCATCCGGCTGCAGGCCTATGGCTACCCTATCGAACGGGTCTGGGAGCTGGTGCCGCCCAATGTCCAGGTCGAGGAAGTAGAAATAAGGGAGGGCCGGTCTGGGTAAACAGGCCGGCCTATCCCCCTGATGGAGAAAGTTGCCGATGGCTCATTCACCCAATCCCCATTCGCTAAGAATCGGTTTTGTTTCCACCCGTTTTGCCGGCACAGACGGAGTCTCCCTGGAAACGGCCAAGTGGACGGAGGTCCTGGAAGCGTTGGGGCACACCTGCTATTACTTCGCCGGGCTCTGTGACCGGCCGCCCCAACGCTCGATGGTGGTGCCTGAAGCCTTTTACCGCCATCCCGAAGTTTTTGAACGGCACAACCGCTTTTTCAGCGGCGACCAGCGGACGGCCGACGACACGCGTTGGGTCCACCATTGGCGAGAGTTCTTCCGCGACCGGCTGGCCGAGTTCATTCAAGCGTTTCGGATTGACTTGCTAGTTCCCCAGAATATGCTGGCTATTCCCTTGCAAATTCCGCTGGGCCTGGCCCTGACCGAACTCATTGCCGAGACGAACTTTCCCACGGTGGCCCACCACCACGACTTTGCCTGGGAGCGCAAGCGGTTTCTGGTCAACGGCGTTGGCGATTATATCAGCGCTGCTTTCCCGCCCGACCTGGACTCCATCAGCCACGTCGTCATCAACACGGCCGCCCGCCACCAACTGGCGCGCCGGCGAGGTGTCGCTTCAACCGTCATCCCCAACGTCATGGACTTTGACAGGGAGCCACCGCGCCTGGATGATTATGCGGCCGACGTACGCCAGGCCCTTGGCCTGGAAGCGGACGAATACTTCATTCTGCAGCCAACTCGGATCATCCAGCGCAAAGGCATTGAACACGCCGTCGAGCTGGTCCATCGCCTGGGGCTCAAGGCCAGCCTGGTGATTTCCCACGCCTCCGGGGATGAAGGCGACGAATATGCCCAGCGGGTGCGCCAATACGCCCGGCTTCTAAACGTGAAAGTAATCTTTTGCGCCGACCGGGTCGGCGACGAGCGCGGCCGGACGGAAGACGGCCGTAAAATTTATCGCCTGTGGGACCTGTACCACCACGCCGACCTGGTGACTTATCCCTCCCTCTATGAGGGGTTCGGCAACGCTTTCCTGGAAACGGTCTGGATGCGGCGGCCGATCGTCGTCAACAACTATTCCATTTACGCCACGGACATTCGCCCCAAGGGCTTTGCCGCCATTGAAATAGACGATTACGTCACCGACGGCAGCGTGGCCCAGGCGCGGAACGTGCTCCTGAACCCGGAACTGGGGCAGAAGATGGCTGTGCGGAACTTTGAGCTGGCCGCCCAATATTTCTCCTACAAAATGCTACGCCGCAAGCTGCGCGGGGAGCTGGCCAATTTCTTTGGCGTGGCCGAGCCTGCTTCTTAGCTTGAAATCGAAGGCATTCACGGTATTTGATGGGGTTTCAGCCAGCGGACCTGGTAGGGGGCAAGTATCAGTTCCAGCGTCCTCTTACCGGCCGGAGCATAGGTCGTGCCGCTGTTGAGATCGGTGAAGCTGGATGGGCGCTCCGGTAGCCCATCCAGCTTCACCGCCACCTGGTGGGCCTGATTGGAAACGTTGTGCAGGCAGAACACCTGGTCCCGGCCGTCGGGCGAGGCGCGCCGGACGGCGAAAATAGCCTCGTGGCAAAAGAAGATTTCCTGCTCGCCATTGGGGTGGAAGGCCCGGCCGGCCCCGGCCGTCCGCTGTTGGAGCAATCGGCGATAGGGATAAAAGACGTGGCGGCGCAACGACTCTGGGTCGGCTAATTCTCGTTCCAACCGGCCGCGTTCCAACTTTTCCCGGTTAATCGTCCGGTAACGGCCGGTCTGGGCCACCCCGTCCGGCCAGTTGCGAGAGCCAAACAGGCTATGAAAGTAGATGCCCGGCACGCCACGCAAAGCCAGCATGATGGCCTGGGCAGCCAGGAAGCGACTGGCTACCAGGGCTGTCCTTTCGCCGGCCGCTTCCGGGTCGCCCAACGCGTCCAGGTAGTTGGCATTTAACTCGTAGGCGCTGCGCGTGCCGTCGGGATTGTTCTTATAGGAAACGTAGCCGCCCAGGTCGCGGACGCGCTGGGCCATCGTCTCAATGTCGGCTTCACTCAAGATGCCCCGGGCCGGGGTGACGCCGATGCCGTCGTGCGAGGCCAGGAAGTTAAAGAAGCTGGCCTGGGCAGAAGGTAGATCCAGTCCCCTGGCCCAGGTGGCCAGGGTCGTCGCCTGGCCGCTGTGAAAAGCGTGGAGCACCAGGGGCGGGAGGGAAAAGTTGTAGACCATCTGGGCCTCGTTGGCCCCGTCGCCGAAGTAGGCGATGTTGTCCTGGTGGGGAACGTTCGTCTCGGTGATGAGGCTGGCGGTGGGAGCAACCTCGTCCAGCACGGCGCGAAACAGTTGGACAAGGCGGTGCGTTTGCGGCCGGTGGAGGCAGGCTGTCCCGCTTTCCTTCCACAAAAAGGCGATGGCGTCCAGGCGGATAAACTCGGCGCCTTGCTCGACGTAGAACAACAAAACGTCGAGAATCTCCAGCAGCACGTCTGGGTTTTTGAAGTTTAAATCAACCTGGTCTGCGCTAAAGGTCGTCCAGACCAATTTCTCGCCGGCCGCCGTTTGAAAAGGCGTCAATAGCGGCAAGGCGCGCGGGCGAAAGACCTGGGAAAGGTTGGCGTCTCCAGGTGGGACGACGAAATACTCCTGGTAGCGCGGGTCGCCCGCCAGGAAGCGGCCAAACCAATCGCTCTGAACCGAAACGTGGTTGACTACGGCGTCAAACATGAGCCGGAAATTGCCGCCGATCCGGGCCACGTCGTCCCAACTGCCCAACGCCGGGTTAACGGCCTTGTAGTCAATGACCGAGAAACCATCGTCCGACGAATAGGGAAAAAAGGGCAGGAGGTGAACGCCGGTCACCACCCCCGGCAGGGTCGTCTCCAGAAACTCCGCCAGCGAGCGCAGCGGCGGCTGGCCGGCCTCGTAGACCATGTCGCCATAGGTAATCAGAATGACGTCTCGCTCGTCAAACCGCCCGGCCGGGGCCGTTTGGGAGGCCGGCCGGTGGGGGTTTCGCCGGCGAAAGCCGTCCAGCAGCGCCTGGAGCCTTGGCCAGAGGTGGCCGGCTGTTTCCGCGTCGTATAGATAAGACAGGTGGTCGCGGATGCGCGCTTGTGGGCTCAAACCGATTTCTCCGAACCTCCGGCCGGTTGCCAGGCAGGGTGGGTCAGGGCCGCCAGCAGGGCCGCCCCGGGCCAGGCGAACCAGTGCCGGGAATGCACGGCGCCGTTGTGCGGGTCGCGCGCTTCGGGCAGCGCCCCATCCCGACAGGCGGTAGCTACCAGCCGTTCCAGCGCCCGGACAGCGCGCGCCGTATCGCCCAGCAGGCGGGCCGCGATTAGTTCCTGAACGTCACCCAGCGGCCAGGCGCCAGGGGTATGCACCGACCCCAGGCCACCCAGCGGGCCGTCGTAATACCCCCCTTTGTTGGCCGGGCTAAAGGCAAAGGCGATAGTCGCCTGCCAGACAGGATGGTCGGCCGGACAAAAGCCCCACAATGGCGCCAGAACGAGGGGCAGATCGTTGGCGTCGTGATACAGGTAATGCCGGCCGCCGGCGTCGGTGGCGTAAGCAAAAAGGGAGTGGCCCTCACCGTTGGCGACAAAATAGCGCCACACGGCCGCCTCGATTTCCTGGCTCAGAGCAAGTAAATCCAGGCCAGTGAAAGGCCAACGGCTATTTAACCGGGACAGTTGGCGCAGCGTGTGCCAGAGGAGAACGTGGCTGGAAAAGTGATAGGGGAAGGGTAGGGGATCGTCGGCCGGCGTTTCCTCCGTGGCGAAGAGGGGGGCGACGGCTGCCTGGCGAGATAGAATATGCTCTATCACCAGCGGCGCGTGGGGCAACAGCCGCCGCAACGTTGCCCGGTCGTCTGGGCAGCGGCCGGCATATTCGGCCAGCTCCAGCAGGGGGTAACATTGCTGGTCAAGCTGGAAGACGTGGTCCTTGGGCCGGCCGTTGGCCAGGTAAGCCCGCCCCCAGTAGCCGGCCGGGCGTTGCGCCGTTTCAAAAAGCCAGAGCAGGTGGCGGCGTCTCAGCCCCAGTTCGGCGCCATCCCCGGCCGTGCAGCCCTGGATGAGAAAATAGGCGTCCCGCGTCCAGCTTAGCGGCAGCAATTGGTGGTCGGTCAGCAGGCAGACACCCTCGCCAACGGGCACGGCGCAGCAGTCCCACAAGTAGCTCTGGGCGCGTTGGGCCAGCGCCAGCGCAGGGGCAGGCCGGGGCAGCCGCTCCGCCAGCGCCAGCCAGCGCCTTTGCCTGGCTTCCAGGGCTGCCTCCAGATTGGCCTGGACGTCGCCGGCTGCCAGTTGTCCGGCCGTCGCCTGAGCCTCTTCCACTGTTTGGGCCAGGGTGTAGATAAAGGTCTGTGTTACCGTTTGCCCCGGTTCGATCCGCAGCCGCCCCTGGGTGGCTACGGGCAGGGGGCCATTACCCTGGAGCTGCCAGGGCGACCCGGCCGGCAACCCCAGGATGGCGGCCGCCACACCAACTTCGGGCGCGACGAGGGTCAGGGTCTGGCCATCGTAGTCAAGGCCCAGCGCCAGCGCCGGCAGGAGCAGGTCGCCCTTTTCGGTCAACTGGGTATAGCTGGCCCGGCTGAGGGCCAGGGGACCTTCCCAGCGGTACTCCCAGGTAAGTGGCCGGCGGCCGGTATTATGCCAGGACCACTGTTGCAAGGCGCCGGGCACAGGGCGGCCGTCCAGGTGCGGCGCCCAGGTAGTTACCTCGACTTCCAGCCCGCCGTCTGACCAGCGGCTGCGGGGAATGGCGCCAGCCAGCAGAAAAAGCGACGAGGGCGGCGCTTGTTCTATTGCTGCCGGGCGCAGGCCAAAAGTTAGCGCATCCCGGCTGGCCAGCGCCGCCCGGTAGGCCCGGACGGCCGCCTGGTCGTATCGCCGGTCATTAGGGAAGGGGGGCATAGCGCTCAGGGTTACGTAGCCTTGAACCGGATGGAAGCTGTTCAGGCTGAGCAGCCGGCCGTCTGGCGAGACGCTGCCGGCCAGAAGGCCGTTGCCAAAGTCGAGCGGCTTGTACGGATGCCCCCATTCAAGCTGGTGCTGAAATATATCCACCTTCAGACCAAGGCAAGACCGGTGTTCTTGTCCAACCAGCGGATCTTCTCCCGGCTGAGGCGCAGCCAGATCTCCTGCCCGGCTTCGAAAGTCGTGTCGGCGTGGGCGTTGACCTTCAACTGCTCATCGCCGACCTGGACTGTGAGCAGGTTATGCGACCCTAAGGGCTCGACGACGAGCACTCTGGCCGGGAGCGCGCCTTCAGCCGGGCCGGTCATCGCCTCGATATTTTCGGCCCGGATGCCCAACCAGAGGCCGGCCCCATTCATGCCTTGCAACCGGCCGGCCGTCTGGGTGTCCAGCGGGAAGGCCGTATTGCTGACCAACACAGCCGCCTTATCCCCGGCCGGCCGGGCAGTGAGAAAGTTCATGGGCGGGTTGCCGATGAAACTACCGATAAAATGGGCCGCCGGATTGTTGTAGACGGCAATGGGTGGATCGCACTGTAAGATTTTCCCGTGGCGCATGACGGCGATGCGATCTCCCATGCTGAGCGCCTCGACCTGGTCGTGGGTGACGTAAATGACCGTCGTATTGAGTTCATTCAATAACCGTTTCAGCTCGGCCCGCATTTCCAGGCGCAGCAGGGCATCCAGGTTGCTCAACGGCTCGTCCATGAGCAGCACTTGCGACTCGATGGCAATGGCCCGGGCCACGGCCACACGCTGGCGCTGGCCGCCGCTCAGTTGGGCCGGATAGCGCTTTAATAGATCTTCAATGTGGAGGAGTTCGGCCGCGGCCTGCACCCGTTTACGAATTTCCTCCTCTGGCCGGCGCTGCATCGTGAGACCAAAGCCGATGTTGTCAAAGACGGTCATATGGGGAAAAACTGCGTAGCTTTGAAAGACCATTGAGATACCCCGCCGGCGCGGCGGCAAATTGGTCACGTCCCGGTCGCCAATGAAGATGCGCCCGCCGTCTACCTGCTCCAGGCCGGCAATCGAGCGCAGCAAGGTGGACTTGCCGCAGCCGCTTGGCCCCAGGAGGACCATAAACTCCCGGTCAGGGATGGTCAGGCTAACGTCGCCAACGGCCACCAGGTCGCCGAACACCTTACGGACCTGTTCCAGTCTTATTTCGGCCATAACAAAGCTCCTCAAACCCCGCAGGTCTCCGAGGGCACGAATCGTGCCCCGGGTACATTTGGTGCCCCGACCTGCGGGGTTTCATACTCGGTCTGGTCAGATTATTTCAATTTCACGCCCCATAGGCTGAAGAGATAGCGACGCACGAAGAGCATGAACAGCAGCGCCGGAATCAGGATAAAGAAACCACCGGCAAATTTGAAAGGAATCGGAGACTGGTTGAGCTGGACAACCAGCTTGGCGGGCAAGGTCGGGTTACGCACCGTCAAAATGGCGGCGGCAAAGACCTCGTTCCAGGAAAGAACAAAAGTAAAGATGGCCGACGCGGCCAGGCCGGGGAGGGCCAGGGGCAGGGCGACCCGCCGAAAAGCGCCGAAGCGGCTACAGCCCATCGTCATGGCGGCCTCCTCTAATTCACTGGAGACCCCGACAAAAATGCTGCTGGTGACCAGGATAGTCGTCGGCAGGGCCATGGCCGTGTGCAACAAAGCCACCCCAAAGACCGTGTCGTCCAGCCCCCAACGGATGTAGGTAACGACCAGGGGAACAGCCAGAATGACAATTGGGAAAGCCCTTGTAGCCAGGATCATTAGCCGAAAGGAGTCCTGGCCACGGAAGACGTAACGGGCCAGGGCGTATCCGGCCGGCGCGCCGACAACCAGCGAGACGGCCAGCGTGAGAATAGCCACGACGATGCTATTCCTGACCGAGTCCAATACGCCGAAGGAACTCAGGAAAAAGCTGAGGGTTTCGGTTGAGATTTGCCGGGGAATAATTGGCTTGGGATAGTCATAGACCACGTCGCGTGGGCTGAAAGCCATAACCATAATCAGGTAAATGGGAATAAGAATGTACAGAGCGGGGATGAGGGCGGCCAGATAAAGCAGCCCCCGGCTGGTGAACCAGGTGCCAGATTTCATCATCCCACCTCCCGGCGCCCTAGCGGGCTACACCCGACTGCACCCGCAAGGCGCGCAGATAGATCACGGCAATGCCGAGTGAAACGAGTAGAATCAGCGTGGCATAGGCGGCGGCGACGTGTGGATTACGCAAGTTGGCGTACCAATCAAAGGCCTCCAGGGCCAGGACCGGCATTCCTCCACCGGTCAGGGCCACCACCACGGCGAAGACCTGGAAGGCCAGGATGGTGCGCAGGATCAGGGCCACCTGAATGCTGGGGCGGAGCAGCGGCAGGGTCACCCGGCGCAATCGAGTAAAGTAGCCGGCGCCAAAGACTTCGGCCGCTTCGTCGTATTCTTTGGGAATACCCTGCAAGCCAGCCACCAGAATAACAAAGACGATCGAAGTCGCCCGCCAGACCTCGGCGATAATGACGGCAATGAGCGGCCACGACGTGCGAATGTTGAGAAAAATGAACGGCCGCTCCAGGAGTCCCAGGCCGGTGAGGATGGTGTTGAGGTAGCCGTTCTCGGTAAAGATAGACAGCCAGACAATGCCGGCCGCCAGGTCGGAGACGGCAATGGGCAGGGCGTAAAAGTAAATCAGCAGGCTCGAACCGCGCAAGCCGGCCGTCACCAGGAGGGCCATGACCAGGGCTAACACGAATTGCAATGGAATCACCGACACAATCAACAGGAACGTGTTGCGCAGCGCCTGACGGAAGGCCACATCGTTGACCATCCGCTCGACGTGAGCCAGGGTCCACTGCCCGTCGTCTGTCTGGAAAGCCAGCCCGATGGCCCTGAACATCGGCCAGGCGAAAAAGACCAGTAAGAAAATAGTCGAGGGCAATAATAACAGGTAAGGTTCCAACTTTCGCCGGCTCAGGCCCAATGGCCTGGTTGCCCGGCTCTTCCCTGGCGCTGCTTTATCCCCGATAGCAGGTTCAACCGTTTCCACCTTCGTCTCTCCTGTGGAGGTGACTGGCACTTTTCAAGAAGTGCTGGCACTTCCAGGAAGTGCCAGTCACCTGATTAGAAGATTATTCCTGCAACTGGCAGGGACCTTCACTGGGTGGATCGGGCGGCCAGCAAGGCGCGCCCGTTTCGTCCATCAGAGTCTGTAAATTAGCGCCTTCTTCGGCCAGCACAGTGGCAATATCTTCCTCGTTAATGATGATCCGGGTAAAGGCATCGCGGTAAATCTTGTTGATTTCACCACCGCGGTCACCCAGGCCCACCGGCAGCAGAGCCGGCAGGGCGTTGGGCGAGTTAGCCTGTTGGGCCACGGCCGCTGCTTCCAGGCGCACCCCGGCCGAAACGAAGCCGGGATACTCCACGTCAGTCACCGGGAAGAAGCCAATCTCGCGCAGGATATTCACCTGGACCTCGTCCTGCAACAGATAGCGGACCATTTCCTGGGCGCCTTCCGGGTTGGGCGCGTTTGCCGGAATAGAGACGCCGACGATGACCGGCATGAAGCCCAATCCGGCCGGGCCGGTGGGCGAGGGGAGGGCCAGGAAGACGTCCGGCTGTTGCTCAAAGGCCTCCCTCAACCGGGCAGTGTGGTCCCAGGCTATCCATACCTCCTCGGACAATAGTTGCTCCTGCATGAAGGCATACGTCGAGGCCTGCGGGTTTACGTATTGCCACATATCGCGCACGAACTCCCACATGGCTACGGCTTCGTCGCTGCGAAAGCCGGTCACCATGCCGCCAGTATAAGAAGGATAGATAGAACCCTCCAGGAAACGGTGGAGGAGACCCTGGTCGCTGGCCGGAAAGCCAAGTTTGTTGTCGCCGGTGGCCTCGCTGATATTCCTGGCCCAGTCTCGAACGTTCTCCCAGGTCAGCGCCGCCGTATCGGCGCCTTCCGGCAAGTATTCAAGGGCAACGTTATTAACGGCCAGGATGTACGTGGCCTGCATTAAGGGGATATAGTATTGCGCGTCCGTGCCCAGCTTGCCCAGGTCCATGAAGGCACTGGGGATGTTGTGTTCGGCCAGGTCGGCCGTCATGTCCGAGAGGTCCATCATCGCATTCGCTTCTAACAACGTTGGGAAGGTACCGTGCAAAGAAATGACTACGTCCACCGAGCCCTCGCCTGCCTCTGCTTCGGCCAGGACCCGGTCCAGCAGGACAGGTTCCTCAACGCCGACAAACTCTGGCTGGCCGGGGAAGTCGGCCAGGACAATGCCGCGCATCCGTTCGGCCTCTTCAACCGGGACCGCCTGGGTAGACAGGATAAGGACGTTACCAAAGTCCACGACCTCCGGCGCGACTTCGACGACGCGGGTAACCTCAATCTGCTCGGTGACCGACTCTCCCTCGACAATGCGGGTAACCTCAATCTGCTCGGTGACGACTTCTGTTTCGGTAACGACGCGGGTAACCTCAACGACCTCAGGCTGGCAGGCGCTCAACAGTAAAACAGATAGTGCCAGAAGGGCTATGTAAATCAAGGTCTTCTTCATTTTGTTGTCAGCCTCCTCTTAACATAGGTAAATCACGTAGTTTTCTTCAACTCTTGACCAACATCAATCTCATAGAACCTCCTCTCTGGCGCCAGCGGCGAGCCGCTTGATTCGCGAACGATAAGTCTGGGGATCAGTAAGACGTGGGAATCGTCCAGGGGCCGTCCGTTCAACAGGTCAATCAGCATGGTACACGTCTGGCGGCCGATCTCGTAAATAGGCTGGTGCAGGGTCGTCAGCGGCGGGTGGGAATTAGCCGCCGGGGGAATGTCGTCAAAACCGCCGATGGCCACGTCCCGGCCGATGTGAAGCCCGTGCTGCTGAAGCCGGTTCATCGCCCCGATGGCCATCAGATCATTGCCGCCGATGATCGCCGTCGGCCGGGGGTCGAGGGCCAGGAGACGTTCAACGACTTCCGCTCCCCCGCGCTGCGTCAGGTCGCCCTCCACTATCCACTCCGGCTGCACGGGGTAGTTGTTAGCGGCCATGGCCTGGCGGTAGCCTTGCAGGCGATAATAGCCGAACATCAGGCCGGCCGGCGGGGCAATAAAGCCGATACGGCGGTGGCCCAGGTCAATAAAGTGCTGGACCAACAGGCGCATACCGGCCGCGCCATCCTCGTCTACGTACGGGTATTCCAGGTCGTCTCTACTGCGGCCGAAGGCGACGAAGGGGAAATTGTGCTGCTTGAGCGTCTGCAGGCGGCTGTCGTGTTGGCGAGTGCGGACGACGATTAGCCCATCCACCCAGCCGCCCTGCGCGGCGCGGAGGTAAGCTTGCCGTTCCCCTTCGCCGTCGGGCGCATGGGTGGACACCAGCAGGTCGTAGTCGTGGCTATTGGCCTCGTTGCCAACGCCGGCTAAGAATTCGCTGAAGAAGGGGTCTGAGAAGCGGGGGCCGTAGGTCGGCAGGATAAAGCCTAGCGTGTCCGTCCGTTGCTTTTGGAGGCGGCGAGCGACGAGGTTAGGCTGGTAACCTAATGCGGCGGCCACACTTTGGATGCGCTGGCGTGTTTCTTCGGCCACATCGGCGTAACCGGCTAACGCCCGTGAAGCCGTAGTCAGAGACACGCCAGCCTGGCGGGCTACCTCCCGTAAGGTAACGGCCATGTCTTCTCCTCTTCCGGGGCAGACAGCCAGGAAAATTCCTGTGTCCAGGCGCCAGGGTTTTACGGGGTTGAGGGTGTAGAGAGTTATCCGAAACGTTTCGGATACAATTTCAGTCTAATCCAAAACGTTTCGGATGTCAACAGTTATCAGGATTTTGACACCCAGCGATTATTTGAATAAAATTTTGACAATTGCCTAGTTTTAGTTAGATTTTGATAGATTCAGTTACTTTTATGGCCAATCAACTGGTTGAAAACGAAGGCTGGCTGACGCTAAGCCAGGCCGCCAGCCAACTCGACGTCCACCCCACCACCCTGCGCCGCTGGGCAGACAATGGGGAAATCCCGGTCATGCTGACCCCTGGTGGCCATCGCCGCTTTGCCGCCGACGACGTAACCAGCTTCGCCCACCAGCGGCACGGCCTGCGTAGCGTCCGGGGTATTGGCCAGCTCTGGGCCGACGAGGCCTTGAGCCAGACCCGGCGGGAGCTGGTCGCCCACCGGGGCGAGAGCTGGCTGGCCACCTTTGACGACGCCACCCGTGAGCACAACCGGTTGCTCGGCCGGCAGTTGATGGCCCTGACGTTGCAATTTATCGCCAATGAGGACGACGAGCAGGCCATTTTGCAGGAGGCCCACAACATCGGCCTGGAATACGGCAGCAGCGCCCGCCAGTCCGGCCTCCTCCTCACCGAAGCCCTCAAAGCCTCCATCTTCTTCCGCGACACGATGATCGAGACGGCGCTGCACCTGCCCGAGAACGTCAACGTCCGGCCGGAGGCCAACGTCCGGCTGCTCCGGCGGATCAACGCCCTGCTCAACACCGTTCACCTGGCCGTGGCCGAGGTCTACGATGCTCGTTGACCGGATCGTCTGCCTGGGGCTGAACCACCGCACCGCCCCGGTCGAGCTGCGCGAGCGGGTCCAATGCTCCCTGGCCGGTCTGAATGAGAGCGGCCAATCACCGGCCGTGCAAACGGCGGCCCGGAACCGTTTCCCTGAACTCCGGGAGTTAGCCCTGCTCTCAACCTGCAACCGTCTCGAACTATACGCCCTGCTGGAGACGGCCGGCGCCCGCCAACCCCACGACCTGCTCCTCGACCTGTTAGCCGGTATTCACGGCCTGGGCTTTCAGGCAATCAATAACCATCTCTATAACCATACTGGCCGGCCGGCGATCACGCATCTGTGCCGGGTGGCGGCCGGGCTGGATTCCCTGGTGCTGGGCGAGTCCCAAATTCTAGGGCAGGTCAACGACGCCTTCCAGGCGGCGGCGGCGGCCGGCACCGCCGGGCCGGCGCTGGCTGCCCTTTTCCGGGCCGCCGTGCGCGCCGGCAAACGCGCCCGGACTGAGACCGCTATCGGCCACAACCCGGCCAGTGTCAGCTCCGTCGCCGTGGCCCTGGTCCAGGAAGCCGCCGGGGAACTACAGCAGCGCCGCGTCCTGATCGTCGGCGCGGGCGAGATGGGCCAACTGGCGCTCAAGGCGTTGCATAGCCGGGGCATTCACGACGTGACCATCGTCAACCGGACGGTGGCCCGGGCGGCGGCGGTGGCCGCACAGTGGGGCTACCGGGCCTGCTCGCTGGAAGAGCTGCCCCAGGCTCTGGGGACGGCCGACGTGGTCATCAGCGCCACCGGAGCACGCTATCCGATTATTCGCGAACCGCTGGTCCGGCAGGCGCTGGACCAGCGGAACGGCGCCGGCCTGATCTTCGTTGACCTGGCCGTGCCCCGCGACGTGGAAACGGCCGTGCGCCACCTGCCCGGCGTTCGCCTCTTTGACATGGACGATCTGAAAAGCACGCTGGACGAGTCGCTGGCTGCCCGGCAGCGGGAAGTCCCTAAGGTGGAGATGATTATCGCCGAAGAAGTCGAAGCCCTGGCCGCCGAATGGCAGCGCCTGGCGGTCCACCCCCTTATCGGCGACCTGCGCCAGAAAGCAGAGCGTATTCGCCAGCGCGAATTACAGCGGACCCTACGCCGGTTGGGCGACGTGGACCCGGCAACGGTGGCCCAGATTGAGCGCCTGTCTTTGTCGCTGGTCAACAAGCTGCTCCATGAGCCGACCATCCGGCTCAAAGAAAAAGCCCACGACGGCCAGGCGGCCGAATACGCCGCCCTCATCCGCGACCTTTTCGGTTTAGAATGAACGAGATTCGCTTGGGCTCTCGCACCTCCAGGCTGGCCATGTGGCAGACCAACCACGTTGTTCAGCAGTTGCAGGTGGCCTGGCCCGGCCTGGTCTGCCAGGTGCAGCCATTCCTGACCAAAGGCGACCAGACGCCAGACGAGCCGCTTCCCCACATTGGCGGCAAGGGGCTGTTCACGGCCGAGTTGGAGCGGGCGCTGCGCCTGGGCGAGATTGACCTGGCCGTCCATTCGCTCAAAGATTTGCCCGTTGACGGTGCGACCGGTCTCACCCTGGGAGCCATCGTCGGCCGGGGCGACGTGCGCGACGTACTGGTCGCCAACGACGGCTGGACGCTGGCCACGCTGCCCCAGGGCGCGGCCGTCGGCACCAGCAGTCTACGCCGCCAGGCCCAGCTCCTGGCCCACCGCCCGGAGCTGCGCATCCGCTCCATGCGCGGCAATGTCGAGAGCCGCGTCCGCAAAGTACTGGATGGTGCGTACGACGCCGCCGTGCTGGCCGCGGCCGGTATCATCCGCCTGGGGCTGGAAGAATACGCCACCGACTGGCTACCCCTGGACGTATTCTGTCCCGCACCCGGCCAGGGAGCGCTGGCTGTCCAGTGTCGCGCCGGCGACAAGGAAATAATCCGCTTGCTGGCGGCTATTGACAACGCCGAGGTCCGGCGCTGCGTCAGCGCCGAGCGGGCCTTCCTGCACGGGCTGGGGGGTGGCTGCGCCACCCCGGTCGCCGCCTACGCCACTATTGAGGCTGGCCGGCTGTCGCTGGCCGGCCTGGTTGCCTCGCCGGATGGCCGGGTGGTGATCCGGGTCAACAGCAGTGGCGACGATCCCCAGGCGCTGGGCCTGGAACTGGCCCGGCAGGCTCGCCAGCAAGGGGCCGAGGAGTTGCTGGCCCATGTCTAAGCTACCCCTGCAAGGGAAACGCATCGTCGTCACCCGCAATCCGGAGAAGGCCGAAGCCCTGGGTGATCGGCTGCGAACGTTGGGAGCCATCCCCATCTATTTTCCGACGATCCGGTTTGTGCCCCTGCCCACCGGGCTGCTGGACGCCGCCCTGGCCCAGCTTAACGTGTACGGCTGGTTGATTTTTACCAGCGGCAACGCCGTTCGTTTCTTCTTCGGCCGGCTGGAGGAGCTGGGCAAGAAGTACGACACTCTGAAAGGCCCCTTGTTGAAGGTAGCGGCCGGCGGACCGGCTACGGCCGACCTGCTGGCCGAGCGTGGCCTGGTGGTGGATTTTGTTCCCGGCGAATTTACCGGCGAGGCGTTGGTGTCTGGCCTGGGCGATCTGCGCGGGCAGCGGGTCCTGCTGCCCCGGGCCAGAATCGGCCGGCCCGAGATCGTTCAACTGCTCCAGGCGGCCGGGGCCATGGTAGACGAAGTCCCGCTTTACGACACCGTCCCGGCCGTGCCTGGCCCGGCCGCCCTGGCCGAGTTCCAGCAGGGCGTGGATGCCATTACCTTCACCAGCCCGTCCAGTGTACGCAATTTCCTGGGGGTTATCCGGCCTGAACCTCCCGAAGGTTCAGGCAATGAATATCTCCAACCACCAGGGGATTCACTAAAGCAAACTGCCATCGCCTGTATCGGCCCGCTGACGGCCGAAGAGGCTATCCGAAATGGCCTGGAAGTCACCATCTTACCCGGCGAGTATACCATTGAGGGGTTAGTCCAGGCCGTGGTTCAATACTTTGAGATGCAAGACGTTCTCCTAAGCCAACGGAGTGTGACCGATGAATGAAAATGAGGCCGGAGCATGATCCGAGAAAAAGCAATGCCAACCGCCACCCGGCCGCGCCGGCTGCGGCTCTCACCCAGGCTGCGGGCCATCGTTCGCGAAACCCGGCTAGCGGTAGAAGATTTCATTTACCCGTTGTTTGTCAGCCACGGCCGCAACGTCCGCAACCCTATCCCATCCATGCCGGGCATCGCCCAATTCTCGGTGGACGCGGCTTTGGCCGAAGCCGAAGCGGCCGCCAGGCTGGGCATTCCGGCCGTCCTCTTGTTCGGTATTCCGGCCGAAAAAGATCCGGTTGGCCTGGAGAACTTCGCCGCTGACGGCATTGTCCAGCAGGCGACGCGGGCCATCAAGGCGGCCGTACCGGAGCTGCTCGTCGTCACCGACGTTTGCCTGTGCGAATACACCGACCACGGCCACTGTGGCCTGCTGAACACCGGCCACGACCGCCGGCCCCACTTAACCTTGCCGGAAGGGTACGTCCTCAACGACGAGACGCTGGAGATTTTGGGTCAGGTAGCCGTCTCCCACGCTGCCGCCGGGGCCGATGTCGTTGCTCCCAGTGGGATGATTGACGGCATGGTCCGGGCTATCCGGGCGGCGCTGGACGCCCAGGACTACGGCCACGTACCGATCATGTCCTACGCCGTCAAGTACGCCTCCGGTTTCTACGGCCCCTTCCGCGACGCCGCCCAGGGTGCGCCCAAATTTGGCGACCGCAAAACGCACCAGATGGACCCGGCCAACGCCCGCGAGGCGCTGCGCGAGGCCGGGCTGGACGCGGCCGAAGGAGCCGACTTTTTGATGGTCAAACCGGCGCTGGCTTACCTGGACGTCATTTACCGGGTCCGGGAGCGCTTCCCCGAATTGCCGCTGGTGGCCTACAACGTCAGCGGTGAGTACGCCATGATCAAGGCCGCCGCTGCCAACGGCTGGCTGGACGAAAAAACGGCCGTCCTGGAAACCCTGACCAGCATCAAGCGCGCCGGGGCCGACCTTATCATCACCTACCACGCCAGAGAAGCCGCTGCCTGGCTATCACCATAAATGACAGGGAGACAAGGAGACGCTTTTACACTCCCTAGCACTCAACTCGCAGACTCGCAAACTTGACACCTGACACCTGACATAGGAGCACTTATGACTTTAAACATCACCATCCCCCAACCCGACGATACCATTGACGTCAGCGAAAAGGGCCAGGATCAGGCCGGCGAGACCATTTCGCTTGACCGGCGGCTGTTTGTCCAGTTACTGGTCTTTACCGGCTGCCACGACATGGCCCCCTTGGTAAGTGCGCTAGAGACGGCCGCTATCCAGGGCGCTCTGTATCTGGACGTGAACGACCCCTATGGCCTGGGCCTGCTGGCTTTTAGCGCCGAGCCAGACTATTTTGTCACTACCGTGCGCGACCTGGTCAACCGGGAACCGTTTCTGTCGCTCACGCCCCGGCCGGAATTCACCATGCTCGGCCGGACTTACGCCATCGGCTACGAGCACGATCTGGAGCAGACGCTCATCACCCGGCCGATCAACCGGATCACCAACCCGGAATGGCCATGGGTCATCTGGTATCCGCTGCGGCGTTCCGGCGCGTTCGAGCAGTTGCCGGCCGACGAACAGCGGACCGTCTTAATGGAGCACGGGGGCATCGGCCGGGCCTACGGCCGGGTGGATTATGGCCACGACGTTCGCCTGGCCTGCCACGGCCTGGGCAAAACCGACAACGACTTCATCACCGGGCTGGTCGGCAAGGAGCTATACCCCCTGTCGCACATTGTGCAACGGATGCGCAAGACCAGGCAAACATCCCTGTACCTGGAGAGATTAGGGCCATTCTTCGTCGGCAAGGCGATCTGGCAATCCAGAGGGGCGGATCACTCACGATGACTGGCAACCAACCAGGCTTGCTTGACGACAGACTCTTGTCCAGGGCGAAGCCTGAACCAGCGACAGACGACCGCCGCCCATCGTCCGTCGTCCGTCGTCCCTCAGAACCCCAATCCCGCTTCCTGCGCGCCTGCCGTGGTCTGCCGGTGGACTGCACGCCCGTATGGCTCATGCGCCAGGCCGGGCGCTACATGGCCGAATACCAGGCTGTTCGCGCCAGATATTCCCTGCTGGAGATCATCAACACCCCGGAACTGGCCGCCGAAATCACCCTCCAGCCGATCAACGCCTTTGACCTGGACGCGGCTATCATCTTTGCCGACATCCTCCCACCCCTGATCGGCATGGGGCTGAAGCTGGAGTTTGCCCAGGGGGAAGGCCCAGTCATTCACAACCGGATCGAACGACCGTACGACGTAGACGTTCTGGCGGCCCCGCCGGCCCAGGAGGCGACGCCAGCCACCCTGAAAGCGATTGAGCTGGCGGCGGCCGAACTCAAGCCGCGTGGCATCCCGCTCATTGGTTTTGCCGGCGCGCCGTTCACCCTGGCCAGCTACGCCGTCGAGGGCGGCGGCTCAACCACCTATCGCCGGGTCAAGGCGTTTATGCTAAGTGAGCCGGCCGCCTGGAAACGGTTAATGAGCAAACTGGTCACCGTCCAGGCCGATTACCTGATCCAGCAGGCCCGGGCCGGCGCGGCTGCGCTGCAGCTTTTTGACTCCTGGGTTGGGCTGGCGTTGGGCCAGGAGGAGTACCGGCGCTACGTCCAGCCATACAACAAAGCCCTCTTCCAACTGGTGGCCCAGGCCGGCGTGCCGGTCATTCACTTCAGCACCGGCACGGCCGCCTACATTCGGGACGTTGCCGCCTGCGGCGACATCGTCGGCGTAGACTGGCGCATGCCCCTGGAGTGGTATTGGGAGCAAATCGGCGCCGACCGGCCCATCCAGGGCAACCTCGATCCGGCGGCGCTGCTGGCTCCCTGGCGGGAACTCAAGCACCAGGTTGACGGCGTGCTGGTGGGGGCCAACGGCCGTCCTGGCCACATCTTCAACCTCGGCCACGGCGTTTTCAAGGAAACGCCGGTGGACAACGTCCGCCGGTTGGTAGATTACGTTCATGAAAAGAGTGTCATTGTAACTACACAATGACACTCTTAAGGAATTCCCATGACTGCCCTACAGTACCCCCTCGGCGTCCTCATCATGGCTTATGGCGGGCCGAACTCGTTGGAGGAAATACCCGGCTACCTGGCCGACATCCGCAGCGGACGTCCAACCCCGGCGGCCGTCCTGGAAGAGATCCGGCACAACTACCAGCAGATTGGCGGCAAGTCGCCGCTGCTGGAATGCACCCGGCAGCAGATGGCAGCCATAGCCGCCCATCTGGACCCGGCCCGGTTCAGGCCCTACCTGGGCATGCGCCACTGGGCGCCCTGGATCGAAGAGAGTATTGGCGAGATGCTGGCCGACGGCGTTAGCCACGCCGTCAGCCTGGTGCTGGCCCCCCACTTTAGCCAGCTCAGCATTGCGAAATACCAGCAAAAAATCGAGGAGGGGCTGGAGATGTACCGGGGACAGATTCTCTTTGAACACATCAACAGCTACCACGACGTCCCCGGGCTGATTGAACCACTGGCCGGCCGGGTCTACGAAGGGCTGAACCGCTGGCCGGCTACCGAGCGTGACGCCGTCCACGTGGTCTTCAGCGCCCACAGCCTGCCGGTGAGGATTCTGAAAATGGGCGACCCTTATGACAGGCAGCTTCGGGAAACAGCCCGCCTGGTAGCCGAAAAAGCCGGCCTGGACGAGGCCCGGTGGTCCTGGAGCTACCAGTCGGCCGGGCGCAGCCCCGAACCGTGGTTAGGGCCGCAACTGGACGAGCACATTGCCAGGCTGGCCAGTCAGGGCATTCGCAATGTCGTCAGCGTCCCCGTTGGTTTTGTCTCCGACCACGTCGAAATCCTGTACGACATTGACATCCGCGCCCAGGAAGTTGCCCGGCAGCATGGCGTCCGGCTGGAACGGCCGCCGGCTCTCAACACCGACCTGGCCTTCATGCGGCAACTGGCCGACCTCATCCGCCAAAAAGCGATAACGGCCGGCTGGCTGCCGACCCAGGAAGCCTGAAGGGAGGATTGGCCGATGAGCAAACGGGCCGACGTCGCAGTTGTTGGCGGGGGAATCACGGGCCTGGCCGCTGCTTACCGATTGCAGCGGCTCGCGCCCGAGCTGAACGTGATTCTTATAGAAGCGTCGGACCGCCTGGGTGGCAAGATTGCCACAGAGGCGATCAATGGCTTCGTCCTGGAGGGGGGGCCGGACTGTTTCCTGTCCCACAAGCCGCGTGGCGTTGGTTTGTGCCAGGAGTTGGGCCTCGCCGCCAGGTTACAGGGGCGTGATCCGGCCTATAACCAGAGCTACGTCCTGCGCCACGGCCGCCTGCACCGCCTGCCGGCCGGCCTGACCGGCCTGATTCCCAGCGACCTGAAGGCCCTAAGCGGCAGCACTCTTCTCTCCGCTGCCGCCAGGGCGCGCCTGGCCCAAGAGCGCGAGCTTCCCCCCGCCCCTGATAGTGGGGATGAATCGGTAGCCCACTTTATCACCCGGCGCTTTGGCCGGGAACTGTTTGAAAACCTGATTGAGCCGCTCATGGGCGGCATCTACGCCGGCCAGGCCGACCAACTCAGCCTGGCAGCCACCTTTCCCCAATTGCGCCAACTAGAATTAAAGCACGGCAGCCTGTTGGCCGGCCTGGCCGACCGGCCAGCAGGCGACGGCCAGGCTTACCCACCGTTCGTCGCCTTTCCCCAGGGGATGGGCGAGCTGGTGGAGCAGCTCATCGAACGACTGTCCGGCGTGACGATCTGGCTAAATACGGCCGTTACACGCATCGAAAAAAGAGATGGTGGGTATCTTCTGGCTGTGCAGCGCGGCGAACGGCCGCCACTACCCGGCTCTCCAGCAGGCGAAACGCTCCTGGCCCCGGCGGTGATTGTGACGGCGCCGGCCTTCGCCGCCGGCCGGTTGCTCGAAAGGGTAGACGAAACGATAGCCACGGCGCTGGCCGAGATCCCTTACGCCGCCACGGCATTGGTTAACCTGGCCTTTGACGAGTCGGACGCGCCAGGACCGCTAGACGGCTACGGCTACGTCATTCCGGCCGCCGAAGGGCGG
This sequence comes from Chloroflexota bacterium, assembly GCA_022616275.1. Classification (GTDB taxonomy): domain Bacteria; phylum Chloroflexota; class Anaerolineae; order Promineifilales; family Promineifilaceae. Next base: position 27,426 of record JAKEFB010000242.1, read on the forward strand.
GAGGCACTGGCCTGCACTTGGAGCTCGCGCAAGTGGGCCGGGCGCGCCCCGGCCGGCAAGCTGCTGCTGCGAGTCTACGTCGGCCGCTACGGCCGGCCGGACGCCACCCGGTATAGCAACGAGCGGCTGCTGCAAATTGCCCTGGATGAATTAGGCAACACGCTTGGCATCCAGGCCCCGCCCCTGCTCCACCGCATCCACCGCTGGCCACAGGCGCTGCCGCAATACACTCTGGGCCACCTGGAGCGGCTGGCAGTCATTGAAGAGCGGCTGGGCTCCCACCCCGGCCTCTTCCTGGCCGGCGCGGCCTTTCGCGGCGTCGGCATTCCCGATTGCATTGACAGTGGCGAAACGGCCGCCCGCCAGGCAGCCGCCTTTAGACTTTTGAAGTTTCGGAAACTTCAAAAGTCCGAACGAGGAAGTAGATGAAGATTCAAAACTCGGTCAAGTTGTTTGCTAAAGCGCAAACCTTGTTGCCCGGCGGCGTGGATTCGCCGGCGCGGGCCTTCAAGGCGGTCGGCGGCCAACCGCTGTTTATTGAGCGCGGCGAGGGCGCGTATCTGGTGGACGTGGACGGCAACCGCTACGTTGACTACGTCCTTTCCTTCGGCCCGCTGATTCGCGGCCACGCCCACCCGGAGGTAGTGGCGGCGCTGGCCCAGGCCGCGGCCCGGGGAACCAGCTTCGGGGCGCCCAGCCCGCTGGAAGTTGAGCTGGCCGAGCTGGTCAGGGAGTTTATGCCCAACGTGGAGATGATTCGCTTCGTCAACTCCGGCACAGAAGCGACGATGAGCGCGCTCCGGCTGGCGCGGGCCTATACCGGCCGGCCCAAGATCGTCAAATTCAGCGGCCATTACCACGGCCACGCCGACATGCTGCTGGTGCAGGCTGGTTCCGGTGTGGCCACCCTGGGTCTGCCAGACTCGCCCGGCGTTCCCAAAGCCACTGTGGCCGATACGCTGGTCGCGCCCTACAACGACCTGGCGGCCGTGCAGCAGCTCTTTGAAGCCCATCGTAACCAGGTTGCGGCCGTGATTGTCGAGCCGGTAGCCGGCAACATGGGCGTCGTCTTGCCCCAACCCGGTTTTCTCGAAGGGTTGCGCCAGTTGACGGCCGCCGGGGGAGCGCTGCTCATTTTTGACGAAGTCATGACGGGGTTTCGCGTTCACTGGGGTGGCGCGCAAGCGCTCTACAACGTCCGGCCGGACATCACCACGTTGGGGAAAGTGATTGGCGGCGGCCTGCCGGTCGGCGCCTACGGCGGCCGGCGGGAGGTTATGGAAATGGTTGCGCCGGCCGGCCCCATGTACCAGGCAGGGACGCTCTCCGGCAATCCACTGGCCATGACCGGCGGCATTGCCACCTTGAAAGCGCTGCGCGACGAGGGAGTGTGGTCGCAGTTGGCCGAAACGACGGCGACCATCGCCGAAGGCATCGGCCGGGCTGCCCGTTCGGCCGGCGTGCCTGTCTTCCAAACACGAATGGGCACGATGTTTTGTACCTTTTTTACAGACCACCCGGTCCGCGATTGGGCAACAGCCTCCCGGTCAGACACCGCCCGCTTTGCTCATTTCTTCAGCGTGATGCTGGAAAACGGCGTTTACCTGCCACCCTCCCAGTTCGAAGCCTGTTTTCTCTCCACTGCCCACGGCCCACGGGAGATAGAACTTACCCTGGCCGCGGCCGAAAAAGCCCTCCATTCTATTGCCAGCGGTCTTTAGCTTTCCGCGCCAGCTTCCCCTGTTCCCAGCAAGTCTTCTACATCGGCCAAGTCGCGAAGCCGGCCAGAGGCTCGCTTGTTCTGAAGGAAGTGCCGCTTGCTGATGAACTCTATTTTGATCGTTTCAAAAGTGGTCGTTTCTCGTTCCTGGTAGCATTCGTCGAAAACCACACCATCCGGTGGCCCGATAATATCCAACAGGTTTGGCGGCCGGCCAATCCTGATGGGGCCACCTTTTATAAAGGCCTGTTTTTCTTCCGCCGAGAGTGAGAGGCCAAAATCAGCCAGCGCCAAGGCCAGTCTATCGGCGTTTTCCGGGGTACGCTCTATCCAGATATCCAGATCCTTGGTATAGCGTGGGTGGCCGTGAAAGCCAAGCGCGTAACCGCCCACGACCAGGTAGCGAACGTCGCGCCGGTTGAGATATTCGACAAACTCAAGCATATCCAGGGTGGGACGCATATCGGTCAAATCCCCTACCGCGGCCATGATGGCCGCAATTCGCTCATCAGGGGGGCGGCTTTGCCAGTAGCCAACCAAAGGCAACTCTTCTCCCGCCTGGTAAACAGTTAAAGTTCGTTCAACAGTTGGCTCGAACACCTGGAGCAACCTGGGGTCTGTAATTTTCAGCATACAACGCCTATTTTACTTGAGTTGACGGCCTTGAACGAGAGGGAAGCCATTTTATTCCTCTCGCTCTGGTTTATTCTTGGTAAATCAGAAAATCGGCCGCCACCCAGCCTTCGTTGCCGGCCGGCGTACGCACCTGTTGCCAGTCGAGATCGTTGACCTGTTCAAAGCCGGGCAGCAAGATGAGGGTCGCCCCATCAGGGATCAACTCCACTTCCTGGGTTCCACCAGGGGCTTCCCGCAGCCAGAGACCGTTGGGGCTGTTGACTACAGCCGTGCGCGGGTGGGTCGTGGCCGTCGCGGTGGGCGTGGCAATCTCCGGCGGCGTGACGGCCGGGCTGGGAGTCCTGGTTGGCTCGAACTGGACGGCAAATGTATTGGTCGGCAGTGGCGTACTGGCCGAGTCGGTGGCCAGCGACGCCGGCCGGGTGGCCGTCGCCAGCGGCGCGTTGACTTCCGGCCGGGGGCTGAGGCTATAGACGCTAAAGAGGATCAGACCCACAATCAGGGCGGCCACGCCCCGGGAAAAGGCCATCAGCATCTCCTGGCGCGATTCGATACGTCCCACGCCATAGGCCTGGTGGGTTATACCAGACCGGGCCAGAATGCCCTGAATGATAAAGAAGAATCCCATCAGGACGGCCAACCCGGCCAGGATGGGGAGAAAGATGTCTAAAAAGAAGATCATCCTCCGTCTGCCTCGTCTTCTAGTAGAAGCAATTTCGCTTCCTCCCACAGAGTATCCAGGGTCTGGATGTCGAGCCGAGCTAATTCCAGCCCGCGCTCAGCCGCCAGTTCCTCCATCAGGCGGAAGCGACGCGTGAAGCGCTGATTGGCCTCCCGCAAAGCGCTCTCGGCGTCAACGCCCAACCACCTGGACCAGTTTACCAGGGCAAACAAAACGTCGCCCAACTCTTGAATCTGTTCGGCCGGAGAAGCGGCCGCTCTTAATTCGGTAATCTCCTCCTCCAGCTTGGCTACTACCCCGGAAATATCCGGCCAGTCAAAGCCCACCTTGCGCACCCGGCCCTGGATCTTTTGCGAACGGGCCAACGCCGGCAGAGCGTAAGGGATATTATCCAGCAACGAGGACGGTTCCTCCGCCCCTTCCCGCTCCTGGGCCTTCAAAATCTCCCAGTTCCGCAACACCTCGGCGCTGCTCGTCGCCTGCCAATCCCCCCAAACATGGGGGTGGCGGCGCTTGAGCTTGTGGTCCAGGCCGGCAATGAGATCGGTCAGAGTAAAATCGCCGTTCTCGCTGGCAATTTGGGCCTGGATAACGACGTGGAACAGCACGTCACCCAGCTCCTCGCACAGCGCGGCCGGATCGTCGGCGTCCAGGGCGTCGAGAGCCTCGCCGACTTCCTCCAGAAAATCAGAGCGCAGACTTTGCGCTGTTTGCTCTCGGTCCCAGGGGCAGCCTTCGGGACCACGCAAATAGGCCACTGTTTCAGCCAGGCTGGGCAGCGAGCTGGGGTAAGGCAAAGGGGGTACGTAAAGAGTGGTCAGGTGGGCCAGGTGCGGACTCCGGTCCAACTGGTACAGGGGAATCTTCTCTATAAGTTGCTGCTCTGTCCCCGCCGCGTGAACGAGGAAGACCTCGTGTTCATCCCGATACGTCACCATGAGCACAAGTTTCAACTCGCTCGCCAACAACCTGCTGTACACCTGGCCTAACAGGAGTGGCACGTCAGTACTGAACGGGGGGTGATTATACCTGGCGATTTCGATTGCATCAAACAACTGTAGGCCGTCCAACCCGTCCATCCCCAGGGCGGCCAGCACCGGCTCGACAAAACTCAAACCGGGGATAACAGTCACCGGCACACCGGCGCGCCCGGCCGCAGCCACCACGGCCGTCACCGTCGCCTCGCCCATGAAGGGATGGCCAGGTACAGCGTAGACCACGTCCTCCGACCGGGCAGTGGCTTCCTGTCCCAGGCGCAGCACTTCGGCCGCCACCTGCTCGTAGACCTGGGCAAACAGTTCGGCCGACTCGTAGACGTGGTCAAAACTGACCTGTTGAACGTGGGAGGGTAAATCGGCCACGGCCGGGTGGCGGGCCGTCCGCAGGTAAACTACCCCGGCCGTCGAAAGCGTCTCCCAGGCCTGGCGCGTCAGGGTGCGGCCGTCGCCCGGCCCTAGCCCCACAATCTTAATACCCATCTTTCATCCAGCCAAAACAAAAAGGCGAGCCCACACGTCTCGCCTGATCAAAAGTGAGTTTAGAGTTAGAGTCTACTCTAACTCTAACTCTCGTTAACGCTTGGTGTAGGTCGGGGCCTTGCGAGCGCGCTTCAGGCCGGGCTTCTTGCGTTCCTTGATGCGCGGGTCGCGGGTCAGATGGCCGCCGGCGCGCAGGACGTTGCGCAAATTTTCGTCGTACTTCACCAGGGCGCGGGCCAGTCCCAATCGAACGGCGTCGGTCTGGCCGGTCACGCCACCGCCTTCTATCAACACGGTCACGTCTACCTTGTCGGCCAGCCCGGCGTCGGTCAACGGGCCGGCCAACACTTCATAATCCCCAAGGCGGGGGAAATATTCCTTGACGTCCCGGTTATTGACGACAAAAGCGCCGCTGGCCTGCCCGTCCAGGTAAATGCGCACCCGGGCCGAAGCCCGCTTGCGCCGGCCGATGCCCTCGTAATACTGGCGACCCTCTATAGTAATCTCCATACCTATATGTCTCCTAAGAACAATCCCGAAGCTTAGAGATTAGAGATTTCTTCAACCAATCTCCGATCTCCAATCTCCAATCTCTTTAAAGCTCCAACGGCTCCGGCTGCTGCGCCTTGTGCGGGTGTTCCGGGCCGGCATAGATCTTCAACTTGCGCAGCATCTGGCGACCCAGCTTGTTCTTGGGCAGCATGCCGCGCACAGCCGCTTCCAGCACCCGCGTCGGATGTTTCTCCAACTGCTGGCGCAACGATATTTCCGTCAAACCACCCTGATAACCGGAGTGGTGATAATACATCTTCTGCTCTATCCGCCGGCCGGTCACCTGGATCTTCTCCGCATTGACAACCACGACGAAATCACCGCAGTCCACCGACGGGCTGTAAATGGGCTTGTGCTTGCCACGCAAGATAGTGGCAATCTGCGAAGCCAGCCGCCCCAACGTCTGGCCCTCCGCATCCACGACAAACCAACGTCGTTCGATCTCGGCCGGTTTGGTCACGTAGGTTTTATTCATAGTTATTTCTCCTCAACACCTCATTCGTCGTAGGTGACAGACACCAGGTACAGCCCATGCGCCGGCGCTGATTGTCTGGCCTGGGAGCGGTCTCGTGCCCGGAAAGCGGCCTCAAACGCCTCCAACGACCAGTTGCCTTCACCGATGACCTTCATCGTTCCCACCAGGCTGCGCACCATCCGGTAGAGAAAGGCGTTGGCCTCAATCTCAAAAACGACCAGGCCGTTGTGGCGCTGCCAGCCGGCCCGGAACACCTGGCGGACACTGTTTTCCCCTTTGGGGGGCTGGCCAAACGTGGCAAAGTCGTGGGTCCCGACCAGGGACACGGCCGCCTGATCCATTTTGGCCAGGTCCAGCGGCCGGCTTACGTGCCAGCTTCGCCAACGTTGCAGCGGGCTACGGACCGGCGCGTTGTAAATGTGGTATTTGTAAGCGCGCCGCCGAGCACTGTAACGCGGATGAAAATCGGCCGCTGCTTCCTCTAGGTGGAGGACAGCAATATCGGCCGGCAAGTTGGCGTTCAGCGCCCGTTGCAGGGCTTCCAGGCCGTGTGTCCAATGAACGTCAAAGGCAATTACCTGCCCCAGCGCATGAACACCGCTGTCCGTCCGGCCGGCCCCAATCACCCTGGCCTGCTGTTGGGCTACTGTCTGGATCGCTTGTTCAAGTGCTCCCTGGATGGTCGGTTCCTGCCGCTGGCGCTGAAAGCCATTGTAAGCCGTCCCGTCATATTCAACCAGGGCACGGTAACGTGTCACCGTCAAAGCTGTTAATTTACTCGTCCTCGACCAGCATCAACACGGCCATGTCGGCATTATCGCCCGGCCGCTTGCCGATCTTGACCAGGCGCGTATAGCCACCCGGCCGCTCCATGTAACGCGGAGCTACCTCTTCAAAGAGCTTGCGGACAACGTCCACGTCCACCGGCTTGCCGTCCTCATCCTTGATGGTCCGGAAACGGGCCACCCGGGCGGCCGCCAGCCGGCGGGCGTGGATCTCAGACGCCGGGTTCTTTTCTTTCCGGGACAGGCCACGTTTGGCCAGGGTAATCACTTTCTCGGCCGCCGGCCGTAACATCCGCGCCTTGGCTTCGGTGGTCATCACCTTCTCGTGACAAATCAGGTCAGCAATCAAGTTCTTGCGCAGCGCTTTACGCTCGCTGCTATCACGGCTCAGTCTACGACCATGCACTCGATGTCGCATTGTTTATCCTCGTCTCAATAACTTCCCCGAGGTTTAACACCCTCCGGGAGGTTGTACTAAGAAGTTATCGTCTCCGCCTGCTCCTCACTCAGAAAGCCCTTGCTTTGGAGCTGGACCTTCAGCTCTTCCAGGGACTTCTCGCCAAAGTTACGGATGGCCAGCATTGTCTCCTCACCTTTTTCCAGCATATCCAGCAATTCACCGACCTTGGTGATGCCGGTCCGCTTTAAGGAGTTGAAAACACGCACGCTCAGGTCCAGTTGCTCGATGGGCGTATCGTAAATTTCGTTGGGAATCGTTTCCTCTTCCTCTTCCTCTTCCACCGGCAAGAGGCTTTCCTCACTGATGCCGGCGACCGGCCGCAGGTGCTGGATCATAACCTGAGCCGCCTGGGCCAACGCCTCCTCAGGCTTAATCGTGCCGTCTGTCCAGATTTCCATGATAATACGGTCGTAATCCGCCACCTGGCCCACCCGCGTCTTTTCCACTTCATACCCCACCCGCTGGATAGGGCTGAACATGGCGTCTACAGGTAACTCGCCAATAGGCAACCGGCCGCGCTCTTCGGCCGGCGAATAGCCACGCCCGGTTTCGGCGGTCATCTCCACTTCAAGGAACGCCTCGTCCGAGTCCACGGTAAAGAGGTACAGGTCCGGGTTGATGATTTCCGCTTCCGGCGGGGCAATAATATCGGCCGCCGTCACCACGCCGGCGCCATGCACCTCCAGCCGCAAGCGAGCGCTATCTGTGCCCTGCAGCTTCAAGCGAATTTGCTTCACGTTCAAAATCAGTTCCATCATGTCCTCACGGACATGAGGAATGGCTGAAAATTCGTGGGGGACATCCGTCACCCGGATAGACGTAATCGCCGAACCGGGCAAGGAAGCCAGCAATACACGGCGCAGCGAATTTCCCAGGGTCGTGCCGTAGCCCCTTTCCAGGGGTCCAATGACAAACCTACCATACTTGCGCGACATGGCAGTACTTTCAATTTTCGGTAGGACAAGATTCGTGATTGCCAAAGCAACCTCCCTAACAGTATTAATCTAGGGCGTGCTGCGTGCTCCCACACCGGGTAACAGGCAACACGTCATGTGAAACATTAGCGGGAGTAATATTCAACGATGAGCTGTTCGTTCAAAGAAACGTCAATATCCTCACGGGTGGGCAGATGAACAACCTTGGCCGATAAATTCTTCGGGTCCAAAGTCAGCCAGCGCGGCACCCGCCGCTCGTCCAGGTTTTGCCGCAGCCCCTTGAAGTAAGTACGCTTCAGGCTCTCCGGCCGGACAGCCACGACATCACCGACCGACACCTGGGCCGAAGGAATATTGGTTTTCCGGCCGTTTAACGTGACGTGCCCATGCTGCACCAACTGGCGTGCCTGCGGCCGGGAATCTGCCCAGCCGAGTCGGTAAAGGACGTTATCTAACCGGCTTTCCAGCATGATCAACAGATTTGAACCGGTCAGGCCGGACCGTCGCTCCGCCTTGGTAAAGTAATTGCTAAACTGCCGCTCGAAAACACCGTAAATCCGGCGGGCCTTCTGCTTCTCCCGCAATTGCAGCAGGTAGTCTGAAGCCCGACCGCGCCGGTATTGGTTCTCCCGCCCGTGTTGGCCGGGCGGATAAGCACGGCGCTCAACAGCACATTTAGGGGTCAAACAACGCGACCCCTTCAAAAACAGCTTTTCGCCCTCGCGGCGACAAAGCTTACAAACAGGTCCAGTATATCTTGCCAACTTAAGCCTCCTCTTATGCTTTCCAAAGGTCAACGAGAGGTTTACAGGCTTGGCGACCCTTCGTCCCTCTCTACTCTAATTCTTAAACCCGGCGCTTCTTCGGCGGCCGGCAACCGTTGTGCGGGACCGGAGTCACGTCGCTAATGGAGCGGATTTGCAGCCCTGAACTCGTCAGCGCCCGGATGGCCGCCTCGCGCCCCGGACCAGGCCCTTTGACAATCACTTCCGCTTCCTGCATGCCGCTTTCAATCGCTACCTTGGCCGCGTTCTGGCTGGCCATTCGAGCCGCGTAGGGCGTACTCTTGCGCGAACCTTTGAACCCGGAGCTACCACCGCTGGACCAGGCCACCGTATTGCCTTCCTTATCGGTGATAGTCACAATGGTATTATTAAAGGTCGCGTAAACGTGGACCACACCCTGGGCCACATTATGCCGTGTTTTACGCGTTACCTGCTGTTGCCTTCTTCGTCGTCCCATTTTCCGTCCTTCTATATCCTGTGTTACCTGGACATTGGCCTGCTACTTCTTACCGCCCTTGCGACGGCCACGGCCGGCCACCGTCTTCTTAGGGCCTTTCCGCGTGCGGGCGTTGGTCTTGGTCCGCTGCCCACGCACGGGCAGGCCACGACGATGCCGCAGGCCCCGGTAGCAGCCAATTTCTGTCAGGCGCTTAATATTCATGGCCACCTCGCGGCGCAAATCACCCTCGACCATGTAATCCTGGTCAATGGCCTGCCGCAGGCGAGTTACCTGCGCCTCAGATAAATCTTTAACCCTTATATCGGGGTTAATATCGGCCTTGGCCAGGATCTCATTACTCCTGGCCCGGCCGATGCCGTAAATGTACGTTAAGCTCACTTCAACCCGCTTATCACGGGGGATATCAACACCTGCAACACGAGCCATACTCTCTCCACTTTGGTCGAGCGCCAGGCCAGCTTACCAAGATCAGGCCTCGCCGCTCACTGCCTTCTACTTACCCTTGACGCTGTTTATGATTTGGATTTACACAAATCACGCGCACAATACCCCTGCGCTTGATAATCTTGCACTTCGGGCAACGCCGTTTTACTGACGCTGATACTTTCATGGTTCCTAATCTCCGCTTCGTTCCTGATGTACAACTTGGACAAAAGGTATTATTTTACACGAATTGTAGAAATTGTCACAATCAATCTCTAATTCCCCCGAAGGTTGGCGGTTTCAGCGCTTGAACCTCCGGGAGGTTCTCCCTTACGATGCCTTCTGGATTGCTGCAACCAGGTCCCGATGCACTTGTTCAATGTCCTGTTCGCCGTCAATTTCCACAAGCAAACCCCGGTCGCGGTAATAGTCTAGCAAGGGCGCAGTCTGCTCGAAATAGACCTCAATCCGGCGCTTCTGCGTTTCCTCTGAATCGTCGGCCCGCTGGTACAGCGGGCTGCCATCGTAATCACAAATCCCCGGCTCTTTGGGCGGGTTAAAAATCAGGTGGAAAACGTGCCCGTTTGCCCGGCAGGTCCACCGGCCGGCCAGCCGCCTGAGCAGAACGTCAGGGTCTACATGAATATAGGGGACAAGGCTAATTCGCTCGCCCATTTCCGCCAACAACTGGTCCAGGGCCCTGGCCTGGGCAATGGTACGCGGAAAGCCATCCAGCAGCGCGCCGTTGGCGCAATCCGGCCGGGACAGCCGCTCCTTCACCATGGCCACTGTTACCTCATCCGGCACCAGTTCACCGGCGTCCATATACCGCTTGGCCAGCTTGCCCAGCTCCGTTTCGTTTTGTAAATTCTCGCGAAACAGGTCACCGGTAGCAATCTGCGGCAGACCAAGCGTTTCTTTTAACTGCCGGGCCTGGGTGCCTTTACCGGCGCCAGGTCCGCCCATCAACACGACAAACGGCATTGGCCAGCGTCCTAGATAAAGCTCTCGTAGTGGCGCATGAGCAATTGGGCTTCCAACTGCCGCATGGTATCAATCACCACGCCGACGACGATGATCAGGCCGGCGCCGGTAATCACCAGGGCGCTCTGCTCAATCCCTGGGATGTTCAACAATTGGCCGACGAGCTGCATAATACCCGGCAAAACAGCCACCAGCCCCAAAAAGAGTGCCCCAACCAGGGTAATCCGGCGGACGACGGCCATGATGTAATCACGAGTCACCTTGCCTGGCCGTTTGCCGGGAATAAAGCCACCCTGACGCTGCAGCGTCTCATGGAGCCGCTGTTGCTGGATCATGACGTCTGTGTAAAAGAAAGTAAAGCCTACTACCAATACAAAGTAAAAGGCCCAATAAAAGAAGGTGGTTTGCTGGCCGAATTGGGCAACGATCCATTGGGCAACATTGTGAACAACCCCAGTACCATCCTCCCGGATGAACAACTGGGCAATTAGCGCCGGGAAAGCCAGGATAGACTGGGCAAAAATGATGGGAATCATGCCGGCCGTATTGACCTTCAACGGAATGTGGGTGCTCTGGCCCTGGTAAACCTTGCGGCCGCGCACCCGCCGGCCGTATTGCACCGGGATGCGCCGCTGTCCTTCCTGGACTACTACAATCACCAGGACCGTCAGGACCGTCAGAACGACGAAAGCAGCGATGGCAAAAAACCGCGCCGCTTCGTCCGGCAGGGAAAGCAAGCCGGCAATGTTGGCCGGGATACGAGAGACAATGCCGCCGAAGATGATCAGCGAAATACCCTGGCCAATACCGTTCTCGGTAATTTGTTCGCCCAGCCAGATGGCAAACATTGTCCCACCGGTCATGGCCATCAAAGTCGTGATCGTCGGCAGCAAGTCGCTGGCCCCCAGGCCAAAGTGGGGCATGATGCTGTCCAGGCCACCAGTAATGCTGAAGCCGATCAGCCGGATCTGGCCCACCGCCTGCAAAATAGCCAGCGGTATGGTCAGGTAGTAGGTGATCTTGTTCATCTTATTGCGGCCGGTTTCCCCTTCCTGGGATAGTTCCTCAAGATAAGGGATGATAGGCGTTAGCAACTGGATAATAATCGAGGCCGTAATGTAGGGATAAACCCCCATGGCCATCACCGAGAAGTTGCTCACTGCCCCACCCGACAGCAAATTCAACACCTGGATAAAACTGTTGGTCGTCGGCTGTTGGGTAAAGGCCAGCCAGGCGCTCAGGTTAACGCCGGGTACCGGGAGGTTCGACACCAGGCGGTAGATCACCAGCATCAGGATGGTGAAGAGGATGCGCCGGCGTAGATCGGGCAAGGTAAAGGCTGCACGCACAGAGTCAATCATGATCAATCTCTCCAGGATTAAATGCCTGGCATTTAACCCATTTACTCAAGCGGGATCACCGTGACGGCGCCGCCGGCCGCTTCTATCTTTTCTTTAGCCGACGCCGAGAAGCGGTGGGCCTTGACCTTCAGGGCCACCTTAATATCACCATCGCCCAGGATCACCACCGGATCAGTTGCCTTGTGGAGCAGACCAACGGCCGCCAACGCCTCGGGGTCTACGTCGGCTCCAGCCTCGAAAGCGGCCAGACTGCCGACGTTGACCGGCCGGTAAACGACCTTAAAGATGTTGGTAAAACCGCGCTTAAAAGGCAGGCGGCGGACGAGGGGCAACTGGCCACCTTCAAAGTAGGGACCTTTGCCACCCCCGGTGCGGGCGTTCTGGCCCTTGGTACCCCGGCCGGCCGTCTTACCTTGCCCGGCGGAGATACCACGACCCACTCGCTTGCGCTTCTTGTTTTTTCCCGGATTTGGACGCAGATCGTGTATTTGCATCTTTACTTTACCTCTTGCACAGTCACGAGATGTGTTACTTTATTAATCATGCCCCGGATGGCCGGGGTATCTTCATGCTCCACCGTCTGATTGAGCTTGCGCAGGCCCAAAGCGTTCAACGTGGCCCGCTGGCTCTTCTCATAGCCGATGGCGCTCTTTTTGTACGTAATCTGTAACTTGCCCATATTAACCAACCCCGAGCCAGCCGCAGCGGGCGGCTCGCTCTAATCTTTAGTTGTTTGCCCCTTCCCGTTGCTTACGACGAGTCCAGAAGGGCGCAACTTCAGCCACGTCCTTGCCCCGATCGGCGGCCACCTGGCGCATGTTCTTCAAGCGCCGCAGGCCGTCCATCGTAGCCAGGATGACGTTCAGAACGTTGGCGCTGCCCAACGATTTGGCCAGGATGTCCTTGTAACCAGCGGCTTCAATTACGGCGCGCACACCACCACCGGCGATGACGCCGGTACCGGGGGAAGCCGGCTTCAGCAAGACTCTGGCCGAGCCGTGAGTGCCAATGATCTCGTGGGGAATCGTATTCCCCGCCATAGCCACCGACTCCATGTCCTTGCGGGCCGCTTCCAGAGCTTTGCGGATGGCGTCCGGCACGGAACGAGCCTTGCCCATGCCAAAACCAACGCTGCCCTTGTTATCGCCCACGACAACCACCACGCGGAAGGCAAAACGGCGGCCGCCCTTAATCACCTTAGCCACGCGGGTAATGTCAATAATCCGCTCGTCGTACTCATTACGCTCCGGGTAACTTTGTCGTCTTTGACCCATTTTTGTCTCCAATACTAAAACTTGAGTCCGCCTTCACGGGCGCCCTCGGCCAGGGCCTTGATCCGGCCGTGGTACAGGTAACCGCCACGGTCAAAAATCACCTCGGTTACCCCGGCTGCCTGGGCCCGCTGGGCCAAAACCTTGCCAACCAGAACAGCCTGTTCTTTCTTCGGCTTACCGCTGGCCATACTGGCCACTTCCTTGTCCAGGGTTGAGGCCGACGCCAGGGTGCGGCCTTGGGTATCGTCAATCACCTGGGCGTAGATGTGCTGCAGGCTACGGAAGACATTCAGGCGCGGCCGTTCAGACGTTCCACTGATTTTCACACGTACCCGGCGATGACGCCGCTGGCGTGCTTCACGACTATTCGCAGACATAATCTCCAACCTCCAATCTCCTACGAAGCAGTTACACCTTACCGGTTTTCCCAGCCTTGCGCCGGATATGTTCACCTTCGTAGGCAATCCCCTTGCCCTTATACGGTTCGGGCGGGCGCACCTTGCGAACCTGAGCGGCCGTCTCGCCGACCAGTTCTTTGTCTACACCGCTAATAGTTACCTGCTTGCCACGGCCATCCACCTCAAAAGCCAGATTAGCCGGCGGCTCAATAACCACCGGGTGAGAGTAGCCCACATGCAAAACCAGGGTTTTTCCCTTCATTTCCGCCCGGTAGCCAACGCCTTCCACGCTCAGGCGCCGGGTAAAGCCTGTACTTACCCCAACCACCATATTATTCAACAGGGCCCGGGTCAGCCCGTGCAGCGCCCGATGTTGGCGCGAGTCACTGGGACGACTCACATGGAGGGTATTATCCTCCAGCTCAATTGTCATATCCGGGTGGAACGAGCGTGTCAAGGTCCCTTTGGCGCCCTTGACCACAACGTCCGACCCGTTAATTTCCACGTTTACCCCCTTCGCCAGAGGGATAGGTTTCCTACCTATGCGGGACATTATTCCAACCTCCGCTTACCACACCTGGCACAGGATCTCGCCGCCTAAGCCCAGGCGGCGCGCCTTGTCGCCAGTCATAACACCCTGGGGGGTGGTGAGAATAGCGATTCCCATGCCACTCAACACCCAGGGGATGTCCTTTTTCCCAACGTAGACACGGCGGCCCGGCCGACTCACCCGCTCCAGCCCGGTAATAACCGGGCGGCGGTGGCGGCGGTCACCCACATACTTCAGCTTCAAGCGCAGGACAGGCTGTGGTTTCTCAGGTAATACCTGATAGTCGTCAATGTACCCTTCTTCCTTCAACACGGCCACCACGGCCTCTTTCAGCGTCGAATGAGGAATGGAAACGTATTCGTGCGAACGCGCTGTCGCGTTGCGGACGCGCGTCAACATGTCGCTAATTGGATCACTTACGGACATAACGTACTATCCTCTACCAGCTCGACTTAGCCACGCCAGGAATGTTGCCTTGCAGGGCCTGTTCCCGGAAGCAGATACGGCACAAACCAAAGCGACGCATGTAACCACGCGGCCGGCCGCAAACCTTGCCGGAATCAGGGTCAACCCACTGGCAACGATTGCGAACGCGGACTTTGTATTTGCGCTGCTTCTCACGCGCAACCATTGACTTCTTAGCCATCTTATTCTCCTTCGTCTCTCACAAGGCCCCACTTATTCCCGGAAAGGCATACCCAAATGGGCCAGTAATCTACGACCTTCCTCATCGGTCCTGGCCGTAGTCACAATGCTGATTTCCATGCCCCGCACTTTATCAATCTTGTCGTAATTAATTTCAGGAAAGATCAACTGCTCACGCAGGCCCAGCGTATAATTTCCACGGCCGTCAAATGAGTCTGGCGAGACACCCTGGAAGTCGCGCGTCCGGGGTAGGGCAACGTGGATCAACCTGGTCAGGAAGCTCCACATCCGCTCGCCCCGCAGCGTGACCTTTACGCCAATCTGGCGCCCTTCGCGCAGCTTGAAGCTGGCAATGGACTTTTTTGCCTTGGTAATCACCGGCTTCTGGCCGGTAATCTGTTGAACGTCGTTGACGGCATACTCCAGCGCCTTGGCGTTATCGAGGGCCTCGCCCAAACCAACGTTAACGACGATCTTCTCCAATACAGGCACCTGCATGATGCTCGTGTACCCGAAATCTTTCATCAGCGCGGGGACAACATCTTCTTTATATTGTTGCTTCAACGGCTTAATCGCCATCTTCGTCCTCTCAAAGCGGCAATTAAGTAATTGAGTAATTGAATAATTACGAATTACCCAATTACCCAATTACTTAATTACTCAATTACTAATCAATCTCTTTCCCACTCTTCTTCGAGTAACGGACACGGACGAACTGGTCGCCTTCTTTGAGTCGGCGATACCCGATGCGGGTCAGTTCGCCGGTGTGGGGGCAGACCAGCATCACGTTCGAAGCGTCAATCGAGGCCTCGAATTCAATGATGCCACCCTGCGCCGGCGTCCGGCCGCCGGTAGGCCGTGGGCGCTGGTGCTTCTTCACGATGTTCACGCCTGAAACCACCACCCGGTTTTCTTTGGGGAGTACCCGCTGTACTGTCCCCCGCAGGCCCTTATCGTTGCCTGCGATTACTTCAACCTGGTCACCTTTCTTAATACGCATTTTCAATCCCCGTTACCACTTGCCAGTTACAGCACTTCGGGCGCGAGCGACAGGATACGGCTGTATCCCCTCTCCCGCAGTTCCCGGGCCACTGGTCCAAACACACGTGTGCCGATGGGGTTTTTACCTTCGGCGTCCAGGATGACGGCCGCATTGTCGTCAAAGCTGATATAGCTGCCATCCTCGCGCCGGTAGGCCTTCTTGGTCCGCACAATAACCGCCTTTACGATACTACTCTTCTTTAACTGAGCGTTGGGCACCGCTTTCTTAACAGTGGCCACAACCACGTCGCCCACCGCCCCATACTTGCGGCCGGTGCTACCAACAACCTGGATCACCAAAAGTTCGCGGGCCCCAGAATTATCGGCAACGTTCAAGCGAGTTTCCTGTTGGATCATCTCTCACGCCTCTTTTTCTCTAGCCTAATCGGCGCCTGACCGGCCCCTAACTGGCCCGCTCCAGGATAGACACTACAGCCCAACGCTTATGCCGGCTAATCGGCCGGGACTCGATAATCTCGACCCTGTCGCCAATCTGGCAGGCGTTCGCCTCGTCGTGAGCCTTATACTTCTTCACCTGGCGCATCACTTTGCCGTAAATCGGGTGCCGCTTGATCGTTTCTACCGCCACGACAACCGTTTTATCCATTTTGTCACTGGTTACAGTGCCAGTAAGACGCTTCCGTTGTTCTCTCATCTTCCCTTACCTACCTGTTGGCTATTGGCTTGGCGATATTTGCGTCCCTTAGGCTTCTTCTTATTCAAATCCACCAGTGTCGTGGCCAACTCCTTGTCCTTGTCATCCGCAAACTGGACCACCCAGGCGCCGTCCTCATAGTCGAAATGGGACTCCGCCTGCCATTCCTTGCCACTCAGGGCCGCCGCAACCTCCGGCTGTTTCAGGGCAGCTTCAATTGCTAGCTGGCGCATACCCAACACATTTTCCAGCCGGGCAATTTCCCGGCGAACCCGCCGCAGGCTGGAGACATCCTCCAGGCGAGCCGAGGCCTTCTGAAAGCGGAGGTTAAATAGCTCCTCCCGGGCGTTATCCAGCTTTTCCTGCAGCTTCTCGTCGCTCATCTGGCGCAATTCGACAATATTCGACATTACAAATTACCCCCTTCTCGCGTCACAATTTGCGTTCTAATAGGTAATTTGTAGCCAGCCAGGTTCAAGGCCTCACGGGCGACATCTTCGCTGACACCGGACAACTCAAACATGATCCGGCCGGGCTTGACTACGGCGACCCAGTGGTCTACTGAACCCTTGCCCTTACCCATGCGGGTTTCGGCCGGCTTGGCCGTCACCGGCTTATCGGGGAAGATACGGACCCAATATTTGCCACGACGGCGCATGTGGCGGACCATCGCCCGGCGTACCGCCTCTATCTGGCGGCTGGTGATCCAGCCCGGCTCCAGCGCCTGTAGGCCAAACTCACCATAGCTTAGCTCGGTGCCGCCCTTGGCCATTCCTTTCATACGGCCACGAAATTGTTTGCGATATTTCACGCGCTTTGGCATTAACATAGTTCTTACTCGCTGATGTAAACGTCGGTTGCCTCAGCCTTCTGCGGCAGAACCTCGCCGTTGTAAATCCAGACCTTGACGCCAATCCGGCCGAAGGTCGTCAGCGCCTCGGCAAAACCAAAGTCCAGGTCGGCGCGCAGGGTATTACGCGGCACACGGCCGTCCCACATCTTTTCCTTGCGGGCCATTTCTGCGCCGGCCAGCCGGCCGCCACACTCAATGCGAATCCCTTCCACACCCTGGCGCATGGCCTGCATCACGGCCCGCTTCATCGCCCGGCTGTGCGAAATACGGCGATCAAGCTGGCCGGCAATATTTTCAGCTACCAGTTGGGCATTGGTATCCGGCTGGGAGATTTCTTCGACGTCCAGCTTCACTGATTTGCCCGTCAGATCCCTCAGCTTGCCGCGCAGCTCCTTAACAGTGGCCCCTTTACGGCCGATGACGATGCCCGGCTTAGAAGTATGAATCACAATCTGCACTTGATTAGGAAACCGCTCAATTGTAGTTTTGGCAATTCCCGCCTTAGGCAACTCTGCGTTGATCATGCGGCGGATGGCGAAATCTTCCTTCAGCAGATCGCGGTACTTCCCGCCTTCCGCGTACCAGCGGGTATTCCAATCTTTAATCACCTTCAGGCGAAATCCAGTAGGATGTACTTTACGTCCCAAGGCTATATCTCCTTCCTTAACTCCAATCCGTCACTTCCCGCTCCGCCAGGACAACAGTAATGTGCGAAGAGCGGCGCATAACCGGCTTAAACCGACCACGGGCGCCAAAGCGACCACCATAGGGCGCCAAACGGTGCCGCGGTCCTTCGTCAGCGGAAATGCGGCTTACAAACAGTTCGCCAATTTCCAAGCCAAAGTTCTGTTCCGCGTTGGCTATGGCCGACTGAATCAACTTGTACACCGGCTCGGCCGCCCGCTGGGGCATGAACCGTAGCATGTCCAGCGCTTCCTGGGCGCCTTTGCCACGCACGGCGTCTACCACCAGCCGAACCTTACGCGGTGAAATGGGAATGTACTTGGCGACCGCTCTGACCTCGAATGCCTCAGCCATAGTTACCGGCGACCTCCCTTCTTTTCGGCTTTGCTCACGTGCCCACGAAAAGTGCGCGTTGGCGCAAACTCTCCCAGCTTATGGCCAACCATGTTCTCCGTGATGTAAATGGGCACATGTCGCCGGCCGTCGTGGATGGCGATGGTGTGGCCCACCATCTGGGGAAAAATGGTACTGGCCCGCGACCAGGTACGAATGACCTGCCGGCCGCCGCTGGTATTCAGGCGTTCAACTTTTTCCAACAAACTCGGGGCTATAAAAGGCCCTTTCTTTAATGAACGTGACATCGTTCTCCTACCTCCTACCGACGCTTCTTCGTACGGCGACGGAAGATAAACTTGTCGGTCGCCTTGTTATGACGCGTACGCTTACCCAGCGCTGGCTTACCCCAAGGAGTTTTCGGACCCGGCATACCAATGGGCGAACGGCCTTCACCACCACCGTGTGGATGGTCGCGTGGCGTCATCGCCGAGCCACGCACCGTCGGGCGGATACCCATGTGGCGTTTGCGGCCGGCCTTGCCCAGCTTCACATTGCCATGCTCCACGTTGCCCACCTGGCCGACCGTCGCCAGGCAATCCTGGCGGATGAGCCGCTCCTCGCCAGAGGGCAGCCGGACCATGGCATAGTTCCGATCTTCCTTGGCCAAAATTTGCGCCGACGTGCCGGCTGCGCGGGCCAACTGGCCGCCACGGCCAACCTGCAATTCAATATTATGGATCATCGTGCCCTGAGGGATATTGCGCAACGGTAATGTGTTCCCCGGCCGGATGTCGGCGCTGGGGCTGCTGAGCACTTTATCACCCACCTGCAACCCAAGGGGGGCAACGATATACCGCTTCTCGCCGTCGGCGTATACCACCAGGGCAATCCGGGCCGACCGGTTGGGATCGTACTCAACTGTGGTCACTCGCCCAGGAATACCCAATTTATCACGCCGGAAATCAATATCCCGGTAACGGCGCTTATGGCCACCACCACGATGGCGGATGGTGATCTTGCCGCGCACGTTACGGCCGCCCCGCTTGCGCATACCCTGGGTGAGGGAGCGCTCCGGCGTAGGGCGGGTTACTTCTTCAAACGTCTGGCCGCTCATGCCACGGCGACCAGGAGAAGTTGGTTTATAAACTTTAATCGGCATTTTTCCTCCAGAGACGGACGCCAGGCCTTGCTGTGCGGGGGAACAAGACCCCACCGAACGCCAGACCCTCGCCCCTGCTTGGTTTATACACCTTCAAACAGGTCAATCGTATCGCCTGGCGCCAACGTCACAACCGCCTTTTTGTATCCAGGCTTGCGGATGGTCAACCGCCGCCAGCGACGGGCTCGTTTGGCGGGGAAGTTCATGACCCGCACTTTTTCCACTTCTACGTCAGGCCAGGCTAGTTCAATGGCTTCCTTGATCTGCATTTTGTTGGCTCGCGAATCCACGACAAATGTATACTGGTTGTAGGTGCCTGCCATATAATCACTTTTCTCGGTGATCACCGGCCGGCGAATAATTTCACGCCAATGCATCTCTTATTCCTCCTCATCCATCCCGGCCGCCACAGCCAGGTCGTCGCCCAGGAACCCTTCCAACACTTCCAGGGCTGCCAGGGGCATGATGAGCTTGTCGTGGCCCAACAGGTCGCGAATATTCAGGTAAGTGGCCCGCAGCGTTTTCACATCTGGCAAGTTGCGCGCCGACTTTTCCACGTTGTCATCTCGCTCGGCCATCAGCACCAGGGCGCTGCCATCGCCCACCAGGCGACGGACAACACCGACCATTTCTTTGGTCTTGGGCTGATCCAGCTCCAGCCGGTCCAGCACGACGATATCGCCACCCTGGGCCTTGACTGTCAGGGCCGAGCGCAGCGCCGCTCGCCGCATTTTGCGCGGCATGTCCTTCTCGTAAGAGCGCGGCTGCGGCCCGTGGGCAATACCACCGCCCACGAAAATAGGCGCCCGCTTGCTGCCGTGGCGAGCCCGGCCGGTCCCCTTCTGGCGGTACCACTTGGCCCCCGTCCGGTTAACCTCGGCACGGGTCTTGGTCTTGTGAGTGCCCTGGCGCTTATTGGCCAGTTGGCGGACTAAGGCCTGGTGCATCAGGTCACGGTTAACTTGTTGTTCAAAAACAGCGGGCGAGAGTTCGATGGTCCCGACCTCGTCGCCAGCCATGTTGAGAACCGAAACTTTCATGACGTCCTCTCTCTCAACCCTTCGCCGCATCGCGAATGACGACCAGGCCGCCCTTTGTGCCCGGTACAGACCCCTTGAGTGCAATCAAGTTGCGTTCTGGGTCAATGCGAACGACTTCCAGATTTTGTGATGTCGCTCGTTCGTTGCCCATCCGGCCGGCCATGCGTAGACCTTTAATAACGCGGCCCATGCCTGAAGTAGAACCAATGGAGCCAGGGGCACGCCAACGGTCTGACTGGCCGTGGGTCTTGGGGCCGCCCCGGAAACCATGCCGCTTAACCACACCAGCAAAGCCCCGGCCCTTGGTCTTGCCGATAATATCTACCCGATCTCCGACCTGAAATTGCTCCACTGTCAGGATCTGGCCAACTTTATAGTCGCCGGCAGAGCCGGTGCGAAATTCTCGTAAATAACGAACTGCCGGAATGCCAGCGCTCTTCTTACGCTTCGGGTGCTCCTGGTCGGTCTTCAATAGAGCCAGGTGGCCCCGCTGTCCTTTAGTGAGCCGTTTTTCCTTAGCCTCGCCAAAACCGACCTGGACAGCCTCATAACCGTCACTTTCACTTGTCTTGACCTGTGTGACGTAGCACGGCCCTGCCTGTACGACAGTGACAGGCATCACAACCCCATTATCGTCAATGATCTGGGTCATACCCAGTTTAAAGCCCAGTAATCCTTTCATTAATACCTCCCAGGACTGTCAACGACCAGGCCAGCGTTGCATCATCCTGATTTTGATAGGTGACTGTCACTTCTAAAGTGACAGTCACCTATATCTGAATCTCAATATCCACTCCGGCCGGCAGATTTAGCCGCATCAGGGTATCAATGGTCTTCGAATCCGGGTTCAACACGTCAATCAGCCGCTTGTGCGTGCGGATCTCAAAATGCTCGTGCGAGTCCTTGTCAATGAAGGTACTGCGCCGCACGGTGAACCGCTCGATGCGGGTGGGTAGAGGAACCGGGCCTAACACTTGCGCCCCGGTCCGCTCGGCTGTGCCCACAATCCGCTTGGCCGACTGGTCTAAGACCCGATGATCATAAGCCTTCAAACGAATACGAATTTTTTGAGCCATCTGCGCCTCTTCCGGTGACTGTCACTTTGAAAGTGACAATCACCAATGTCACTTTTCCTTAATTCAAAATCTTAGTAATGACGCCAGCGCCAACGGTCAGACCACCTTCGCGAATGGCGAAACGGCTGCCTTCTTCCAGCGCCACCGGGGTAATCAACTTGACCTTCAAGTTGACATTGTCGCCAGGCATGACCATCTCTACCCCTTCGGGCAGCGAAATCTCGCC
>JAKEFB010000243.1 GCA_022616275.1 Chloroflexota bacterium
CCGGTCCGCTCCGACGACGAGCTGGGCGAGCTGGCCACGTCCTTCAACCAGATGAGCGCCGACCTGGCCCAGGCCCGCGATTTGCGTCGCCAGATGACGGCCGACATCGCCCACGATTTGCGTACGCCGTTGAGCATCATCCTGGGCCACGCCGAAGCACTGCGCGACGGGGTGCTGCCGGCCACGGCCGAGAGCTTCGAGGTCATTCACGACGAGGCGCGGCGACTGAACCGGCTGGTGGACGATTTGCGGACCCTGTCGCTGTCGGAAGCGGGGGAGCTACCCCTTACCCGCCGGCCAACGCCGCCGGCCGAACTACTGGAGCGAGCGGTGGCGGCCCACGCACCCCAGGCCCGGCAAAAAGAGATTGCCCTGCAGGTGGAGGCCGCGGCCGGCCTGCCGGCCGTAGACGTGGACCCAGACCGGATGGCCCAGGTGCTGGACAACCTGGTGGGCAACGCCCTGCGCTACACCCCGGCCGGGGGGCGAATCTCGCTTGGCGCCCGGCCGGATCCGGCCGGGGTCGTCTTGATGGTCGAGGACAGCGGCCCCGGCGTCCCAGCCGGGGAGCTGCCGTTTATTTTTGAGCGGTTTTACCGGGGGGATAAGTCGCGCCAGCGGGCGGCCGGGGGGTCGGGGCTGGGGCTGGCTATTGCCCGGGCCATCGTCGAGGCGCATGGGGGTCGGATCGCGGCCGAAAGCGCGCCGGGAGAGGGGTTGGCGGTCGCTATTGAGTTGCAGGCCAAAGCGTGAGATTTTAGATTTTGGATTTTGGATTTGTGCCCATAGATGCCTTGCAGCAAGCGTCGCCCGGTAGGGCTACCACAGGCTGCAAGGCTTTTCTCTATGCGCCCGGTAGACTTACCGGCCAGGAACAAGCCACGCCGTCTTTCGGCGGACGTGTTGCTACGTCCGCCAACCTCGGCCTGCGTCTTTGGCAGCTAACTGCCGCCGACCCAAAGCATTGCCGGTGGGGAGCGAAAGGCGTGGGCGACCAGCCGGAAACCGTTGTTGTTGTTCCAGTTGTCCGGGTTGTTGTGGTGGCGGACCGACACGCGCGCCTTCCTCTGGTTGTTGTTCCACGAGCCGCCGCGCACCACGCGGCCACCTGCTGGCTTGTCCCTACACAAGGGCCTGCGCCCATCATGCCGTACCTGTTTTCTGCCGCCAGCCGCCCAGCAACCGGCCGATTTCGGCCACCATCTCGGCCACGTGCCGGTACTGGCGCGGCGTCAGCAAATGTAAATCCTGGCAGAGCCGCAGATAAAAGCGCAGCTTGGTCAGGCTGACGTCAGCGCCGGCCAGAGCCAGCTCCCGCGCATTTTTCGGCCCTGCGGCCGCCTCAATCAACTCCTCCTGAAAACGTAGCGCCGTCTCCTGGACGTGCCTGGCCAGGACAAAGCGTTGCTCGCGAGGGAATTTCGTCGTGGCCGGTATCAGCCAGGCCAGCAAATCATACGTTTTGCTGAATATTGGCGATTGCTGCATCTCCGTCTCCTCCTGTCATAGCGTCACATCCCGTAGAACTGCCCGGCGCAGGCCCCACGTGTCGCCATAGCGCACGTGGTTAATCCAGCCCTGCACCGTTGCGTTAACCTCTTCAGTAGTTATTTCGCCAGCCTGGTAGTTGTGCAGCCGCTGTTGCAACCGCCGCCGAAAATGAATGACTTTACGGCGCTTGACCAGGCGGTGAGTGGGATAGACCACGAACCCTAAAAAGGGAATGCCCTCCGTTACCGGGCGCGGGTGAGCCCCGGAGTGGATAGTCAGCCGTAGCTCGGCCAGTTTTTCCATCACCGCTTCACGCCAGGTCCATAGCGCGGGTTTATCGCGGGCAAAAAGCAGCACGTCGTCCACATAGCGGACGTACCCCTGGCACTTCAGTTCGCGCTTGACGAAGTGGTCGAACGGGTTCAGGTAGCAGTTGGCCCAGAACTGGCTGGTCAGATTGCCGATAGGCAGGCCCCTGGGCCGGTGGACGGCCAACAAATCATCACCAAGGAACCATTGCATTTCGTATTGTTCGGCCAGCACCCCCTGGCCACTGGCCAGGATGCAGTCTGCCAGCCACATGACGCCGGCGTCGGCGATTTTGCGGGCCAGGATACCACGCAAGATGGCGTGGTCAATGGCCGGGAAAAACTGGCGCACGTCGCACTGCAGCACGTACGGGTAGCGGCGGGCCAACTGTTGGCAGCGGATCAGCGCCCGGTGAGTTCCTTTGCCAATCCGGTTGGCGTATGAATCGTAAACGAAGCTCCTCTCGAAGAGGGGTTCAATAACGTTGCACAAGGCGTGATGGACCACCCGGTCGCGGAACGGGGCGGCCGAGATAAGACGGCGTTTGGGCTCGTGGATGTAAAAGGAGTGGTAAACGCCAGGTTGATAGGTTTTATGGGCCAGTTCATTCTGCAGCCGGACCAGGTTCTCCTCCTGGTAGAATTCAAACGTGGCCGCCGGCGAACGGCTGCGTTTGCCCTTGCGTGCCTTGCAATAAGCCAGGTACAAATTGTCCCAATCGTGAACGCGGGCATATAGGTTGCGGTATGTCTTCACGACGTCCTCACAAAATCAATGGCTATTGACGAGTCTATTGCGCCCTGGGGGGCATAGCCCCCCAGACCCCCCTCCAGAACTCAGCATGGCAGAAATCAGTATTCCAGAAATCAGGAACCAGGAAAGACGGGGGCGACCAGCCGGAAACCGAGGTCGAGGTTCCAGGGGTCCGGGGAGTGGTGGAGGCGGACCGACACGCGCGCCTACCTCTGGGTGTCGAGCCACGAGCCGCCGCGCACCACGCGGCCACCTCTCGCTTCTGTCGCTGTCCATTCCCAGGCATTGCCGGCCAGGTCCATCAGGCCGTGCGGCTGGCTGGCCCCCAGCGGGTAGAGGTAGACCGGCGTCGTCCGCCCCCAGCCCAGCTCGTCCGTGTTGGCCCGTTCGCGGATGGCGGCCGGGTCAGCCGTGGCCGGGCCGCCCACTGGGTCCCAAGGGTAACGGTCGCTAGCTTCGCCGCCGGCCAGCCGCGTCCACTCGGCGTCGGTTGGCAGGCGCACTTCTGTCACCCCAGCGGCCAGCAAATCGGCGGCCAGCGCCCGTTCTTCAGGCCGCAGCCTGCTCCCATCCCGCCGCGCCAGCGCCAGCAACTCTGCCATCCAGGCGGCGTAGGCCGAGGCTTCGTACCAGGAAATGCCAACTACCGGGTAGCCGCGCCGTTCCCGGCCGAGCAGGGCATGGTCCCAGTATCGTGGTTCCTTTTCGTCGCCGGAGCGCCCGGCGCGCCAGTAGGCCGGTTGGCTATAGCCACCCGCCTCGATAAACAATTCATAGCGGGCATTCGTCACCGGGTATTTCATGACCAGCAGGTCGCCGCCATCGTCAGCGCCGCTCGCGCAGCGTATCCAGTGGTCCAGGTCCGGCGGCAGCCAGCCCAGCCGGTCCAGCGCCTCGCCGGCCACCGCCCGGTCCAGCGGTGGCAGCGTCGCCTGGGCAACCAGAGCGGCCAGCCAGTCGCGCACCCGGCCCAGCACCGTTTGCAGGTGTGGCGCGGTGGTCTGCAAAAGGTGATCAACATCCCACAAAACCCGCCCGGCTAAAAACGCGCCCCACCAATCGGCTTCGGCTGCTGTCGCCAGGTCGCCGGGCGGCGGTTGCGGACAGAGGGCCTGCACCAGTTGCCAGACCAGGGCTTGAGATTTAGCCCCGCCCCGGCCGGCGGCCAGCAGGACCGTCTCGCGCCACCGCTCCGGTTCCTGGCGAGCCAGCCGCACCAGCTCGTCGGGAAAGGTATCCTGGGCCAGCAGGTGGCAGGCAGCCAGGTATTCCTGGAACGTGCGATGGGGAAAGGCGTAGATGCGCCGGCCCTGGCGGTCCACGCCGCGCTCCTCCAACAGGCCGGCTCTATCTTTGACGTAATCAATAGCCCGGTCTAAGTCAACACCCGGTTTGCGGCCGGGCGCGGCAAAGAGCGCCCCGGCCAGCCGTTCCGCAGGGATGTCGGCCGTGCCGGTTAGTTGGGGCTGGTCGCGATGGACCATAAAGGCCACTTCGCTGAGCGCATTGCGCAACTCGTCCCGGCCGATGCCCAGTTCTACCAGGGCGCTGGTTTCCTGGTGGGTAGGGCGGCCGCGCTCATCATACAACTGCTTCGGCCGCTGCCACAGATCCAGTAGCAGGTCCACACTCTTGTCGTACAGTTCCTCCCGCTTCTCCGGCAACGCGCCGCCGTGCTGCCAGCGATGCAGCGACACCATAAGCGCCAGCAGCAACGGCCGGGGGGCCAGCTCGGCCAGGTTGCGGTTGCTGCGTACGCCGCGTTTTAACTGTTCGGCGTATTGTTTGGCCCGGGCCGGTGGCAGGTCTGGATCTAACTCGCCGGTGACCCCATACCAGCTATCAATGTAGCCGTCTATCTGTTCCTGGTTGAAATCTAGCAGGCGGGCGCGGGCGAAATCGGGCAACTGCCAGTCGGCGTCGTAGGCGTAAGGGCGGCTGGTCACGACCACTCGCACCTGGGGAAAGCCAGCGACAAAGGCCAGAACAGCCTCGCGTAACTGCTTCCGCTGCCGGTGAGCCTGGGGCACTTCGTCCAGGCCGTCCAGGAGCAGAATGCCGCCCCGCTGCTGCAACTGCCGTTGCAGTTCCTTCCGGTAAGCGTCCAAACCGGCCACTTCCAGCTCGCTGCCCAGAAAAGTCAACAGATCCTGCCCGGCCGGCAGGCCGCGAGCAGCATAGTCCCGCAAAATGACGCGCACGGGTAGCAGGCCGGGTAGTCGCCAACCCATCCCTGCCAGCCGGGCCAGATTCACCGAGTCGTGTCCCAAACCTTCCCCGGTCAGGCAGTAGGCAATGAAGTTGACCAGCGTAGACTTGCCCGAGCCGGGCTGGCCCAAAAGGACCAGGCGGGGGTGGCGGCTGAGAGCGGCCAGCGCCGGCTCGCGCTGATCCCGTTCGCGACTGGCCGTTTGCCACTTCACGTCTCTTTCCTGTTGTGTGGCAGCCACGTCCAGCGCCGTAAAGACGCTTTGCAGGGCAAGCTGGGCTGCCTGGGAGTGCTGGGCGCGAGGATCGATCATGGCCATTGAGAGTGAGCCGCAGCCAACAAACAGGCCATGAAGATAACGGCGGCGCAGGTCATTGGCCTCTGGTGCCGGTGGCGACGCGGGTGGCGGTCCAGCCACCGGCGACGAGGCTGGCGGTTTATTTCCTTCCAGTTCCAGCCACCTCATGACTTCCTTGTGGGCTTGCTGGGCTTTCTCCCGCTGAAAATTCTGGTACTCCCACCAACCGTAGAGAAACATACCACCGATATAGAGGAAGTAAAGGAGGGGTACCAGGTTGTTGGGAATAGCTGGGTCGGCCACAATAAGGGCAACCAGGAGGACACCAGCGACGATGACAAAGCGCAGCGGCGGCGGCAGTCCCTCGGCTGCGCGCAGGATGGAAGACCAGACGCCACCGTCGTGATCTGGTTGGGGGTTGGAATCATTCATCGGTCGTTCTCCCTAGGTGGAATTACCGGCTACCCCTATTATACCTCACCGGGATGAAAGGAAGAAGAAAAAGATATGCGGCATTGGCAATTGGCTGCCCCATTGCCTGCCTGACCGATTACCGTTATTCTTGAACAAAACAGTTTGACGCAAAGACGCAGACTTTGGCAGGGCCAAAGTTCACGCAAAGAAAAGCATTTCTTTGCGTCCTGGCTTCTTGGCGACTTTGCGTTCATTTCTTTAGGAGGAAAGCAAGATGAGCGAGGACCAGAATGGGCAGTTGACCTGGTATCGCGTCGGTGACGTGGCGTTGCTGGCGGAGGGGCGGATAACGACGGTGCAGGCGGGGCATTTTGCCGTTTGCCTGACCCGGACGGAGCAGGGCTATGGGGCAATCAGCAACCGCTGCCCGCACCAGGGCGGGCCGCTGGGGGACGGCTTCTTGCAAAACGGCTACGTGATCTGTCCCTGGCACGCCTACGAGTACGACCCGCATACCGGGACGGTCCCGCCGCAATTCGACGACGAGCCGGTGCCGGCCTTCCCGGTGGACATCCGGCCGGATGGGGTCTACGTGGGGGTGCGCGAGCCGGAGCATAAGCCGACGCTGATGGACCAGATGGTGGAGACGATGGTGGACTGGGGGGTGGACACAGTCTTCGGCATGGTCGGCCACTCTAACCTGGGGCTGGGCGACGCCTTCTTCCGGGCGGCCCAGGCCGGCCGGCTGCGCTATTTCGGCATCCGGCATGAGGGGGCGGCGGCCTTTGCGGCCAGTGGCTACGCCAAGCTGACCGGCCGGCCGGCGGCCTGCTTCAGCATTGCCGGGCCGGGGGCGACGAATATGCTGACCGGGCTGTGGGATGCCAAGGTGGACCGGGCGCCTATCCTGGCCCTCACCGGCCAGGTGAACACCCAGGTGCTCGGTCCGGGCGCGTTCCAGGAAGTGCCGCTGGCCGAGGCTTTTTCGGCCGTGGCCGCCTGGAGCCAGACGGTGTTGCGGCCGGAAAACGCGGCCGAGCTGATGGCCCTGGCCCTCAAGCACGCCCTTATCCGCCGCGACGTCGGCCACCTGATTTTCCCCGACGAGGTCCAGAAATTGCCGGCCGTGGCCAACGCCAAACCGCGGCCGATGGAGGGGCGGGTCTCCAATCCGCGTATTACCCCGCCGGCTGAGGAGCTGGAACGGGCTGTGGAGATGCTGGCGGCGGCCGAGCGGCCGGGGATTATCGTCGGCAACGGCGGACGGCCGTTTGCCGACCAGATCCTGGCCCTGGCGGAAAAGATTGACGCCCCGGTGATTACGACGTTCAAAGCCAAGGGGACGATTGCCGACAGCCACCCGCTGGCCTGCGGTGTGCTGGGCCGCAGCGGCACGCCCATCGCCAGCGCGACGATGAACCGCTCGGACGTGCTGCTGGTGCTGGGGGCCAGTTTCAGCAACCACACCAGCATTACGACCAAGCGGCCGATTATCCAGGTGGATTTTGACCGGATGACACTGGGCAAATTTCACGAGGTCCACCTGCCGCTGTGGGGGGAGATCGGGGCGACGCTGGAGCTGCTGATGGAGCGGCTGGCCCCCCAGTCCCGGCCGGAGCGCCGCGATTACGTGGCCCGGCTGTGGGCTAACTGGCGGGCAGAGAAAGCCAGGCGGGCCGAGACGTATGGACCGCGCGGCCGGGTGCCCAACGCCTTCATTTTCCAGGCGCTGGGCGAGGTAATCCCGGAGGATGCGGTTATTGCCATTGACGTGGGTAACAACGCCTATGCTTTCGGCATGTACTTCGAGTCGAAGCGGCAGCACGTGTTGATGTCCGGCTACCTGGGCTCGATTGGCTTTGCCTTCCCGGCGGCGATGGGGGCCTGGGCGGCCGCGCCGCAGCGTAAGATTGTGGCCATTGCCGGCGACGGCGGCTTTGGCCAGTACATGGTCGAATTTACGACGGCGGTCAAATACAATATGCCGATCACGTTGGTGCTGCTGAACAACTCGGAGCTGGCCAAGATTAGCCGCGAACAGCGGGCCGGCCATTACCACGTCTGGCAGACGGAGCTGCACAACCCGAACTTTGCCCAGTACGCCGAGATTTGTGGCGGGCTGGGCATCCGGGTGGAAAAGGCGGCTGAATTGCGGCCGGCGCTGGAAAAAGCCCTGGCCCATGAGGGGCCGAGTCTGGTGGAGGTGATTAGTTCGGCCGGGCAGTTGTAAAATCCGTAGAACGGATTGGCAGGATTTACGGATTTTTATTGGAGGTAGATAGTTATGACCCAACCCCTCTTCCCACCTCTACCATTGGCTAAATGGAAGGCCACGCGGGATACGATCCAGAGCTATGCCCAGGTGGTGGGCAAGGTCCGGCGGGCGATGACACCGCACCAGAAACATTGGTCGCATATTAGCCTGCGGGCTGCGACAACGGGCCTGACGACCACGCCGATGTGGGGCGGCGACTGCACCTTTGAGCTATTGTTGGATTTCGTTGGCCACCAATTGGTCCTGACGACAAGCCACGGGGAGTGGTTTGAGATTGATTTTGACGGCCAATCGGCCCGAGAATTTGGCGAAGAGGTACTGGATGCCCTGGACGAAGTAGGCGTCCAGCCAGCCCTTGACCTTAACCAGTTCGGCGACAAGCGGCCGGCCGGGGATTACGACGCCGAAGCGGTGGAAACGTTCTGGCAGGCGCTGTCCCAGGTGGACCAGGTCTTCAAACAGTTTAAGGGCGAGTTGCGAGAAGAGACCGGCCCGGTGCAGCTCTGGCCGCATCACTTTGACCTGGCGGTGCTGTGGTTTTCCGGCCGGCTGGTGCCCGGGGTGGACCCGGCCGACGAAGAGAAAGCCGACGAACAGATGAATTTCGGCTTTTCCACCGGCGACGAGGGTATTCCCAACCCTTACTTCTACGCCACCGCCTATCCCTGGCCAGACGGGCTGGAACAGACACCTTTGCCGGCCGGGGCTACCTGGCACCTGACCGGTTGGAAAGGGGGGCTACTGATGTATGACGAGCTGGTCCAGGCGGCCAACCCACGGGAAAAGCTGCTGGAGTTCTTGCGCACCGCCCAACAAGCCGGCGCCGCCAAGATGCGCTACTCCTCCTCAAGCGCGTAGGTGACGGCCTGGGGCACGGACATGGCTTTGCCCTCTTCCCAGGCAGCAGCAAAGTCGGCCTCGCTCAGGTGGCGCCGGGCAGTCGCCAGGTTTTGCTCGTACTCGTCCTGGGTAGCAGGCGTCCTGGAAGCGCCTATTGACTGGCGTAGCGTCTCGCTGGCAGCGTAGAGCAGGGCTGCCCGGCGGGAGTAACCTTGAATTGCAGCCAGTTCAGCCATGAAGCCTAACGAGAGCATAATACCCATTTGGTCGTTAACTGATTGTCTCAGAGCCAGGCTCTCCCGGTGTAGGGCCACTGCCCGGCCGTACTCCTTCTGCAAAGCGGCAATACCACCCAGGTTGGCCAGAACGGCGGCCACGCCTGACGCCTCGCCCCGGTCGCGGTGCAGCGCCAGGCTCTCTTCCAGTAAGGCAGTGGCCCGTGCATAATCACCGCGGCGCTTGGCGACAATGGCCAGGTTGTTGAGGAGCGAAGCATACTGCCCAGGAGGTATCTCCGTCATCTGGCGGTAGAGAGCCAGCGATCGGGACAACAACTCGTCGGCCTGCTCATACCGGCCCTGCCGGCCGGCGGCGTTGCCGAGGAAGTGCAGGGTGTTGGCCAGGGCCGGCCGGTCATTCAGTTCCTGGGCCAGGGCCAGAGCTTCCTGATGCAGTGGTTCGGCCGCTTCGTAATCCCCTTGCAGTTGGGCAAACCAGCCGGTCTGGTTGAGTAACGTCACCTGGCTGGCCGCCGGCAGCAACAGCCGCCTTTCAAGGGCGCGCTGCAGCCACTCCCGGCCTTCGGCAATGTTGCCACGTGGGGTCCAGTAAGCGTAGAGGGCCAGCGCCAGCCGGGTTCCGGAGATGGCCCTTTCAGGTGGCGCAGCCGCGTCCAGCGCCCAGGCCAGGGCAGCCCGGATGTTGTCTTCCTCGCGTTTCAGCCGCCTGAGCCAGTCAGCCCGCTCCGTCCCAAGCAACTTCGAGCTGGCCTCTTCGGCCAGGGCCAGGTAATAGTTGGCGTGCAACTGCTGCAGGGCAAGCTGTTCCCCCTTCTCTATGAGGCGTTCCAGGGCATACTCCCGAATGGTCAACAACATACGGAAGCGGGGCTGGTCCTCGTCCTCAGCCAGCCTCACCTGCCGCAGCATACTTTTGTCCGCCAACGAGGCCAGGGCATCTATCATGGCCAGGCTGTGGCCGGTCTCGGCCAGCCGCCGGCCGGCAACCTGTTCAGCAGCGTCCAGCGAAAAGGCGCCGTTAAAAACCGCCAGGCAGGCAAAGAGTATCTTCTCCGGCTCGGCCAGTAAATTGTAGCTCCAGTCAATGGCCGCTCGCAGCGTTTGCTGCCGGGCCGGCAGAGTGCGGGCCTGGCTGGCCAGAAAGCTCAGCCGGTTGGCCAACTGCCCCAACAGAACCGTCGGCGCGAAGAGCTTGCTGCGGGCGGCGGCCAGCTCCAGGGCCAGGGGCAGGCCGTCCAGGCGGACACAAATCTCGGCCACGGCCGGGGCGTTGCTCTCATTCAGGGCAAAATCCGGCCGCACGGCCCGCGCCCGCTCCACGAACAGGGTAATGGCAGCGTAGTTAAACAACTCGGCCAGTGGGGGCAGGTGGTCCAGGTCAGGCAACGGCAGGGGCGGCACCGGGTATTCATGCTCACCGTAGACATGCAACACCGTCCGGCTGGTAACCAACAGGCGCAAACCGGGCGCAGCGCTGAGCAACTCGGTTAGCACCGGGGCAGCGTCTACCACCTGCTCAAAATTGTCCAGGAGCAACAGCAACTGCTGTGACCGCAGATGGCTCTTCACACTATTGATCCGGGAGGGCGGCGCGCTCTCTTTCAGCCCCAGTACCTCGGCGATGGCAAAGGGCACCAGGTGGGTGTCGCTAATCTCGGCCAGGCGAACGAGAAAAACGCCATCGGCAAAGAGCGGCGGCCGCTGGGCAGCAAAGCGCCTGGCCACCTCCAGCGCCAGCCGCGTTTTGCCGGTTCCACCGGGGCCGGTCAACGTCAGCAGCCGGGCCGGCGCATCGGGTCCGCTCAAACAGGCCATGACCTCGGCTATCTCCTGGGATCGGCCGACAAAAGCCGTCAGGGGGGCGGGAATGTTGTGGGGGGGCGCGGCCGGCTCGGCCGTAACCGGCGGACGGACGATGGTTGCCGTCTGTTCCACATGACCGGGCAGGGGCTTGTTGGCGGCGATCAGTTCGTGCAGGCGTACGGTCTCCGGCATGGGAACGACACCGAGTTCCTCCTCCAGCCGCTGCTTGAAGCGCAGATGCTCCTGGAGCGCCCCAGCCCGGTCGCCGGCCACATAGCGCAGGCTCATCAATTCACGGATGACGTCTTCCCTGAGAGGGTCGGCGTTCAAAATCTGCTGGGCGTAAGCAATGGCCTGGGGGTAGTCGCCGTTCTGGCGGCTGCGGCCGATGAGCTGGCTCAGGTCGCTAAAGAAGAGGTTTTGCAGCCGCTCCCGGTGGCTGTAGAGCCAATCGTCGTACAGGTTAGCCAGCAAATCGCCGGTGTAGAGGGCAACGGCTTCGGCCAGGCGATCCGGCTGCCGGCTCAACCGCTCAAACTCGGCTACGTCCAGCCAGTAAGGGGCCTGGGGGTTCCATTGCAGGGTGCTGGCCTCGGTTAAAAACCAGGGGGTTTCGGCCGGCTCTGGCGGCAGCGCCCGCCGTAATTCGTGCAGGTGGCGGCGCAGATTGGCCCTGGCCTCGCTTTCCAGTACGTCGCTCCATAGGGTATAGGCCAGTACGTCGCGGGGGACAGGGCCATCGCGGTGCAGCAACAGGTAGGCCCACAGCGGTTGGGCCTTGGGCGGTGCAGCCAAAATGAACGGCCGTTCCTGGTAGAAAAGTCGCAGATGGCCGAACAGGTGAATGCGCAGTAGGGGAGCGCGCGCTACTGTGGCCGGGTCCTCACTCATCAGATGGTATCATACCACAACGGTAGCTGTTCAGCCTCTCAAGTGTTGGCCAGCGCCACCCCAGGCCCGGTCAGACACCGGCCTGAGCAGTTATCCAAGGGGGTCAGCCCCTGGGCTTCGCCCCGGCCGCACCCGCAGCTCTTCTTCGCTCTCCCATTGCGCCTGCAACGCCGGCCAGTCGGCTTCGTCAATCCGGCCGGTTGGTTCCCGGCCGGCGTCAAACTGCCAGGCCAGCACGGCCCGCCGGGTGGCCGAGGCAAAAACGCCGTCAATGACCTCAAGCTGTTCGGCGTAACCCAGGTCCCAGAGGTAGGACTGGATCAGGCGCACGTCGTCGCCCTGCATCACCGGCTCCTGCCGCAGCCAGAGCGCTCCCTGGAATATAAGCGGGTTGCCCTGGACATCTGTGCTCACCAACCCACCCGACCCCTGGCAGGCCTGGGAGCTAAAGAGGCGGCGCCAGGTACGGGCATCTACCACACCGGTAGGCTGGAGGCCGGGGCAGCGGTCCTGGAAGGCCCGGACCGCCCGATCGGTATCCCGGCTAAAGCGGCCGCGAATGTAGAGCAGTTCCCGGGCATAGCCCAGGTCCCAGAGGCGGCTTTCCAGTTGGTAGACGGCCGGGCCTTCCATTTGTTGCTCCGGACCGGCTTCGGGCAGGTAACGCAAATTCTGGCCAGGAAATTTCGGGGGCGGCTTCTCCGGCCGGCGGGCTTTCATCGCTCGCAACGTCTGGACCCAGACCTTTCTATCCAGTTTGGCCAGCACGCCCGGCGGCCACTCCCGGCCCAAACGCTGCAACTGGGTAGCTGTGCTATCGTCGCCTACCTCGGCCAGCGCCTTGAGCAACCGGGCGCCACGAGTAATTTGCGGACGCGAGTCCCGGTCCAGTTGTTCCGGGAGCAAGGCTATCAGGGTGTTAGCAGCGCCGTCCTGCCCCCGGATTTGTTGCAAGGCGTAGACGGCCCGCAGTAGCCCTTCCTCACTGGCGTCATACTGGATCACATCGAGCAGCGCCTCGACCGCACCTTCGCCACCGATATATCCCAGGGAGGTAACGGCCTCCTTCTGCGCCCACGGATCCCAAACCTCTTTTTGCCGGAAGGAGCGGGCCGTATTGATCAGCGCCTGGCGGGCGACTTCCAGGTGGGGGTGCTGCGGCGCAGCCACGCCACACTCGCCCAGAGCGCGGGCGGCCAGGCCCATGAGGCGGAACTGTTCTGCCCGATTTTCCCAGGTGGGGCGGAGCAAGATGTCGCTCAGGGGCAACAGCGCCTCCGGCTGGCGCAGTTTGCCCAGGGCGTAAGCGGCCGCCTTGCGCCGTTCCCAGACCAACATGGGGGGCAGATCGGCCGCTACTTCTTCTGTGTTACGGAGCATGACCATGAACGTTCCTACCAACCGGGCCAGCCCGGCCGTGTCGTGGGGCTGGTATTGCAGCAAGGCAACCCCCTCGGCAATGAGCCACAGCGTGCTCACGTCCCGGGCCGCCAGACAGCGCTCAATCAAGGCAGCCATGGCCTGTTGGCGCAGCTCCCGCCGGGGGTGCCAGGTGGCCAGGTCGGTAATGGCTACGACAGTGATGCTGCTTAACCAGAGCTGGGGTGAAGCAAAGAGGTTAACCAAATCCTCCAGAGCAACCGTTACCTCCTCCTGGCGGCCTTTGCTCCTGGCCAGCGACCACGTTTCCAGGAAATGGCAGAGCAAATTGTGGCGGTCCAAAAAATCAGACCAGACATCGGCGTGGGTGTCAGAGGCAAAGCTTTGCCAGTGGTCGCGCAGGGCATGGGCGGCCGCCTGGCGCAGGCCGCTGTGGGCATACTTTTCCATCTCCAGGCATTCCTGGCCAGGCCGGCTGGGCTCCATGATAAACCAGCGCAACAACTCAAAAACCCGGGAGTCGTCCAGCAAGCCCAACAATTCGACCACACGGATACGCATGCTGGTGCGGGGCAGGCGGCGGCCGGGCTGATCCAGGTTGTCCAGGGATACGTTCACCAACGGGCCGGCCGGTTCTGTCGTGAGCCAGATCCAGAGGTGATCTTCGTCTTCTTCTCGCGCCAGGCAGCGGCCAAGCTCCCAAATTAAGCGGCGCTTCATGTCTGGCCCGGCCAATTGGGGCTTGCGCTGAATGACTCGCACCGCCAGATCTAATACTTCCAGCCGGCTAAGCCACTGATTGGCCAGCTCGTCCAGTCGCTCTATCAGGGCAGCCAGGATAAGGGGCACGTTGCGGTCATGCAGTTGGGCCAACAGAGTCAGCGCCGTGCCAAGACGAGCGTCCAGCAGGTCAAAGTCGTCCAGAATGCTCTGGTCTTCCTGCAGCGCCTGGTCCAGGGCCAGGGCAGAGAGGATGGCCTGGACGTAAGGGTTGGGGAAACGAATGACCTCGATCTCCCCGCCAAGGTCTACTTCCAACAGCTCGGCGTCCAGCAACTCCTGGAACAGTGCCTCCAGGTCATAGGTCCGCTCGCCACGCACTCGTTTCATCAAAGCGAAAAAGTCGTCTACCGGCAGGCTGGGATTGGCCCGGTTGCCGGCGTTGCCCCGTTCCATTTCCAGGGCCAACTGGGCCAGCACCAGGCGTATCCGGCGGGCTAACCGCTGCCGGCCGAGGGTCGGCAGCTTTTCGTCGGAGAGGAGCTGGTCAATCCGGCCGCTCAACAGGCTGGCCTGGTCGAAGAAAATGACCCCGCGCCGGTGCATCGTCTGCAAGGTAATCAGCGCCCAGGGCTGGCGTAGCAGGCCGACCAGCCCCCGGTTTTTTAGTAAGGGGTGCAGACCGAGGTCTTCCACCTGCTGTTTGACCACCTCTTCGGTCAGCGGCACAATTTGCCACTGCGGGTACTGGCCCAGGTGGGGAGCGTAGTCGCCAAAGGTGCCAGGGGTAGCGGAGAGCAGGTAGGTGTGGTGTGGATTGGCCTGGATGAGGTTACGAATGTGTTTGCTACCTTCGCGGCGCTTTTCCGGGGCGACTTCTTCCATCCCTTCCAGGATCAGGAAGAAGCGCCAGGCGTTATTCTCCGTCCAGCGGCCGGCCTCGGCCAGGCTGGGCGGTCCCTCGGCCGGCGGCGACTCCAACCGTTCCTGGGCCCTGGCCACGGCGTCGGCCATGGCCTGGTGGACCAAAGTTTCTAACCGGTAACTGCTGGCTTCCACACCGACCAGATTCAGCGACAAGCGGATGGGAACAGGTGCGGCCGGGTCGGCGGCCAGCACCTGGTCATGATCGGCCAGCTCAACACCGACCGGGGGCGCCAGCAACTGGCCGATCAGCTTGTCTACTACCGTCGTCTTGCCGCTACCGGCTTCGCCTAACAGCACCGTCACCGGCCGGGCCAGCC
This sequence comes from Chloroflexota bacterium, assembly GCA_022616275.1. Lineage (GTDB taxonomy): Bacteria > Chloroflexota > Anaerolineae > Promineifilales > Promineifilaceae. Next base: position 14,867 of record JAKEFB010000243.1, read on the forward strand.
GGTGGTCCGCACCCAACAACACGTCACGAGCATCAACCGACTGGCTCTGGCCGTCAGTAGCAGTGTGGACAAAAGTTTTGCCCGGTGACTGGCTGCCGGTCGTCGCGTCGCCCAGGTCGGCCGGTTTTTCCAGCACGCTAATGACCGGGCTGGCCTGTAGCGGCAGATACTCGGCGTCGCTCAGAGCCGGGGTCAGCGCCCGCAACTGGCCCAGGTAAGCGGCCCGGTAGCGTCGGTCGGCCGGGCTGAGCGGGGCAAAGAGGGTCAGGTCGTCGGCGGCCGTGTACAGCACGGGCGTGGCCCACTCGACTGAGTCCCGGATCTGGTCGGCGCGCCGCCGGCCCTGGAGCACCGCCTGACCCAGCGGCTGGCGATCCAGCAACCCCTGGTATAGCCCGGAGACAAAGAGGGTGGCTGCCAGGGGGCTGACTTTATACTGCATGGCAATGACGGCCGGAATGCCGGCTTGCAGCAGCCCCTCGCTGACGGTGCTCAAGGGCCGGCCGGGTAACATGCGGCCGCTTTCGCAACTGGCCAGGATGACCAAGCGCAAGGCGTCAAATTTCTCGTTTGGCAGCAACTGCCGCACCAGGTCGCCGGGCGTGTATTCCTGGCCCAGGTTAATCAGCCCATCCCCTTCGTCCGGGCCGGCGCCATGGGCCAGGATGTGCAAAATGTCCACCCGGCGAACGTCATCAGGCAGGCGGCCGTTTTTCAGCAGCTCGCGCCGCTCTTCGTCGTTTAACACCCGGAAGCAGGTCTCGCCGGGGTTGGCCCGGAGAGCTTTCTCGACTTCGGCCCAGTGGCGATCGGCGCCCACGTCGGCGCCGCGAGGGCTGTAAGAAAGGCCCAGGATGTGCAACGGCAGGGGAAAAGGTTCCTGGAGGAGGCGCTGCTTCTCTTCCGGCAATTCGGCGTCGGCCAGGCGGACGATGACCCGGTCAAAGGCCAGGAAGTTCTGCCCATCGTGCAGCAGTTCCCAGGGCATCACGTCCCAATCGGAAGGGCAGCGAAAGGCCAGGCCGGCCGGCTCGTCCAGCGCCTCCAGCGCCCCGGTGGCCTGCAACACCTGGTAGAGCTTGCGGCCATGTTGGGCCGCCTGTTCCCGGAACTCGGTGGCGTCGCCGGGGGTATAGCCGGCGCCAAAACGGTCGGCCGCCTCCTCGATGAGCGCGACCACCAATTCCTCTTCGATTTCTTGTAATTCTTCTGGGCTGAGAGGCAGGCTGATCGCCAGGGTGGGTAGCTCGTGGTCCCACGGCTCCCAGATCAGGTGGTAATCGCCTGCCCCGCCTTTGGTAATTTTGATGATACGTCTGGCCATATGAACCCCGTAACCGTGAAATCAGCTCAACAGGATGGCCTGGACAGGCGGCGCGGCGAGAAATTTCTGCTTCAAGGCTTCATCTTCAATCGGCTCGACAATCTGTTGGATAACCTCGGCCGCGATCCGCTTATGGATACCTGCCAAAGCGGGATTACTGGCGATGCGGGCCAGAGCCGCATGGAGTTGCCAGAGAAGGGCACGCCAGTTTGTTTCGTGAGCCAGGAAGACAGCCTGCTGCCACGCTTGTTCGGCGGCCACCCAATCCCTTTCTTTTTCGTGGCAAAGGCCCAGAATGTGCAGGGCGTAGGCCAGGTAGCCACGGGCGTTGGTCGCTTCGGCCAATGCTTTAAGCTGCTGCCCATGCTGGCGGGCGGCGTCTACCTCTCCCTGTTCAACTTCAGCCAGGGCCAGGGAGTAAAGGGCCTGGGTATGCAGGTCCGGCCGCTCTATCTCTTCACTCATGGTCAGGGCGCGGCGAAGGTAGGCCAGGCCCTCTTCGATCCGGCCCAGGTAATACAGGTCTAAGCCCAGGTTGCGGCACAGGTCTACGCTGACGACTTGTAGCTTGGTGCGTTCGGCGATGGCCAGCCCTTTCTGATGGCAGGCCAGGGCCTGCTCCATGTCGAAGAGCATCTGGTAACATTCACCCAGATTGCCCAAGTCAATAGCCGTTTCCCGGTCGCCAACGCCGCGCCCCAGGTTCAGACTAAGCTTAAAGGCGGCAATGGCCTTGTCTATTTCGCCCGTGCTCATGTGGACAATACCAATCCGGCTGACGCTGCGCATCTGGCCCACCTGGTCATTGATCTGGCTAAAGAGGGCGTAAGCTTTGTTCAAATTGACCAGGGCCTCTTCAGTCCGGCCCAGCCCTAATTGCGTCCAGCCGATGTGCATCAAGGCCTGGGCCCGGCCGCCAGTGTAATTGAGGGCCACAGCCAGTTGTAGCGCCTCCTGGTTCACTGCCAAGGCTTTAAGCTGTTGGCCCATCCGGCTGTACTGGTTGCCTAGCAGGGCTAAGGCGTCCACGGCTTGCTGGCTGGTGCCTGCTTCCAGGTAGTATTGGTTCAGACTGGCCAGCGCCCCTTCCTGGTCTCCCAATTCACCTAAGAGCTGGCCGTGTCGGGCCAGGGCTTGCAGGCGCAGTTCTTTGATAGCCGGGTTGTCGCCGTACCCGGCGCTTTGGGCCAGCAAGTCGCTATGAAATTGGACCGCCAGCGCCGGTTCGTTATTTTGTGCTGCCGCGCTCGCCTGTTGGAGGAGACGCTGGAGGGTTTCAAGGATTATAGGCACGGTACGATAGTGTACTTGAGTTTAGAGTCCTGAGCGAGAGCTAGAGGGCTAACCAGCGAAATTGGATTTACTGAGGGTGTTTATCCCTCCCGGGGATCGCTGCTGATGAAATTTTCGCCCTCCGGCGCAGGGCAGTTGACGAAGTAGGGGACGTGGGCTTCCAGGCCCGGCCCCAGGTCTTCAGCCGGAATGGAGCCCTCTTCCAACACCCGGCGGACCACTTCAGCCGGAACGTGCGGCCGGGTGGCGGGGCCGCCGGCGGCGTGGTGGTTGATCATCCAGTCCAGGTATTGGTCGCGCTTCTTGCGGCGCAGGGAGGACTGGCTGGCCAGCACGTTGCTGGAAAAAAGGCCAATCTGGGCCTCCAGCGGCTCGCCGGAAGGGGGCGCGGCCGTCCAGGCTTCGCGCCAGTGGGTGTCGGTGGCGGCGTAGACGACGGCCAGGGCCTGGCTGTCAATGACCAGGTCAAAACGTTCGGCGTCGGGAATCTCGTTGCCCCAGGTGGCCAGGCCGCTTTTCCACAGCCAGAAGAACCACAGCCGAATGACGAAGTAGCGGCCGGTGAAGTGGTAGAATTCGGCGCTAAAGGCCCGGCTGCCGCCGACGTCCTGGAACTTGACGCTGTCGCGCAGCAGGGCCACCGGCCGGTAATCGGCCGGCCTCTGGCCGGGCCGGGTAGCCATGGTAATGGTCAGGTTTTCCCCGGCCATCTGGAGGCGGAGGTGGGGCAGCGGCGGGGCAGTCTGGGAATATTTGACCTGGGCCGGCGACCACCAGCGGCTGAGGTAGACGGGTATATGCTGGCCGGTAAAGGTGTAGCTCCGCTCGCCGGCCGGGAGTAAGCGGGCGGGGTCCAGGACCTTGGGCGCTTCCAGGCGCAGCGGCAGGGTGAAGAGGGGGTCGGCATGGGGGGCGTCTTCGGGGAGCACAACCAGCGAGAGGGTGCGCGGCCGGTCAAAAGCGCCGGAGAGGTGGCTGACGTTCAAGTAGACGTAGCTGGCGCTGTCCCCCGGCAAGGGGGCGCACTCCTCGAAGGGCAGGCGAATTTTCTTGCTGCCGACTTCTTTCTCCTTGTCCCGGCCGAGAAGGCAGGCGCCCAGCTCGTGCCCCCCACCCCAGCTCACCCGGAAATCGCTCGTCTTGTCCTCGTGGGTGTAAAAGACGGAAGCGCCAAAACCGGGGGGCACGTGGCGGCTGCGCAGGACCAGCCGGCCGGCGACCCCATCGGAATTGGTCAGGCGGATCTTTAAGGTGCGCGTGCCGTAAGGGAGGAAGTCAATGGACATCGGGGGTGGGTCCGGCCGGAGGGGGAATTCGATGGTGTGGTAGTCAAGTGGCATGGGCACCTCTTATGCCTGACAAGGTGACAGGCTAACCGAAGCGGTTAGCTCGCTGACAAGGTGACGGCAACCTGCGGTTGCTTGGTGACAAGGTGAATTTCACCATCTCACTTTATGGCGGTGGTGAGTGTGTAAACAGAGTAAGCGGCCGAAATCAAGCTCTTGTCCTCTGGAAGTTGCAGGGTAATAATACAGGGAAAAGGTTACTCGGCAACGATTACAGGATAATAAAGGGCAGCCTGCATACTACCCAACTGGGCTGACAAATATGACCATTGAAATCACTTTGAAAAACTCCGGGTCCCTAAAGAGTGATCCAACTTATGTTCTATCCGGCGTGACAAATTTCTTCGGGGTTTTCAGAATAGCTGAAATTCAAGCAGTCAAAGCAACGGATGTCATTGTTAGCGATGATACACTAACCGTGGAATTAGCGGACGGCCGGACGCTTTCTGTGCCCCTGGCCTGGTATCCACGGCTGTTACATGGCACTCAAGCGGAACGCAACCATTGGGAGTGGATTGGCGACGGGGAAGGGATACACTGGCCTGATTTAGACGAAGATATCAGCATTGAAGGGCTCATTCTCGGCCGGCGCTCTGGCGAAAGCCAACGGTCTCTACAGCGCTGGTTAAAAGCAAGAGCCAAATCTACCTGAAGTACGCGCAGCGCCGCCCTGAGCCAGAAGCTGGTCTTGCTAGAGATCGGCCGCAGCTAAAGAGGATATTAACCCGGCTTGCAGAGTGCTATTGCATTTAGTATCATATCTTCCGTGAGTAAGGCAGATAGAATTCTCGAAAAGATGCGAAACAATCCGCGTGACTGGCGGATTGAGAGCTTAAAAACGGTAGCCCAGGCTCACAATATTGAATGGAAACAACAAGGAACAAGCCATGTGGTTTTCATTCGCAGTGATGGTCAGACGCTACCTGTACCTGCACGCCGGCCCATCAAGCCGATTTACATCAAGAAGTTTGTTGATTTTGTGATGGATTGAATCATGAGAGAGTTAAGCAAATATCCTTTTGAAATTCGCCCATTGACAGAAGAAGAAGGTGGGGGTTATTTAATTTCTTTTCCGGATTTTTCAGAGTGCATTTCGGATGGTGAAACACCAGAAGAAGCTATTCAAAATGGCTTAGATGCTCTACAAGAAACCATCGCTGCCCTGGAAAGTATGCATCTACCTATACCTGAACCGGGTAGTGGCGGCAGCTACAGCGGCAAGTTTATCCAGCGAGTGCCTAAGAGCCTGCACGCACGTTTAGCAGCACGAGCCAAACAAGAAGGAGTTAGTATGAACTCCCTAGTCACTTCAATACTAGCTGAAAGTATGGGCAAGCGGGAGATTGCCTAGGACATTACGAAAAGCCGGAAGCGTCTGGACAAATCCCAGGATGATACATTCAGAATAGCGAACGGGCGTTCTAGTATGCTATAATAGAGACACGTATGTTGGCTGACACACGGGGCCTTCAAGGCTA
>JAKEFB010000244.1 GCA_022616275.1 Chloroflexota bacterium
CCTATTTTATTGGCCCGGATTCTTGACCGGATTTCCAGGCTCGGCAGTGTTCATAACGCTCAACCCTGCCTCAATTCGCCTTAATTGACGAAGGTATTGCTGAACAAGAGCGGTTATTTATTGAAGCTTTAGACAATTTGCTTGTTCCAGCTTCTGCTTTTCAAGATAAAGCTGCTACTTGGGAAAATATCAGAGTGCGGATAGGTGCGCCCCTACCGATTGACGCTCCTCAAGAAAAAGGTGGTACCCTATCACTCCTAGAGTTAACAGGTATTGGTCCAGCATCAAATTTTCGAGTTGAGTTAGCAGATAGACTTAATATTTTTACTGGAGACAACGGGCTCGGAAAAACCTTTATTCTTGAATGTGCGTGGTGGGCTCTAACGGGGAATTGGACTAGTTCAGCCGTTTATCCTAGAGAAGACGCTAGTAAGAGTGAACCTCAAATTACTTTTGAAGTTACAGGGGCTTCAGGTTGGCCGGAGAAAGAAAGCTCTAAATACGATTGGAGAAGACACACTTGGGTAACTCACCATGAACGACTGACGCTCCCTGGGCTATTGATATACGCTCGTGTAGATGGGGCTTTCGCTATTTGGGACCCTGCTGGAAGTTATGATTCAGATTCCGAAAGGAATTACTATCGCCCTCTCATCTTGACCAGAGAAGAAGTTTGGGATGGCTTATTAGAAAAATCTGGCGGGAAAACCAGGTCTATATTTAATGGATTAATTAACGATTGGGTCGATTGGCAGAGTAATCCTAAGAATTACCCTTTTGAGATATTAAGACAAGTTTTACTTCATCTTTCACCCCCTGGCTTGGAAGAAGGCGATTTGGGTCCTTTACAGCCAGGAACTCCTGTTCGAATCCCTGGTGATCGGAGATTGATGCCAACTATTAAACATTCCTACGGCGAGATTCCACTTGTCTACGCCTCGGCAGCTGTGCGGCGTATTGTTGCAATGGCATATTTGATTGTATGGGCCTGGGAAGAACATAAAGCACAATCCGAATTAATTCGCGAAGAACCACAGAAGAGGATGGTGATTTTAATTGATGAAATTGAAGCACATCTTCATCCTCAGTGGCAGAGAATAATACTTCCTACTCTACTTAGTATGGCGCAGATATTGCAACGGGACATTCAAGTTCAGTTTTTAATTACCACACACTCCCCTTTAGTCATGGTGTCTATGGAGCCAAGGTTTAACCCTAAAAGGGATAAGATTTTTCATCTGAATCTAATGCGTCAAAACCTATTAACCGCTGAAGTCATTTTAGAGGAGCCAGAGTTTGTCCGCTATGGTCATGTAAACTCATGGTTAATGTCTGATATTTTTGAGTTACGTCATGCACGGGCGTTGGAGGCAGAAAAAGCGATAGAGGCTGCTAAGAAGCTTCAGTTACAGAATAAAATCACAAAAGAAGAAGTACAACAGGCTACTGATGAGCTTGCCCGAAATCTTGCGGGGAATGATGAATTTTGGCCAAGATGGCTCTTTTTTGCTAAACAGTTTGGAGTAGAGTTGTGATCCCAGTTTCACAGCAGCCTGAACCTGAAGACTTTGAGCAATCAGTGAGGGTTAAGGGGAACCTTTTTTTGAGGGAAGTTCCGCACCCAACCAGCAAACAATGGGAGAAGAAAGCATACTGGCAGGATGCTCTACCAGCCATGCGTAGCGCTTATAACAGGATATGTGCTTATTCTGCTCATTGGATTTCTAATGCTACTGGAAGTCACACAATTGACCACTTTGTACCAAAAACCGCAGATCCTAGCCTTGCTTATGAATGGAGCAACTTTCGCTATGTAGCCTCTCGGTTTAACAGCCGGAAGCGTACTCGCACTATTATTGACCCCTTTTTTTTAACTAATAATTGGTTTGTTTTAGAGTTTCCTGCTTTAATGGTCAAACCAGGTCCAGATTTAGAGCCCCACCAACGACAGCAAGTGAATGACACCATAGAAATTTTGAATCTCAATGATGAAATTTGTATAGAAGAGCGTAACACCTGGCTTAAGCCTTTTTGCACAGGCAAGATAAGTTTTGATTTTTTGAGAGAGATGGCACCCTTCGTCGCATACGAACTTGTGCGTCAAGAGAAAGTGGAAATAATTGCCATAATTATGGCTTATCCAGAAGATTAAAGTGAACCCCATTGTCAAGACCACAAATCGGCAAAAATAAGGTGGATTTCTCTTGACATAAGGATTACCTTAACAATCGAAGTGAACTTGGGCGGGCGACCGGTATTGCAGGCTTTGATGCGGCCGCCGGTAGTTATAGAACTGGAAGTAGCTGTCCAAGCCAGCCGCTAGCGTCGGCACAGTGTCGTACTCCTTCAAGTAAACGTCCTCGTACTTGACCGACCGCCAGAGCCGCTCGACGAAGATGTTGTCAAAGGCCCGGCCGCGGCCGGCCATACTGATGCGGATGCCGGAGGCTTCCAGGCGGCTGGTAAAGTCCTGAGCGGTGAACTGCGCGCCTTGGTCGGTATTGAAGATGTCCGGCTGGCCGAGTTGGAGGGCCAGATGGAGGGCGTCGAGGGTGTTGGACAACTGCCAGGCCAGGATCAAGCGACTGAACCAGTTCATGCTGGCTGCCAGCAGGTATTCTGCGTGAAGTCGAGCAAAGTGTTTGGTATTAAAGGTGAAGACGACCCAGCTTATTGGCGTGGCATAAGCCAGATGCTGTTCATCCGCTACGCTTTTTTCTTAGCCTCATGTGCTGTAAGCACGTCAACATTACGGGCACGCAGCGCCTTGATTAAGGCACGGCTAACTGTGTCCTCATCAAGATATAGTTTAATCCGGTCAGCCACTGGCCAACTCTTGCTTTACAATTTCTTCAGCATTGGCGGCCATATCAGCCTCAATTTCGTCTCGATGGAGATGGTAGTAGGCTAACGCGGCGTAAACCCCGGCCAGTTCCAGGGACATATCGAACGACGCATCCGCACTTGACCAGTTTTAACTGTAAGTCGCGGCGTAAGTAAGGGCCTGGCGGATGTCCTCTTCTTCTAACTCGGGGTACTCCCGATACAACTCCTGGCGATCAGGGTAAATTGCCAATAATTCAATGACCCGCCGAACTGTCAGGCGTAAGTCACGAATGCAAGGCTGGCCGTTCAGGCGAGCCGGATTGATGGTAATTCGATCTAATTTCACTGCATCCTGCCTTTACTGAATTGTCAACCGCAGGCATCATCCCCGCTGGCGCTATGACCAGATAATACCTGGTGGGGCGCGCCCAGGTCAAGGACCACAACGGAGACGTAAAGCCCAATTGGGCAAGGAGAGCCTGGGCTTCGGCCGGCAAAACCCTTCGCCTCAATCGAAGGACCATCCGTTTATCCGCTTCAATCCGCTGCTCACCCCCCGGCCGTCACAATCTCCTCACCCACCACCTCAGCCTCCGGGGCAAGGAGGCGGACGTTGCGAAGCAGGGTGGCGTGGTGGGCGGCCACGGCCGGGCGGGGAGAGCCACCGCACTGCCAGGCAGCGCTGGCCAGCCCAATCATCTGGCTGATTGTCGCCTGGCCGGTGATGCACTCAATGATACCGGCCGCCAGGCCCGTCAACGTTGTTCTGTCCTCTCCAAAAGCGGCCGTGATTGATTTATCTACAATCAATCACTTGACTTGCTGTTTGACCTATGTATGCTCACGTTATTGACTATGAGCCACCTATCTCATAACCGGTAACGGAGCAAACGAATATGGCCCAAATCGTGACCACCCTTGGCCCGAAAACTGCCGATGAACTCGACCTGATTCTGCCGCACGAGCACGTTTTTGTGGACCTGCGCCGCTGGAATGAACCTGGTTACGCTCAGGCTGAAGCCGCCGACGTGGTTCGCTTGATGGCCCCAGAAATTGAGAAAGCGAGGGCGGCCGGCGTAACGGCCATCGTCGAATGCAGCACCGGCGGCGTCGGCCGGCGGGCTGATATAGATAGGGCAGTTTCCGAGAGTACCAGCTTTCCCCTGGTGGTGCCGACAGGCTTCTATCGTGAACCGTGGATACCCGACTGGGTTCACGCCGCCAGCGAAGCGAAATTGCGAGAGTGGCTATTGGCTGAACTGGAGGACGAAATAGAGGCGAGCGGAGTGACGGCCGGGTGGATCAAGCTGAGCGCCGGCGACGACGGCCTGACGGCGTGCGAGACGAAAATCCTGCGGGCAGCGGCCGCCGCCGGCGTGGCTACCAACGCGGTTATCGGCAGCCACACCATCCGCGGCCGGGTTGTGCAGGATCAACTGGCCATTATCGAAGCGGCCGGCTACACCCCAGAACGGTTTATCTGGATTCACACCCAGGCCGAGCCGGACTCTAACCTGCACCTGGAGATGGCCAGGCGCGGCGCCTGGATCGAATATGATGCCATCGGCAATGAGGAACGTGACGACTTCTTCCTGAATCTCATCCGGCGGGTCTTAGACGCCGGCCTGGGCCACCGCTTGCTGCTCAGCCATGATCGCGGTTGGTATGATCCTTCCCTGCCCGGCGGTGGCACGCCGCAGCCTTATACCTACCTTTGTGAGCATTTCTTACCCAAACTCAGGGCCAGCGGTGTGGACGAAGCCACCATCCACCAGTTAACTCATACCAACCCGTTCCAGGCCTTTGCCCGCCCTACGCCTTAGCCCGTCACCTGGTCACCTGGTGGCCCCGGCCGTCACAATCTCCTCACCCACCACCTCAGCCTCCGGGGCAAACAGGCGGACGTTGCGGAGGAGGGTGGCCTGGTGGGCAGCCACGGCCGGGTGGGGGACGCCGGCCGGGGTTTAGGTTCAATCTTCGAACCGGACAGAGCCGGAAAGGCGATTAAGGTCACCTGGCGGGCGGCCGCCTCTTGGACGAAGGCGCGAATGGTGTTCAGGTTGGCCGGCTTATCACCCGGCTGATGCTGAAATTGGACGGAGGCAACGCGAATGTTGTTCATGGGAATTCAAGGGTGAAATAGACGATTTCGCCGTGGCCTCTATCCAACCGGTAATCCTACGCCGCCCGCGGACGGCTGGGCCTGGTCGTACCACCTCAGCACCCGCAGGGCGCGGAGGGTGTTCCAGCGGCTCGGCTGGCCCTCGCTCTCGTCCATCTCGAACTCCAGCTCGCCGGGATGCGGGTTCTCGAGGGCCCACCGGCCATCGGAGTTGCGCTTCGACGCCACGATGCCGATCGCCTCGGCAACCCGCTCGTCCGGGACGACGTGGGCGCTGCGCAGGTAGTCGAGCCCGCGCAGCACGTCGTAATGATAACCAGGCGGGTACGAGAACTGGGTCCAGGTCGGGTTGATCACCTCGCCGGTCGAGAGGCGACGAAGCATCCGGCGCTCGAGGAGGTACTCCTGCCCCCGCTCACGAGCCGCCGTTAGCGCCGGGGGGCTGCCCGTTGCCCGTTCGTGCTCCAAGAGGCCCTCTAGCACGTTGATCGTTGTGTGGAACGACCCGCGGGTCGAGCCGTTCTCCTGTTCACAGTTCCACCCGCCATCAGCCATCTGCTCGCCGAGCAGCCGGTCAACGATGCCCTGCACGTCCTGGCCGAAGTACGAGCCGATCGCCACGACCCGGCCGTTGATGCACGGCTCGACCTCTCCTGCGAAGAGGGGCTTGCCGTGCCAGGCGGCGTCCTTCGGCAGCACGCCCCGCCATGTCACGTTGTCACAAACCAGGGCTATCGCGCGGCGAGCCTCGTCGCTCGTCGGGTCCAACCCCATGTCACGCAACAAGAGCAGGGTCCGTATGGAGACCCACTCGGGGTTGGGATCGGCCTCACCCCAGTGGCCATCCGGCCCCTGAAGGGCCAGCAGGCTAGCACCCCACCCTTCCGACGCGACCCGCGAGCGCTCGGCGGTGACGACCTCGTCAGGCTCATCGGTCAGGTCGCGCTTCACCTGCCATCGGATCGAGGGGTCTGAATCCAGCAGCCATTCGATGACGTTCATATTTCCATCTCCTTCATTTCCCATATCCCAACAATTCCTCGAAAGTGCCCAAAGACAACCCGTATTTAGTAAAAGCGGTTTCCGGCCGACCGGCGACCAACCGGGAACATTAGACGCCAGGAAAACAGAACTGGCCTACTGCCCCTCACCCCCCGGCCGTCACAATCTCCTCACTCACCACTTCAGCCTCCGGGGCAAAGAGGCGGACGTTGCGGAGCAGGGTGGCCTGGTGGGCCGCCACGGCCGGGCGGGGGACGCCGGCCGGGGCGTAGGTGACGTAGAGCACGTGGCTGGTGTCCACGGTGACGGGGGTGCGCCGGTCCTGGCCGTAGAGGATGGTGCAGACCAGGCCCTGGGCGTCGGCCATGATCATGTCGTTGGCCAGGATCTGTTTGCGCTCGCCGTTCAGCATGGGCAGCTCTTCCCGGCCGGTCGAGGCGTCTATGGTCACGGGCGCGACCAGCCTGGCCGCGTCGTGGCTGGCCGTGAGCAGGTGGGTCTCCAGCTCGGCGGCAAAACAGGCGTCTACCAGGGGATTGACGGCCGGCAGCGACTTGCCCTTGTGGACCACCGATTCAAGCTGCAACTGGACGTGGTAGGTCTTGTTAAATTTGCGGTAGTAGGCTTTGTAGGCCCGCAGGGCATCCAACTGCTGCAAGTCAGCCCGCGCCAGGCCGCCATACTTTTCGCGCAGCGTGGCTTCCAGGGCGCGCTTGTGATCGTCCAGGGGGGACGGCCGGGGGCTGTTGTCCACCGGCCCAATCAGGAGCAGGCCGACGTGGCCACCGGCAAAGGTGGCGTGCCAGGCAGGGGTGAAGTGGATGGGTTCCATAGTAACTAGCTCTCAGCCTGACCGGCTGTCGTCCGTCGTCCGCCGTCCGTCGTCAAGTTGCCGTAGGCGGGGCGGTCTTCTTTTTGCAGCAGCTCCCAGTCCCGGCCGCGGTATTGGCGGAGGGTGAAGGCGATTTGTTCGTCGAAGGCCGCCGGGCTATGGGAGAAGATGAGCGGGTGGACCTCGACGCGCCAGCCGTCCAGCAGCGTGATGTCGGCCAACGCCTGGCGTTCTTCGGCGTTCTCGGCAAAGAAGATGGCCAGGCCGCCGGGCCGGCCGATGAAGTGGTCGTGAAAGATGACCAAAGGCAGGCGTTGGTCGGCGATGGCGGCGTTGAAGAGGCGGTTGGCCTCGGCTGAGGAGAGGCCTTCCGGGGCAAGGGCGTAAAGAAGGAAGCAGCGTGGTTTTTGAATTTTCATGGTATCATTTTATGACTGCGCTGGGTATAAGACAACGTGCGCAAGGCTATCGCCCGCGCACCACAATAGATGAAATTTCTTTATAACCTTTGCGTCTTTGCGTCTTTGCGTCAAAAAAATTTTCGAAGGAGGTGATCGTATGGATGAGCAGCCGAAACGGGGGCGGTTTGAGTTGAATGCCGGCAGCGGCATGGCCTTGGGGGTGATCGTCGCCGCCGTTATTGCCCTGATCGTCAGCCTCATCACCGGCGACAATGACATCTGGATCTGGGCCATCCCGGTGGGCGTGGCCGTGGGCCTGGCGATTGGGGCTAGGGCCGGCCGGCGGGGAGGCGGGTAGAGGATACCTGACAAGGGGGCAGGGGAGCAGGGGGCAAGGGGCAAGTAGGCAAGGGGCAGGGGGCAAGGGGCAAGTAGGCAAGGGGCAGGGGGCAAGGGGTGCTGGCTGGAGATAGTTTTGGTGAAGAATGGATGAGGCTATCTATGGAAGACCACTCAGCAGTTGTAGCGGCGCGGACCCGAGAGCTGGACGAGGCGACGCGGGCGGCCGTGATTCAAGTCTGTATCGCGGCCCACGACGAGCCCGATTTTCAGCGGCTGTTTTCCTTCCTACCACCTGATGGTCTGCACGTGCTCGGCTACTCCCAATCCCAACTGGCCAGCCATGCCGTCGTGACCACTCGCTGGCTACAGCCCGCAGGCCAGCCACTTTTGAAAACCGCCTACGTGGATGCCGTCGCCACCGACCCGGCATTTCAAGGACGCGGCTTTGGCAGCCTGGTCATGCGCCACCTGGCCTGGCTGGTCCGGGATGAGTATGACATTGCCTGTCTGGAGACCGAGCGGGTCACGTTTTACGAGCGCCTGGGCTGGCAGGAATGGCGCGGGCCGTTAGCCGGCCGGGCCGAACGCGGCCTGGTCCCAACGCCCGAGCAAACCGGGATCATGATCCTGCGCCTGCCGCGCACGCCTGAGCTGGATTGGGAGAGTCTGCTGACGATTGAATGCCAGCCGGAGCGGATCTGGTAGCTAGTTTCAGTAACAGGAGGCAACTAGATGAATACGCTTGATGAAATCCGGGACTGGATCGCCGGGCAGCCGCAGCCAGTCTGCGCCGCTCTTACTCCGTTCGAGGTTCTCGATGCCGATGCCGAGAGCGGTTTTATCAAGCTCGAATTCGCGCCACAACCGGCCTTTAGCAATCACTTTGGAAACATCCAGGGTGGCTTCGCCGTGGCCATGCTTGACGTAGTGATTTCCTGCGCCGGGTTCGTCAAGCTGCGCCAGTGGCTGCCTACGGTCGAGATCAAGTGCAGCTTTGTGGCCCCGGCCAGGATCGGCGTCTGTATTGGCGAAGGGTCGGTGGTTCGGGCCGGCCGTAGCGTGGTATTCCTGGAAGGAAAGCTGTGGGGCGCAGATGGCCAGCTTGCCGCCCACGCCACCGCGACTGCAATGGCCCGCGCGGTGTAAGGTGTACAGCACGCCAGGCAACTTCTTTCTCCTGGCCATTCTCTGCCTGGCGGCGTGCCAATCACCTGCTCAAGCGACTCCGGCGGCGGCCGGGTCCCGGCCGGCGGTGGGCTGCGATGAACCGGGCCGGGTCGAGCGGGGCGAGGTGGCGGACGCCAGGCGCGGCTATGCCTACCGGTTCCAGGTTTACCGGCCGCCCTGTTATGAGGCGGAAAGCGGCCGGCTCTACCCGGTGGTCTACCTGCTCCCCGGCCGGGGCGGCAGCCCGGGCGACTGGTTTGCGGCGGGGGTAGGCCAGGCGGCCGACGACCTCATCCTCAGCGGCGAGGTCCCGCCGTTGATTATCGTGGCGACTGAGACTACCGATTTGGACCGCTATGGGGAGGCCATTCTTGACGAGCTGATGCCCTACGTGGAGAGCCATTATCACGTGCGGCCGGAGCGGGCCTACCGGGCCGTGGCCGGCGGCTCTCTGGGCGGGGTTGGCGCCTACCGCCTGGCTTTCGGCCATCCCCAGACGTTTGCCAGCGCCGGCCTGTTTGGCAGCGGCGTCGTTTCCGGCGAAGAGGAGCAGGTCCGGGCGTGGCTGGCGGCGATTCCGGGGGAGCAGCGGCCGCGCGTTTTTCTCAATTGTGGCGAGCAGGACACGTTGATGCTTGATCGCGCCCGCGCCATGATTTCTCTCCTCGACGAAGCGGGCCTCCCGGCCGAGTCGGTTTTTAGCCCGGGCGAGCACAATTACGCTTACTGGGTTGCCAACTTTCCTGCTTATCTGCGCTGGCTGGCCCAGTCTAACCCCTGAGGGGGTTTCCCATTTTCAGCCAGTCAATTCCATTGACTGGGCTGGGCGGGAGGCCATTACCGAATTATTTTCTTAACCTTCACAGGATGCGAACTCCGCCTTCCCTCACCTATAGATAAGAACACCTCTCTCCTGTAATCTAGTTAACGATCGGCCGGCGATTGTGGCCTATACTTTGGTGATAGGTTGTGTTGTATTGGTAGGTGTTTCACACTGTCAGGTAGAAACATAGGAGATTTTCGTATGCGTACTGGTAGTAATCGTGGTAACGGCCGGGGAAACCTGGCCAGAAGAACTGTCGTCATGGGAGGGCTGCTGTTACTGCTCAGCTTACTTCCCGGGTGTGGGGCTTTCAAAGGAATAAGCAATACCATAGATGAGTCAACGGATAAGACGGTGGCCGTCTTGGACGAAGCCATCGTGGACCTGGCGGATGAATCGGCCGACTGGCAAATCGTGCTGCAAGATACCATTGCCCAATTAACGGACGAGACGCAACAAACGCTCAGGAATGACATCACCAACCTGTTGCGCCGGGCGCCGGCCGTAGTGGGTGCGGAATTCCGCTGTGACGTTGATTTCGTCAGGCTGCGAGTGCGCCAGGACCTGATCCGCATCAGGGCCAGCCTGCTGGGGATTGAGCTGGAGCCGAAGGAGCCCACGTTCTGCTCCGTCGTGCCGCTGGCCGTGGACGCGGCCCTGGTGCCCAGCGACCTGAACCTGGTCGAGTTTTACGGCTATGACTTTGACACGACGCCGGTGCAGGTCTTGATGAGGAACGGCAACCAGGATATAGACGTGAGTAGCTTTCTGGACCGGCCGACCCATTACCACATGACCCTGAATCTGGGTGGTAACGGCGTCCAGCTTTCACCCGACAGCCAGCGTTTCGTCCTGAGATGGAATGATCAGGAGATATCAACCATCGCCGTCATCCAACCGGCGACGCCGGTGTGCGGGACAGAAACCCGCGAATTCAAACCAGCCGCCATCAGTTATCTGCCACCCCACACCCGCGGCGACCGGGAATACAGCGGTAATGGGCCGCGCGTCACGGCCAGCGTCGAGCTGGTTTACACCGATACGAGCGTGAATGCGGTGGTCACGATGACGGCCGAAGAGACAAAGTCAGACTGGACGACAGCCAGCGGCAGCGAGACGTTCACCCTCTACACCCCCGACCCCGGCTTTAAAATCCAGCAAATCGTTGGTGAGGTCAACAGCAGCTTCAATTATATAGACAGCGATCACGAAGACGACGTCTTTGCTGGCAGCGGGCCGGTGGCCAGCTATACCTTCTCGGGCGACGACGAGGGGTCCGATGCCGGTGTCCATACGGCCGTGACCATGACTTTCAATCAAATACGGGTCGAGCTGATCGAAGATAAGAACTGTGTCTCGCCGCTGGCGGTGAGAATGCTAGAATTGCAGCTTCTAATCAGCCCGGCGACGCTGAATACGCTGACACCCCAAATCGGGACGGTGCAAATCAATCCCGATTTGCAGCAACGGCTGGAGCCCCAACTAGAAAATCCACTGATCCTCAACACTGACGTGTTCACGAATCCGTAGGCAGCGGAGTTAGGTCGAGTAGGGGGCAGGTTGTAGCGCGATTTGGAAAATCGCGTTACAGCCTGCCCCTACTCCATCCGCTGCCGGATATAAATTTCATTGTCCCCGTCGCCCATATCCCACCAGGCCACGTAGCGCGTCCCGTCCGGGGCCACGGCTATCTCGGGGATAAAAGACCCCCCGGCGTTATCGCTGATACCGCCGCCGCTGGCCGACCCGGCCCCGGCCTCGATCCAACTGCTGCCGTTCCACCAGCGGACGTAGATTTCAGACTCTCCCGGGCTGTCGTCCGACCAGGTCACGACGAACCGGCCGGCCGGGTCCGCAGGGTCCGCGGCCACGGCCGGCACGTGCGCGCCGCCGTTCGTATTGCTGATGCCGCCGCCGCCGGCCGAGCCGGCGCCCACTTCCACCCAGTTAGCCCCGTTCCAGCGCCGCACGTAGATCTGGGCCATTCCGCTACTCACGTCTTCCCAGGCCACGACAGGCATATTATCGGGACCTACCGCCAGCGCAGCTTGCGTGGAGGCCCCGCTGTTGGCGCTGATACCCCCGCCGCCGGCCGAACCGGTTCCCACTTCTAGCCAACTGCTGCCATTCCAGTGCCGGACGTAGATTTCAACGTCACCGCCACTGTCGTCCTGCCAGGCCACGTAAGGGGTGCCATTGGGAGCAATGGCCAGGGAAGTGACCTGCGAGTCGCCGTTATTATTGCTGATGCCGCCCCCGCCGGCCGAGCCGCTGCCCACTTCCTGCCAACTGCTGCCGTTCCAGCGCCGGACGTAGATTTCTGCGTCCCCACCACTCAGGTCGGCCCAGGCGATGTAAGGCGTGCCGTTGGGGGCAATGGCTACTGACGACGACAGCGAATTGCCGCCGTTATTACTGATGCCGCCCCCCGTCGCCGAACCGCTGCCCACCTCTTGCCAACTGCTGCCGTTCCAGCGCCGGACGTAGATTTCATAATCGCCGCTGCTGTCGTCTCGCCAGGTCACGTAAGGCGTGCCATCCGGGGCCACGGCCACGGCCGGGATATAAGAGCCGCCGCTGTTATCGCTGATACCGCCGCCGGTCGCCGAACCGCCGCCCACTTCCTGCCAACTGCTGCCGTTCCAGCGCCGGACGTAGATTTCCGAGTCCCCGCCCCCTTCATCGCCCCAGGCGACGTAGACCGTCCCGTCCGGGGCCACGGCCAGCGAACATTGATACGACGCCGTACTGTTGTTGCTGATACCGCCCCCGGTCGCCGAACCGGTCCCCACTTCCGGCCAGATGGCCGGCCGGAATACGGCCGGCAGAAAGACGCTGGCCTGCCCGTAACCCGGCGCAAACCCACCGGCAAAAGAACCGGCCGGTCCCACCCCCAGCCAGAGGGCCAACAACAGCGGAGCCACGCTGAAGGCCAACAGAACCAATTTAGACGTTCGCATCACCCGAAAGGATACCATAAATTGATGGGTAATCATCCGTATTGCGTTCAGGCTATGAACTATTTATACTGTTACGGTGGGAGTAGCTGTTGGTAGTTTAGCCACGTAGGGAAGACCTGTGCGTTCCAGTCTCTCAGCGCCGGCCAACAAGCCAGACAGAGTAGCCAGCCTGGACGATTGGGGCTGGGAGCACAGCTACAGAAAAAGGGGGTGAGGTTATCGCCAGAAATATCCCTCTGAACCATGCCCATTTCTTAATTGGTAGTTTTAAATAAGGAGTTCACATGGGCCGCGCATAAATGCGGCACGCACCACGATAAACAAAAATGATTAGCCAAACGCAAGTTGCTTGCGTCGTTTATCTGCGTGAATCTGCGTTCTATTTTTAAAGGAGAAAGAGGATGAAACACATCAAAGGCCGGCGTTGGCCATCATTTTTCACGCTGGCGCTTGCTTTGCTGGCGCTGGGGGGTCTTTTCCGCAGCACGCTGGCGGCCGGTTTGGTTGACCCGCAGGAGAAAATAGAACCGCTGGTCAGGGAACAACTGGCGGCTAACGGCACAACTGATTTCTTTGTCTGGATGAAGGAGAAAGCGAACCTGACTCCGGCCGGCGCCCTGGACTCGAAAGAGGAAAAGGGCGCTTTTGTTTTCAACGCCTTGCGGCAAACGGCCGACAGTTCGCAACAGGGAGTCCGGGCTTACCTGGACCAGGCGGGGGTCCAGTACCAGCCGTTTTACATTGCCAACAAGCTCTACGTGGCCAGGGGGGACGAGGCGCTGGTGTTGAAGCTGGCCGCGCGCAGCGACGTGGCCAGAATCACGGCCAACCACCAATTCCAGTTGGACGAGCCGTTCGTTGACCCCAATCCGGCCGAAAGTCCCGAAGCAGTGGGCTCGAACATCAGCTTTGTCAACGCGGACGACGTCTGGCTTATGGGCTATAACGGCACGGGGACGGTCCTGGCCGGCAACGATACCGGGCTGGACTGGGACCACCCGGCCATCATCAACCATTATCGGGGCTGGAACGGCAGCAGCGCCGACCACAACTATAACTGGTGGGACGCGACCGACACCTACCCGACTATTCCGAACGACGGCCACGGCCACGGCACCCACACGACGGGGACGATGGTCGGGGACGACGGCGGCACCAATCAAATCGGCATGGCCCCGGGGGCCAAGACCGTTCATTGCAAGAACATGACCAATGGGGGTAGCGGCAGCGATGCCACCTTCACCGAGTGCTTTCAATGGGACCTGGCCCCCTGGAATTTGAGCGGCGGCAGCCCCGACCCGACCAAAGCCCCCCACGCCATCACCAACTCCTGGGGCTATTTCGGCGGCAACGTGCCCGCATTTGAAGACGAAATTGCGGCGCTGCGGGCGGCCGGCATCGTGGTCGAGGTCTCGGCCGGCAACGAAGGGCCTGGTTGCGCGACACTCCGCTCGCCCGGTGACTATAGCCAATCGCTGACCACCGGCTCGGTCCAGCATGCGGGCGGCACGCTACCGGGTACGATTACCAGTTTCAGCAGCCGGGGGCCGTCCGATTTGCATCCGGGCGATTTTATCCCTGACGTCATGGCTCCCGGCGAAAGTGTTCGTTCCTCTTTGCCGGGCACCGGCTACGCCAACTGGAGCGGCACCAGCATGTCCGGGCCGCACGTCACCGGGCTGATTGGCCTGATTTGGGACGCTGCACCGAGCCTGATCGGTGACGTGGCCCAAACGGAGCAAATTATCAAGGACACGGCTGTGCGCCTGACGGGCCAGATGGGTTCCAATTGCGGCGGCAACTATACCACTGGTCCCAACAACGACTGGGGTTTCGGTACGATTAACGCCCTGGCGGCCGTCCAGGCGGCGATTGAGCCCGGCGAGCCAACCCCCACGCCGAGCAATACGCCACCCCCGCCCACCCCGACCAGTACGCCGACCCCGCCGCCCGGCGCCATCTTCTTTGACAACTTCGAGACTAACCTGGGCTGGACGGTGAACCCCAACGGCACGGATACCGCCACCGGCGGCCTGTGGGAACGAGGCGACCCGGAAAGCACCAACAACAGCGGCCCGAAGCAGCTCGGCACGACGGTCAGCGGCGTCAACGACCTGGTGACCGGCCGGCTGGGCGGCGGCGCCAACGCCAACGACATAGACGGCGGCGTCACCTCTATCCGTTCGCCCAACATCACCCTGCCGGCCAGCGGCAGTATTACTCTGTCGTTCAGCTACTACCTGGCTCACCGCAACAACTCGTCCACGGCCGACTTCCTGCGGGTGAGCGTGGTTGGCAGCACGACGCAGGTCGTCTTTGAGGAGCTGGGGGCCGCCAACGACGACGACGCGGCCTGGGCCACCTTCAGCGTCACTCTGAACGGCTTCGCCGGGCAGACGGTCTACCTGCTGGTCCAGGCGGCCGACAACGCCGGCGGCAGCCTGGTGGAAGCAGCCCTGGACGACGTGCGCATCACCGGCGGACCATAACTGTGCTAGAGAAAGGTGATACGTCTATGATGGACGTATCACCTTTCTGCTACGGCCGCATCACCAGCGGCAGGTAAATCGTCGATCCAGGGCCAATAACGGCGTTCGTCGTGCCGGTGGTTTCGGCCTGGACGGCCGGCGAATTAACCGAAGTTGCCGTCAAGGTAAAGACGTCGCTCGTTCCGGCGGCGCCGGGCGGCACGCTAACCTCGACTTCGATTGTCGCCGTCACCCCGGCCGTGAGGCTAATCGGCGAGCCGGTTAAAAGGGTGGTATCCCAGGTATTGCCGGAGACGGCCAGGGTGTAGCTGTCGTTGAGCAGGCCGGCGTTGGCGAGGGTGAAGGTATGGACCACGCTCGTGCCGGGTAAGGTATCCAGCTCGCTGTTCGGGCCCAGGGCGACGGCGTAGTCAGGGGTGATTGGCCCGGCCGGGAGCGGCCAGGCGTAGGCGCCACGAGAGCGGGTAAAGAGGGCCAGCGTCGTAAAGCCCCGATCAATGGCCATGTCCCAGATCATGACGTTGGGCAGCCCCTCCTGGAAACGATACCACACCGGCGTGGTCGCGTTAATATCGTCGGTGTAGTAGAGGCCCCAGTCGCTGCCGGCAAAGAGCTGCGGCGGGAAAAGGGGGTTGGCAATGATCGAGTCAATGGGGATGTTGGGCAGGTTGCCGGACTTATTCTCCCAGGTGAAGGAAGCGCAATTGGCCGTGCAGGTCACGCGGAAGACGTGGCCGGGGGTGCTGGGGGTATTCTGGTCGAAACCGCCGACGGCCGCGTAGCCGACGAGCGGGTTGGCCGGGTCGGTGGCCACGTCCAGGACCGGCCGGTTGGGCAAAACGGCGTTGCTGCCGGTGACGTTGACCCAGGTGGCGCTGTTGGCGATCCCCTGGCCCAGGTTAAAGCCATACTGGACGTTGCCGTCGTTGGTGCCAGCCAGCGCCACCGTCTGGTCGCTGACGGCGTAGGCAAGCTGGTTAATGAACGAGCGGTCGGCCAGCGTGCCCTTCGTCAGGTCGAGACTATTGACGTACCA
>JAKEFB010000245.1 GCA_022616275.1 Chloroflexota bacterium
CCTATTTTATTGGCCCGGATTCTTGACCGGATTTCCAGGCTCGGCAGTGTTCATAACGCTCAACCCTGCCTCAATTCGCCTTAATTGACGAAGGTATTGATCTAGACACACTAGATATTTGGACACATTATAGTCCCCCCGATCCTTTTTTTGAAAGTTCTGACGGGCGGATTTGGTTCCGAATTGACAGATCGGGTGACTGGAATACCTTGCGAAGCGGTCTTGCCTGGTTTAATCCAAATACGAGGGAAGGTTGTTGGTTTACCAGTGAAGGCGCACCAATTCTAGAGGATCCTCAGCAAAATTTGTGGATGATGATAAACGGTACGTTGTATAAGTACGAACTTAGACCATAATTCGTTACTTAAGAGCGATTTAGCGGTTGTTACCAACGCCACCCGGCCGATCTACCTTGTGCCGGATACGCAGTCCAGCTCAAGCTGAGAGTGCCTCGCTTTTTCTGTGACAATGACGAGTGCCGCTTCGGTTAGCCTGTCACCTTGTCATCCCCTCCCGGCCGGCTTCGCCTTTTGCCCCCGGCCGCCGATTAGCATATAACAGTTACAATCCTGAGCGTCAGTTAGAGTATTGGCCACTGAAGCTCTCCTCTAGCTCTAGCTCTCGCTCCAAACTCTATCCACAAGGAACCACGATGGATTTATTTGAAGCCATCTTCCTGGGCGTTATCCAGGGAGTTACCGAATTCTTGCCTGTTTCCAGCGACGGCCATCTTCTCCTGGTTCCCAGCCTGCTGGGCATGGCCGAGCCCGACCTGAATCTCGTTGCCTTTGCCCACGTGGGCACATTGCTGGCCATCCTGGTCTATTTTCGCCGCGACCTGTGGCAAATTACCGTCGCTGTCCTGGACGGGCTGCGGCGTAGACAGCCGCTGGCCACCACCAACGCCCGCCTGGGCTGGTATATTGCCGTCGGCTCTATTCCGGCCGCCATAGTCGGCCTGCTCTTCAAGGACTTGTTCGAGGAGATTTTTAGCCGGCCGGCGCTGGCCGCCATTTTTCTGATATGTATGGCCGCCATCCTGGTCGCCGGCGAAAGGTTGCATTCCGGCCACAAGTCGCTGGAACAAATGAACTGGCTGGACGCCATCCTGATTGGCCTGGCTCAGACCTTGGCCCTGTTGCCGGGCATCTCCCGCAGCGGCATGACCATCACCACCGGCTTGGGGCGCGGCCTGGATCGGCCGGCCGCTGCTCGCTACGGCTTCCTGCTCGGCGTCCCGGCCATCGCCGGGGCCGGCTTGCTGGCCCTGCTGGAGCTGGCCCAGGCTCCTGACCTGACTGGCCAGCTCCCCGCCCTGGCCGCCACCTTCCTCGCCTCGGCCGTCGTCGGCTACGCCTGCATCTCCTTCCTCCTATCCTGGCTACGTCGCCACAGCCTCTATGGCTTCGCCCTCTACTGCGCCGCCTTCGGCCTCTTCTACCTCCTTGTTGCTGTGGTTGTGTAGGTGTGTGGTTGTGGTTTGGTAACACCTTCCTCACCCAACCGGCCGTTCGAGCGATTTTGGATTTAACACCCTACTCACTACTCATCACTCATCACTCATTGCTCATCACTCATCGCTCATTGCTCAATCCTCGCGGTTGGCCAAGCCAACCACTCTCAGTCCTCAATTTCCTTTGGTTACTGGCGCTCTTGGTCGCCTGCCGGCCGGCCCCCGAGCCTCCGCCCCCTATCACCCCCACTCCACCGGCCGAAATGCTGCCTATCGGCCTGAGCACCAGCGCCGCCCCGCTGGCCGCGTTGGTGATAGAGCCATACACCCGGCAAACAAAGCAGGTCCGGCCGCAATTTATCCTGGCCAACAACGCCACCCTCTTTGAGGACCTGGCCGCCGGCCAGGTGGACGCCATCCTCGTCCACCACGTCCCCGAAGGTAGCAACGTCTGGTTCAATCCCGTTGCCCTGGATGGCCTGGTCATTGTCGTCCACCCGGACAACCCGGTGCGCGCTCTCGGCCGGGCCGAGGTTCAGGCTATCTTCAGCGGCCGGCTAGATAACTGGTCGGCCGTCGGCGGGCCGGATTTGCCCATCACCCTGGTCAGCCGGGAGCGGGGGGCTGGCACGCGGATCCTTTTCGGCCAGCGCATCATGGCCGAACAGCGGGTCGCCATCACAGCCCTGGTCGCCTCCGGCGACGAGGCGCTGCGGGCGGCCGTGGCCTCCGAACCCGGCGCCATTGGCTACACCATGATGGGCGCGGCCGGTGCGCTGCCGGCCCTGGCCATAGATGGCCTGGCCGCCACCCCAACTACCACGGCCGACCAGAGCTATCCCCTGACCGTGCCCCTTTACTTTGTCAGCCTGGCCGAGCCGGTCGGCGAATTGCGCGCTTTCTTAGCCTGGCTCCAATCAGATGACGGGCAAGCCACTTTGGGTGTACAATATGGGCGGGTCAGATAGGATCTGTAGAACAATGGACAAAGACGATGCGCAAACATTTGACCTTCATGATCTCCTTTTGGACTGGGTACACTTAACTGTGCCAGGCGGTATCCAGTAAATCGTCGTTTGCCACTTGCTTGATAACTGAGGCTCAAGCCAAAAGCGTGGCCAACCACTCACCGGCCGTTCAGGTGCCAGGCACTTCTGGGACTGAACGCTTAATGTAAACATTTCCAAAAGGAGAATAACCAATGGATCGCCAAACTTTTCTCGCCAGGAACAAACGAGCCACTACATCTGCTGGACAAGACGAGAAACACCTGAGCACCCAAAATTACATTCAACTGGAAGAAACCTACGGGGCGCATAATTATCACCCCTTGGACGTGATTGTCGAACGGGCCGAAGGCGTCTGGGTCTACGACGTGGAGGGCAACAAATACCTGGACTGTCTCAGCGCTTATTCGGCCGTCAACCAGGGCCATTGCCACCCCGTCATCCTGGCCGCCGCCATGACCCAGATGCAGCGTGTCACCCTGACGTCGCGTGCCTTCCGTAACGACCAGATGGGACTGTTCCTCAAGGAGCTATGCCAGCTCACTGGCTACGAGATGGCCCTGCCCATGAACACCGGTGCAGAAGCGGTGGAAACAGCCATTAAGACGGCCCGCAAGTGGGGCTACAAAGTCAAGGGAGTGGCCAGCAACCAGGCCGAAATCATTGTTTGTCAAGGCAACTTCCACGGCCGGACGACGACCATCGTCGGCTTCTCCTCCGAGCCCCAGTACCGGGCCGACTTCGGTCCCTTCACCCCCGGTTTTGTCACCATCCCCTACGGCGACACGGCCGCGCTGGAAGCAGCCATCACCCCCAACACCGTCGCCTTCCTGGTCGAGCCGATCCAGGGTGAAGGCGGTGTCGTCATCCCCCAAGAAGGCTTCCTCAGCGAGGCGGCCGACATCTGTGCCCACCACAACGTCCTCTTCATTGCCGACGAAATCCAGACCGGGCTTGGCCGGACCGGTAGCCTCTTTGCCTGCGACCACGAAGGCGTCCGGCCGGACATTACCATCGTCGGCAAGGCGCTCAGCGGCGGCTTTTACCCCGTATCGGCTATCCTGGCCGATAAGGAAATCCTGGGCCTGTTCCGGCCAGGCGACCACGGCAGCACCTTTGGCGGCAACCCCCTGGGTGCGGCTGTCGCCCGGGCCGCGCTCCAGGTGTTGGTAGAAGAAGATCTGATCGGCCGCTCCAGGGAGTTAGGCGAATACTTCCTCGGCCGTCTGCAGCGCCTTGAAAGCGACCACATTAAGGAAGTGCGCGGCAAGGGGCTGTTCATTGGCGTTGAGCTGCACGTCAAGGCCCGCCGCTTCTGTGAGGCGTTGCAACAACGCGGCATCCTGTGCAAGGAAACACACGAAAACGTCATCCGCTTTGCCCCGCCGCTGGTCGTCACCCGCGAAGAAATTGACTGGGCCATGACCCAGATTGAACCCGTGCTAATGATGCCGTAAATCCTCGCCGGGCCTACCGGGCTCCTGTCCGGTGGCCCGGCTCACTTTAAACCTACGGAGTAACTGCTCAAGAAGTAGAAGTTCGTGGAGAAAACACGGTACACTTGCAGAAGACTTTGTATCCTCTCTGTGCTCTCTGTGCAATCCTTGATTGCCGCAATCCTTGATTGCCGCAATCCCTGATTGGCGCAATCCTTGATTGCCGCAATCCTTGATTGCCCTTCTCTGTGTCCTCTGTGTTCCCTAAACAAGGAGAAGAATGGCTAAAATTCCTGAATTTTTGCTCAAGGCCCTTTACGTCAAAGGCAGCCTGCGCCAGGACGGCGATGGGTTTGAATTTCAAATGAAGAACGATTTAGGTCCGGCCCGCATTATTGGCGCCCGGCCGCTTCTCCTCGACCGCAAACCGATCCCCCCGGAGAGTTGCCGCTTCGTTCACGGCGAGGAAGAAGCTTCCTTCAGCAGCGTGACGGCCGAGCAATCAGTCCTCATGCGCAAGGGTGAAGCCGTCACGGTCAGGGTCGCCGGTCAGTCGCTCCGCCCCGGCCGGCACACCCTGGGTATCAACGTCCTCGTCAAAGACATGGGCCCGGTCAGCTTCAGCGTCACCGACGACGTCAAATAACCCCAATCCAAAATCTAAAATTTAAAATTTAAAATCGGAGAACCTATGGCTTACGACGAAGGAGCAGCGCAACGGGTTCGGGAGCTTCTGGAAGACGAACCTGGCCTTACCGAAAAGAAGATGTTTGGCGGCATCGCCTTTTTACTGAACGGCAATATGGCCTGTGGCGTCACTAAAGATGAGCTGATGGTTCGCGTTGGCCCGGAGGGCCACGCGGCCGCCGTTAGCCAGCCCCACGTCCGGCCGTTCGACCTAACCGGCCGGCCGATGGCCGGCTGGATCGTGGTCGGCCCGGCCGGCTACGAATCCGACCAAGCCCTCCAGAACTGGGTGCGGCAAGGGGTTGCCTTTGCCCGCTCCCTTCCCCCCAAATAGACCGTTCATAATAACGGCTTATGAAGCTTAAAAATTTATTTCGGTAGTCAACCTACTCTAACCCCTGAGGGGGTTTCCCATTTTCAACCAGTCAATTCCATTGACTGGGCGGGGGGCCATTACCGAATTATTTTCTTAAGGTTCATCAGCCGTTTTGGGGAGAGTTCTATGGAACTTCGAACATTGGGCAATAGTGGCTTGACCGTCTCGCCCATTGGCCTGGGGCTGGCTGCCCTCGGCCGGCCGGGTTACATCAACCTGGGCCACGCCGCTGACCTGGACCAGAATTACCAGGTAGAGGCCATGCAGGCCCATGCCCACCAGATCCTCGACGCCGCCTGGGCCGGTGGTATCCGCTACTTCGACGCCGCCCGCTCTTACGGCCGGGCCGAACACTTCCTGGCCTCCTGGCTGGCCGGCCGCCGCATTACCCCCGAAGAGGTCACCGTTGGCTCCAAATGGGGCTACACCTACACCGCCGGCTGGCAGGTGGAAGCCAGGCAGCATGAGGTCAAGGAGCATTCTCTGGCTGTTCTTTGGCGGCAGGCGCAGGAAAGCCTGGACATCCTCGGCCAACACCTGGACCTGTACCAGGTCCATTCAGCCACATTGACGAGCGGCGTGCTGGACAACCGGCCGGTCCTGGACGAGCTGGCCCGCCTGCGCGCCGGCGGATTGAAGATTGGCCTGACGTTGAGTGGGCCACAGCAAACCGAGACGTTGCGCCAGGCTCTAACCATCACCTACGACGGCCGCTTGCTATTCGATTCCGCCCAGGCCACCTGGAACCTTCTCGAACAATCGGCCGCGCCAGCCTTGCAGGAAGCCAGCCAGGCCGGGCTGGGAATCATCGTCAAAGAAGCCCTGGCCAACGGCCGCCTGACGCCCCGCAACGACGCCCCGGAGTTCCAATCCCAACGCGCCCTCCTGGAACAGGTTGCTGCCCAACAGCAGACGACCATAGACGCTTTGGCCCTGGCTGCCGCCCTGGCCCAACCCTGGGCCAGCGTTGTCTTGAGCGGCGCGGCGACGGCCGAACAGGTACACTCGAATTTAAAGGCCTTGGAGGTTCGGTGGGACGACGAAGCGGCCGCCCGCCTGGCCCCGCTGCTCGAAACCCCCGAAGCGTATTGGCGCACCCGTGATCACCTGAAATGGAATTGAGTCGAGCCGGCCGGACGGCGTTATTCTTCTTGCTGTTTCTCCTGGTCCCGGCCCAGGCCAGGGCTGCCGGCGGCTTCTCGGCCACCCCCCTCATAGACATGGGACCGGGCGATAACTATCTGGGCTTCCCCGGCCGGCTCTACCCCGGCCCGTCCAATGTCATGCCCGTCCCCCATCACCTGGCCGGCCTGGAGCGAGCCACGGCCGTCCAGCCCCTGGACACCGCCGGCGCTCCCGACCCGGCCGGTAAAATCGTCTTCCTCTCGGTAGGCATGTCCAACACGGCCACCGAGTTTTGCGGCCATGAACCGGATGGCGTTACCTGCACCCCCTGGTCCTTCATCGGCCAGGCCAGCCAGGACCCGGCCGTCAACCATACCACGCTGGTCATGATCAACGGCGCCAAAGCCGGGCAAGACGCCGACGCCTGGGATTCGCCGGCCGAGGAGAATTACAACCGTATCCGTGACGCCATCCTGGCCCCGCTGGGACTGGCGGAAGCCCAGGTCCAGGTCGTCTGGCTGAAAGTAGCCAACGCCGAAGCCGGGCTGGCCCCTTCCCTGCCGGCCGCCCAGGCTGACGCCTATCTACTGCTAACCTACATGGGGAACATTGTCCGGGCGCTCCGGGTGCGTTATCCCAATTTGCGACAGCTCTTTGTCTCCAGCCGCATTTACGCCGGCTACGCCACCACGATCCTCAACCCGGAGCCGTACGCTTACGAGTCCGGCCTTGCCGTCCAATGGCTGGTGGCCGCCCAGATCAACCAGATGAATGGCCAACCACCCCATCCCCTGGCCGGCGACCTGGACTACAACAGCCTGGCTCCCTGGCTGGCCTGGGGGCCATACCTGTGGGCCGACGGCCTCAACCCCCGCTCCGACGGCCTCACCTGGGCGCCGGCCGACTTCGCCTCCGACGGCACCCACCCCTCCCCGTCCGGCCAGGCCAAGGTCGCCCTCCTGTTACTCCGCTTCTTCAAAAACTCCCCCCTGACCGCCTGTTGGTTCCTGGCCAGCGGCCGCTGCCGTGGGCCAAACTTTTTGCCGCTAATCCTCAATTCGTGATGGCAGGCACAGTTGACTCCTGCTACGCTTGCTGTCACACTCTTGACATGCAGCCGTGTTATACTGCTGGTGTATCAAGCAACCGTAACCGATTTTTCTGACATATGGAGGTGAGTAATGAACGCATTAACAACCGCCAAGAGCTACCTAGAAGCCCTCGACATCCATGACATCACTCGGATTGACCAAACTGGTGTCCGACGACCTGGCCTTTGTGACCCCGGTGGAGCCGATGAACAAAAGGAGTTTATGCCCTTTATGATCAGGCTGTTTGACGGCTTCCCGAACCTGAACTTTAACCACAACCACCTACGGGAGACGGTCCGGGACGGCCAGATAGT
Organism: Chloroflexota bacterium; assembly: GCA_022616275.1. Classification (GTDB taxonomy): domain Bacteria; phylum Chloroflexota; class Anaerolineae; order Promineifilales; family Promineifilaceae. The sequence continues at coordinate 7,490 of JAKEFB010000245.1, forward strand.
CCGCATAGCGTCAGCTTACATTCCTAGCGGTGGCGTTCTGGGGCTGCTCCAACAAATCGGCGTCAAGCTACTGCTGGTTTGGCTGATGAAGCTAGTAATCAAAGCCAGTAAGATTTTGGGTTGAGGCTAGATGACCGCCTGAATTTTGCCGCTAATTTTTCCTACTGGTAATGTGCTGCAAATCGAGAAGTTGTTTTAGACACTTACTTAG
>JAKEFB010000032.1 GCA_022616275.1 Chloroflexota bacterium
ACAAGAAGTTGGCAGGGTCAGAAGGGTCTACGGCAACATTGTTTTGATTCCTAACTTCAAAATGAAGATGTGGGCCAGTAGACCAGCCCGTATTGCCGCTTGTACCAATCACCTGGCCTTTACTTACGCCAGTACCGACATCGCCAGGATCGAGATCAAAAGCAGTCGCGCTAAGATGGCCATATCTTGTCCGGTAACTATTGGCGGTGTGCTGGATGTAGATGTGCAAACCGTAGCCACAGGTGTCGTCGTTACTGCCATTAAGGCATTGTGGATTGGTGCTGTACCATGCTACTCGCTCAATAGTTCCTCCAGCGGCTGCTAGAACAGTGTCATACCGAAGTAAATAATCGTAGCCTGGGTGGCCTTGCGAATATCCTTGAGAGTAGTTAAAGCTACCATAATAGGGAGTAATGAGAAATGGTGTTGGAGCCTGTGCTTCCGCACTTCTAACGAAACCACTCATGACAAAGATGAGCAGGCCCAGAAAGAAAATTACTCTAAAAACAGAAGCATATAAGGTCGTGTTACGATTTTTCATTGCTGATCCTCCTGAACCCACTGAAGATTGCTAAAGGAACTTTTGAATTGCCGATCATTAGTCAGTTGTCGCAGTTCAGTGCCGTCTGCGTGTATCGTCCACACTTCGGGCGCTCCGCTACTGTTAGATAGAAAAGCTATCATCGAGCCATCTGGTGACCAGATGGGTGAAATTCCCTCGGCCAAGGCGACGGCCGTGCCCGTTTCCGTGTCGAAGGCATAAACGCTCTGTGCCCTAAACATGCAGGCAACCGGCTCCTGTTCTCGTTCTGGCAAACTACACGGTGTCTTACCTGCTGTTAAACCGGTTGTCAGGATGTAGCGACCATCCGGCGACCAACGAGGGGCATCATAGGCAACTGTGAAGGGCAGTTTTAGAAATTGACTTACGCTGGTGCGGATGTCAAATAGGCATAGAGCGGTGGTAATATGGTATTGCTGCTCCGCTCCCGGACAGTCACCGCGATAAATGAGTTGAGTACCATTTGGTGACCAGGCACCTGGATGAATGAATGCCAAACTGCCAACATCTAGCAACGGTACTGCATCACTGCCAGCAATGCTGACGAACCATAAAGCACCTGCTGTATCAGGGGGGTTCGCATCAATGTATGCAATCGTTTGACCGTCAGGCGAAAAAGCTGCGCCCTGCACAATGCTATATGGCAGAACCAGGGTGGTTATTTCAAATGTTTCAGCGTCAACGAGCCATAAGCCAATCGTGTCTAACCAGAACAGGAAATGTTGCCCATCGGGATGCCACCCGTAAAAGTTGCCTCCACCGTAAGCTTCTCGATAGAGAGGCTGTGCTTCACCGGTGGCCTCATTATAGACATAGGGAATGCCTCCCGGTTCTGAAGCAAACATCCATACCTGATAACGACCATTCGGTGAAGGATGGATTTGAAAAATATCAGCTTCTAATTCAGGTGGTAAACTAATCGCCGTGGACGCTTCGGCTAGTTCACCCTCGACGTTAATCGTGATAGCAAAATACGAGTTAGGGCCCTGATAGGGGGGATCTGAATGAGTTGCGTATGTGATGAGACCAGCCGGGTTATCAGGCAACTCGGGTATCGGTACAGCAGTCGGTGTAGGACCAGGTCGGCGAGTGGGCGTTGGTTGGCGCGTGAAAAGAGGGGCGGCCGTTGGCAAAGGGTTATCGAACGCGAAGGGGGTTATTTCACCTAAAGTTGGTTCGGGTGTTGGCGTGTAAGGGGTCTCGCCTGGTCGAGGGCCAAGATAGCCGCTCCCTGGCGGATCGGTGGTTGCTTTCTGGCTACTATACCCCGGCTCAGCTACGGGAGGTGTACACGCTACCACTGTAAATAGGAGAGACGTTGCGAGCAGGAAACCAAGCAATGATATTCGAGACATATGAACCTCCTTAATGCTAATTGAATGACAACAAGTACGGGGCAGTCCTTGGTAACATCTACCCCAATGACAGGTGCCTCTCTTTTGACGATCACGCACAGCTTTAAAAGGTAATCAAGGTTGTGCTTTTGAGCGGGTGAGTGGTATTGCAGACTTTAGTGAGTCCGCTCGTCGTTATACAAATGGAAATAGCGGCCCAACCCGGCCGCCAAAGCTGGCACGGCGTCGTACTCCTTTAAGTAATTTCCTCGTGCTTGACACTCCACCAGATGAGAACCCAGACAGCCCATCATGAACCGCCCATTATCCTTTGCTGGGTGCCGGAGAAATTTATCAGAGTAGCCGCGTACACTAATTGCCTGGAAGACATAGGTGTTAAGCACGTTTCCTGTACCACTCAACGTCGGTTAAGCCAGTTTTCCGCCACGTGATGGGAAATCGCGCCTGATGGCTTTGCCTAACTCATTAAATTTAACCACAGCTATGATCCCTTCTCGTTTAACCGAAAATCTGTTTCTCAATATGTTTTGCTCACTTTGCTCATAGTTCGGTGAGGCTTTGTTTGCCAATCTAGCTACCCGACAGTTTCACGTAAAGTAAGGAATGAGTCGGATAGAAAAGTTACAATGGTTAATCAGGAACCTTTCCAAAGCATCATAGCCAATGCGAAAGAGGTTGAGGTCACGGCGGTCAGTCCTATCAACCAAGTGGCGCAAACCACGCTTGATGATCTGAACGCCAAAGGCGACCAGCCAGAGGTAGAGTAAAGCCACGGCTAAGGTGAGACGAGAAAGACGGCGGAAATGATGCAAACGGGTCTGCTCCAAATCCCAGCCGTGACGCTTGAAGTCGCCGAACATCTCATCAATCCACATTCGTCTGGAGTAGAACTGCTTAGTCAGCCACGAAGAAGGCAAATTAGTGGCAATGAGCCAGGGTTCTTTCTCGCCTTTGCGCGCCCTACCCCGGCCGTGATGCAGGGCATGATGCATCATGCCCCTACAGATGATGCCCCGACGATACGATATTTCGGCCAGCCGGAACCGGGTTCACTAGGAATCATCATTAGCGCATTCAAAGGGGCTGTGACTCGCCGCGTTCACGGCACAGGTAGGGGCATGGCGCGCCATGCCCCTACGCGCCATCCCCCCTCGGCCGATGCCCCCGAACCGCCCCGGCCGTTTTGGCAACGCAACTTTTTTGAGCACATTATCCGTAACGAACGAGAACTAGAAGCGATTCGCCAATACATTGCCAACAACCCGGCCATGTGGGACAAAGACCAATTGCACCCCAACGCGCCGGTCAACAAATTTAATCAAACATGGAAACGAAACCCTCGGTAGGGGCATGACGCGTCATGCCCCTACTCCTGCACCAACACCCCCATCACACTCAAACAAAACCCCCTGGCCCGCGCCGACCTGGACGACTTTGTCGCCTGCTTCAACCCCGCCAACCGCCACGAACGCGCGCCCACCTGGTCCGAAACCAACCCCACCGGCCGCTGGCGGGCCTTCACCTACGACGAGCTGGCCGCTCGCGATAAGGTCAACCTGGACATCTTCTGGCTGCGCGACGAATCCCTGGAAGACACCGACCGCCTGCCGGAGCCCGCCGCCATCGTCTAGCGCCTTTTCCCCTTGCCGGCTGCGGAGGGATATCCTATGAATGGTCGCGTTGTGCCGCTGGGCTTCCTTGCTCTCTTCCTCCTGTTCGTCCTCCTGCCCTTCCTGGCTGCCTGCGAGGATTACGGTACGCCCAATGTTATGGCCGCCGCCACTCAAACCATTGCAGCCTGCTGGACCAGTGAGGCCAACGCCACGCTTACCGCCGCCACCGCCAAAGACGCGCTTACCGAGACGGCCGTCTGGGCTGGCGAGACGGCGACGACCATCGCCTTCATGACCGAGGTCTGGGGCACGCCAACTCCCAGCGCCACAGCCACACCAAACGGTAGCGCGCGGCTATGATTATGTTAATAACGAGTGGCTGAGGGAGACGCTCAGCGAAGGCGTCACCTTCCAGTTTGACGGGAACAGCGCCACCATGACCATCGCCAGCACAACCATGCCGGACGAAGGGCAGTTCCGGCTAGAGGTGGGCTACAACCAGGCGCAGTGCGACGAGGTGGGCAGCAACGGCGGGCCCGTCATCCACTTCATCAAGCAGTCGGACCCCAACTACGTCTTTTACTTCCAGCAACTGGACGCGTGGACAGGTGGAGGGTGAAAAGTCCAGGGAAGCACAACGACACTACAACCACCACCACCACCCAAACCGCCCACCCCATCCATCTATCAAACGGCCGCCACACTCCCCCAACCCACTCGGTAAACATCGCCCGGAACCAATTAATACCAAATGCGAAAATCACCTGCGTGTATTTTAGTGGGGCAAGTGCTGCTCAAAAATCACGAAAATCTAATACGCAACTGTTTTTCGTCATCGGTATAAGGTTGGGCCTTCTGAATCGACTGCGCGATACCAATAACCCCACTTGCCTTAGACTTTGATATAGGTCTCATCCACCCGCCAGGAATCGGTGCTGGCTTTCAAATGCGGTTTGAGGCGTTTTTCAAGTTCGGGAGCATACGTCTGGACCCAGTTGGCGCTGTTCGATAGCAAAGTCCGCTTGCTTCCTGTCTGGGTTTGGTTTGAAGACTTCTTTTTGCAACAGAACCGCTACCGAGGCTTTGGCCAAGTTGACGAATTTATAGATTGAACATAAAATTAAATTTAGCCTCACCTAAATTTGTGGATGTGTAGAAAAAACGGCCTCTACTGAACAGTAGTCATTCAAAAAGGAGTTATCATGTTTCTTATCGCAGCCCTCACAAGTGGAGTCCTAATGTCAACGTTGCTCACAATCTTGATTTTGGCTTCACTCGCTCGCAACCCGCGCGCATTAATTATAAACGGCCCCAAAATCATGCGGGAAACTCTCGCGCCGTTGACTGAGACAGAAATGCGAGAGCTTAATTTGGGGCGCGTTCTGATTGTCCTCATTATTTTGTTGATGCCTCTCGCAATCGGCATCTGGTATGAAAGAGCGTATCAGCAGTTGAGTTATGGCGAGGCATTCCTCTTCCTCTGGATCATTTGGATGATTTATAACATGGTCGATTTAGTCATCATTGATTGGTTTGTCTTGCTATGGTGGCAGCCATCATGGTCAGTGATTCCCAATGCCCGACCCTACAGCGAATACACGGATTATGTGCATCACTTTAGGGGTTTCCTCAAAGGAACCGTGATGGTGGCGGTTTTCGCGCTCGTTTATGCCCTAATTTTGGTACTTATATAGCGGTGAATAATACCAACTGCGAAAATCACCTGCGTATAAAATTGTTTCTAAAAACACATGCCTTCACTAGAACTCCCACCGCGTGGCATCTTTGAAGGGCGGTTTCCAGGCGATCACTTTCCGCGGCCTAAAAGCAAACGTCCCGCCGGCCAGGTAATCTTCCGCTTTCGCCCCGTAGCCGTACTTCTCGTTAGAAGCCTCCGCCAGGCGCTGGGCCAGCTCAAGGTCCTCCCCGCCCAGCTCTTTCACCTCGCCGTGCAGAATAACCACATCGCTGCCACTCTCCAAATGCACACACACCGCCGGGTTCCGCGCCAGGTTGCGGTTGCGCCGCGTCTCCTGGCTCCCGCCAAAGTACAGCCGGTCGTCCAGCCACAACCCGTCCACCGGCGTTGCATGCGGCCGGCCCCTCGGATCCACCGTGGTAATCCAGTACACCCGGGCCTGGGCCATCCGCTCGCTCACGTGCGACCAGGGCAGCAGTCCTTTATTGTGCTTCGGCAGGCCGTACACGGCCGGGATTTGCGGCCGGCTCACCTTCGGCGCCCTTGATTTTTGCTCCTCGGACTTCCCCTCGGCCGCTTTTGCCGCGGCCGGTTCCGCCGCCCCCTCCCCTCCGCCGGCCCTTCCCTTCGCCTTCCCTTTCGGATCCGCCATCCTCACCCTCCATCACCAGCATAGTTGGCTCTCTGATACCCCCTCCTATCTCCTTCCCACTATTAAAGCACAAAAGAATAGTAACTGCCTAACCAAGCCAATCATTCCCCGGCCAACCCGCTTGCCAACTCTTCCCTCTTTGCCGATAATCCCTCATAGAAGAATAGAAGGCACGATGGCATCCTGAACAGAAGCGATCAACGATTTTGAATTTCATCCCATCTCCATGAACAGGTGGGCCGATCTCACCACCTTCTTCGAGCAACATGGCAATCCGAACTATTAACCAAAGTAAGGAGGACCAGCAGATGGCAACCAATCCACCCAAACGGCAAGCCCCGAAGCCAGAGAAATCGGTCATACAGTGGCTGCTTGATTCTGACCCTTCGATCCGCTGGCAGGTGATGCGCGACCTGATCGGTGCGCCCGCGGACGAGGTCGCGGCCGAGCGCGCGCGGGTCGCGACGGAGGGCGTGGGCGCGCGGCTGCTCGCCCTCCAGGGGGCCGACGGGTCGTGGGGCGGCGCGGCGTGGAACCGGGGGTGGGACTCCACCATGCACGTCCTGATGCTGCTGCGGGACATGGGTCTCGATCCCGTGAGCGACCAGGCGCGCCGCGCGGTGGGCCTCGTCCGTGACCGCGTGACCTGGCAGGGTTGGGCGGCATATGACGGCAACCCCTTCTTCGCCGGCGAGGTGGAGCCCTGCATCAACGGGCAGGTCGGGGCAGTCGGCGCCTACTTCGGCCAGGACGTCGTGGTTGGCGAAGCCAACCGCGGCATCGTCAACCGGCTGCTCGCCGAGCAACTGCCCGACGGCGGCTGGAACTGCGAGGCCGCCAACGGCTCGACGCGGTCGTCGTTCAACACCACGATCTGCGTGCTCGAGGCGCTGCTCGAGCACGAACGGGCCGTTGGGGGCAGCCCGGTGGTGACGGAGGCCCGCCTCCGCGGGGAGGAGTATCTCTTAGAGCGCCGACTCTTCCGGCGGCGGTCGACCGGCGAGGTGATCGAGCGAGATCGCAAGGGCGACGCCACGTGGTTGCGCTTCGCCTTCCCGACGTGGTGGCACTACGACGTGCTGCGGGGGCTCGAGTACCTGCGCAGCGCCGGCGTCACGCCCGACGAACGGGTGGCCGAGGCGATCGAGCTGGTCGCGTCGAAGCGCGACGGCGACGGGCGGTGGCCGCTCGAGACCCGCTATCCCGGCGTGATGCCGGTCGAGATAGACGAGGGCGAGGGCCGGCCGAGCCGGTGGAACACGCTGCGCGCCTTACGCGTGTTGGCCTGGTACTCAGCACAAGGCTAGGGCAGGCTCGCTGCATGAACGAGGAGGCTGATCATGGATGCTACAGATAGCGCGCTAACGGCCGCTGGGCTCGTCTTGACTCTCCTGGTGGGGTTAGGCATTATCTTTGGCGTGGTGCTCGTGGTCTTGAAACGTGTTGCCCAGCGCAGCCGGAACGCCGCCAGCCAGCAGTACCCTGATGCCAGGCTCATAGATGCGGGCGCGCTCTTCTTCGGGCAGCAGTCGCGGGGGGTGCGGCAACTGCGCGGCAATGGCACGCTGATCGTGACCGATTCGGACATCCTCTTCCAGCAGTGGGTGCTCAACCGGGAATTTCGCATCCCGTTGGCTGCGATCCAGTCTATTGAGAATCCGACCTCATTTCTGGGCAAATGGCAGGGCGTGCCGCTGCTGAAGATCAACTTCCTGAACGACAGCGGGCAGGCCGATGCGATAGCCTGGCGCGTGCGCGATCTGAGCGGAGTGCAGCGTGTGATTGAGGAGGCCCGTGCCTGACACACTATTTAGGTGCCTCCATGTTCACCGTTGCCGACCGCAATCGCCTTCGTGACCGTGTGCTCCAACTGGCTGCCTCCGACCCGCGCGTCGTCGCCGGCGCGGCCGTCGGTTCCCTCGCCCGCGACCAGGGCGATCGCTGGTCCGATCTCGACCTGACCTTCGCCGTCGCCGACAACCTGCCTGTTCTTGACGTGCTTGAGGACTGGACGCACAACCTGGTCGAAGAGTTCGGCGCGGCTCACCTGTTCGATCTCCCCAGCGGACCGTCCATCTACCGCGTCTTTTTGCTCCCCGGCTGCCTCCAGTTCGACCTCTCCTTCACCCCGGCCGCCAAATTTGGCCCCACCGGCCCCAGGTTCAAGCTGCTCTTCGGCGCTTCGGTGGACAAGCCCTACCCTCAACCGCCGTCAGCCCAAGAACTCTTTGGCTATGCGGTGCATCACGCCTTGCGCGCCCGCTTTTGCATCGAACGCGGCCGTTACTGGCAGGCCGCGTACTGGATCAGCGGCGCTCGCGACTACGCCCTTAGCCTCGCCTGCCGTCGCCGTGGCCTGCCATCATCCCACGGCCGGGGCTTTGACGATCTCCCTCCTGACGTTCGCCATCTTTTCCTCAGCGCCCTGGTCACCTCCCTGGAGCGCGACGAACTCCTCCGCGCCCTCGGCCGCACCATCGAGGGCTTACTGCATGAAGCAGACGAGGTTCGAGAGTTAGCCGCCAAAGTCGAGCCCCAGTTGCGCGAGCTGCTGGCTGCCTGGGACAGTTAACTCCGGCCAGCGGGCGGCTCTGGCTCCGCGGCCCAGCGTGGCACACGGTCCGGCAGGTTATTGTCGCCTAGCTCCACACACAGCTCTCTCAGTCGTTCCCGTGCGCCGCGCCATTCCAGGTCGTTGAGGCTCTGTTCAAGCGGCACGTCGGTGCGCAGCGTGGCCAGGCGGCGGTAAAGAAACGCCTCCTCCTTGTGGGCCCTCAAATTGTCGGCCAGGCGGAGCGCCCGGCCGGCCGGCAGCCCCCACTGGTGGTGATCGTCAGGGATGGCTTCGAGGTGTTCGTACCTGGCGAGCACGGCCGCGGCCGACTTGGCCCCCCAGGCCGGAACACCCGGATAGCCGTCGGCTGCATCGCCCACCAGCGCCAGCCAATCGGGGATAGAGGCCGGCCGAACGCCGTACTTCTCAATCACCGCCTCTTCGTCATAGACAATCTCTCGCCGGCGGTCCCAACAGACCACCCGCCGCCCTGAGACCAGTTGGGCCAGGTCCTTGTCGGGAGAGCAGATCACGATCTGGTCAACGGCCGCCTCATCCTGGAAGCGGATTGCCGCCGACGCGAGAGCGTCGTCTGCCTCGAACTCGACCATGGGCCAGACAACCACACCCAGGGCGTATACGGCCTCTTCGGCCAGCGGGAACTGGTCAAGCAACTCCGGCTCGACGCCTTCGCCAGTTTTGTACCCCGGGAAGAGGTCATTACGGAACGACTCAATGACGTGATCAAACGCGCAGGCGACGTGGGTTGCCCCCGACCTGGAGATGAGCACGAGAAGGCTTTTGAGCAGCCCAAGCGTGGCCCCCACCTCGCGGCCATCCGGCGCCTTCTTCTGGGGCACACTGTAGAAACTGCGGAAAAGTTCATAGGTCCCGTCAACGAGATGGATTCTCATTCCTTACCTCCACTCGAACCTCTAACCCCTGATGAAAGTTAAAAATTTATTTCCGTAATCAACCCATCTTAACCCCTGAGGGGGTTTCCCATTTTTAGCCAGTCAATTCCATTGACTGGGCGGGAGGCTCTCGCTCTACTCTACCTCTAGCTCGCGCAAATATCATTGCCCTGGCGTATCCCAGGCGTATCCTGATCGTTCATCCGGCGTTGACCGGCCGGCTGCCAACTTCCTTATACTTCTCCCCTGGTACTCGAGCGGCATTAATCTTATCCTATCCGCCGCTCTAACCAAAGGAGTATTGGTTATGAAACATCCGTATCGTATTCTATTCTTTGTTCTGTTCGTCGTACCATTCATCTTGCTGGTTGGCTGCACCCCTGGCGCGACCACAGAACCGGCCGCCGTTTCGGCCACCGCCACCGCTGAAACCCAGCCGGCCACCCCGGCCGAACCGGCCAGCACGGTGGCAATCGAACCCACCATCACCGCCACGCCGGCCCCGGTCACGGCCGCCGTCGGCGAAGCCATCGCCTACATGCAGGGGCCAACCCTCTACATCCGTATCATGGACAGCGGCGAAACAATCCCCGTCGAGACCTGCCCGGACGGCAGCTACTGCATTCTGCAATACCTCAAGTGGTCGCCCGCCGGCCGCCACCTGCTCTACTACTATTACGACGGCCAGGACAGCCACCTGCGCCTGGCCGACCGGCAGGGCCGCCCGCAAACAGTCAGCGACGAGATTGCTTACGTCCAGCCGGGCGCCTGGTCGCCGGACGGCCGGGCCATCGCCTTCTTCCGCGCCACCGACACCTACACCGAAGGCAGCAACACCCAACCGCCGGCTCAGGTCCACGAGGTCTGGACGGTCGCCGTAGGCGAAGACGGCGCCGTTGGCGCGCCGCAACTGGCCGGCGTAGCCAACATGCTCGCCCCTGGCTGCGGTGGTGCCGGTCGTTCCGAGAGCGAAGTGCTCTACGAGAACGAAGGCGGCACCTCTTACGGCTACCTCATGGGTGTCATGGAGTGGACCGCGCCAGGTATCCTGCTCTACACCACCAACTGCGCCAACATCGGCATCGGCCGTTTCGACCTGAACAGCGGCACGGAACTGGAACCCTTCGCCGTCCCGCTACGCAACCTGGTCCTCAACACCGCCCGCGACCGCTGGTTCGCTGTCAGCGGCCCCTCCTGGTCTGAGGAAGTACCCGATCATCAAATCGTCACCGGCACGCCCGATTCGCTGGAGATAGAAACGCTGGCCACCTCCCAGCCGGTCGAGCTACTTTTCTACGGCCCGGTGAGCGGCCGCCTTTACTACACCGCCCGGCAACTGCTGGAACAGGCCGAAGTGACTGACCAGGGGCTGTACTTCGCCTTCTTCGAGTCGGCGCTCTGGACCATCAACCCCGACGGTACCGGCGAGGCGCTGCTGTGGCAGTCAGCCGATCAGGCCTTTGCCCGCCTGACAGAACGGCCGGACGGCGCCATCCTGTTCACCCGCGTCGAAAATGACCGGCCGCTCTACGAAGCGGCCCAGGACCCCGCTATCACCGACCTGTCTGCTTACTCGCCGCAACGCCACATTGTCCAAATCCCGCCGGCCGGTGGCGAACCGGTCGTCGTCATTGAAAATGCCGGGCAGCCGGCCCTTTCCCCCACCACCCCCTGACCCGCCCTGACAACCGCGCCAGAGTGACAGTCACTTGAAAACCAGCCTCAGGTGACTGTCACCCCTCGTGTACCATGCCCTTGCCGTGGCCGGTTTGCCACTTGCTGTGGCCGGCCGGAACCTAAATAGAAAGTGAGCGGAGTCTAAAATACCTGGACAGATCCAAAACCGCCTTGTATACGTATAACTGTATTAGAGGTATTGTGAAGCAGGCCGTCACGTACCCCCAACCTGGCGGCCTGGAAAGGAAAGGAGTCAAAAATGAGAAAAACACGCTGCTTACTCCCCCTATTGCTGATTGGATTACTGGTCGTCACCGCCGCGGCCTCGGCCGCGCCCCTCAACTTTCAAGCCCACCTCTCCGGCGACGACGAAGTCCCGGCCGTGGACACGGATGCCACGGGCCATGTTGTCTTTCAGCTCAATTCAGACGGCACGGCGCTCGACTTCAGGCTCATCGTCGCCAACCTTGACAACCCCGTTGCCGCCCACATCCACTGCGCCCCGGTCGGTGTGAATGGCCCGGTCGGTGTGCTGCTCTTCTCCACCCCAACCACGGGGACCGTCAACGGCATCCTGGCCGAGGGCACGATTACCGCGCCAAACACCGGCAATGCCTGCGGCTGGACTGACCTGGCGGCCGTCGTCGCTGCCCTGGAGAGCGGCAACGCCTACGTCAACGTCCACACCTCTCCGGCCCATCCTGGCGGGGAAATCAGAGGGCAGGTACGCTGATTTACCTGACAAGGTGACGGCCGTGCTGAATGTACTATCATAAGCATTCATCTAGCCGCCTGTTACTCCTTGGGAGCCAGTTTTTTCTCCTGACCGGCCACCTGGCCGGGTGATTGTGGCTGGCCGGTGGCCGGGTGATCAGGCTGTGATGCTCTGATTATCTGGCCGCCGACTGGCCCCTGGGAGTCCTGACCGGCCGCCCCACTTAACTCTGACCAGGCGAGCAGCCGCGCAAATGCAAAAGGACTTTACATATGCGAGGCTACCGCCCCACCACGAATGAACGAAAAAGCTTACAGCTTATAGCTAACAGCTTACAGCTATTCTACGGAGGTTAACGTGATGAAAAAGAAGTTGATTGGCCTGTTCGCAGTCACTATGTTGCTGTTGATCGCCGGCTCGGTCGTAGCCGGGCCTACTTTTCCCGAGATTATCCCTCTGCCCAACGGCTTCGCCCCGGAGGGGGTGGCGACCGGCCACGGGCCGGAATTGTTCGTCGGCTCGCTGGCCACCGGGCAGATTTACCGGGCCGACCTGGACAGCGGCGCCGGCGAAGTGGTCGTAGACTCGCCGGCCGGCAGCCCGGCCGTGGGGCTGGCCTTTGACGAGCGTAGCGGCCTGCTCTTTGCCGCCGGTGGCAGCAGTGGCCAGGCCTTCGTCTACGACCCTGGCACAGGGGCGACGGCGGCGATGTATACCCTGACCGCGCCGGGGAGCTTTGTCAACGACGTCGTGGTGGCCGAAGAGGCGGCCTACTTGACCGATTCCTTCCGGCCGGTCTTCTACCGGCTGCCGCTGGGTCCTGGCGGCTCGCTGCCCGAAGCGGGAGCCATCGAGGAGATTCCCCTGAGCGGCGACTACGTCTTCCTGCCGGGCAGCTTCAACGCCAACGGCATCGAGACGGCCGCCAACGGCAAATGGCTCATCATCGTCCATTCGTCGCGCGGCGAGCTGTACCGGGTGGACCCGGCCACCGGCGAGGCAACGTTGATTGACCTGGGTGGGGACGCCGTGCCGGCCGGCGACGGCATTCTGCTGCAAGGGCAGACGCTGTACGTGGTCCAGAACCAGCTCAACCAGATCGCCGTCGTCGAGCTGGCCCCGGACCTGGCTTCCGGCGACGTGGTCGAGATCATCACCAACCCGGCCTTCCGGGTGCCGACGACCGTGGCCGGCTTTGGCCCGTACCTGTACGCGGTCAACGCCCGCTTTGGCGTGCCCCCGGGGCCGGATACGGAGTACGAAGTGGTCCGGGTGGAGAAATAGGGGAGTAGAAGGAGGCGGCCGGTGGCAAGATGATCAGGGTCTGATACCCTGATCATCTTGCCGGGCGTGGTGTACCAGAGCCGTGGATGATTTCCCTGTGAAGGACTGGTAAAATCGCGGCATCCAGTTCGATACTATTGGATGAGCGATGAGTATCTTCAGAGACGACCTCTTCAGTCCGGCCCAGGACACGCCACTCTACCAGCAGCTTTATAGCCACCTGCAGGCGGCCATCCTCTCCGGGGAATTGAAAGGTGGCCTGAAACTGCCCTCCACGCGCGTGCTGGCCGGGGAACTCGGCGTTTCGCGCAACACCATCCTGAACGCCTATGAACAACTGGCGGCCGAAGGCTATCTGGAGAGCGTCGAAGGCAGTGGCACGTTTGTGGCCCGCGTTTTGCCTGATCTCCTGTTCACAACGCCAGGTCGTAAAGTTCCCAGGCAGCCCCGGCGAACGGGCCCGGACCAGCCACGCTTCTCGGACCACGCCAGGTTGCAATTGGCGGCCCCCCTGATGGCCGCGTTGCGGCCGTCAGGCAACGAGTTACCGCGCCCCTTTCGCTTTGGCATGCCGGCCGTGGACGCCTTTCCTTACCAACTCTGGTCACGACTCGTCGTCCGGCAAGCCAGGCGGCTGCCCGCCAGCGCTTTAACCTACCAGGACCCGGCCGGTTATGGCCCCTTGCGTGAGGCCATTGCCGCCCATGTCACCGTCTCGCGCCGGGTCCATTGCACGCCCGAACAAATCGTCATTGTGTCCGGTTCTCAGGGAGCGCTCGATCTGGCCTCCCGCATGCTGATCAATCCCGGTGACCCGGTCTGGCTGGAAGACCCCGGCTATCTCAGCGCGCGTGGCGCTTTTCTCGGCGCCGGCGCGCACATTGTTCCCGTGCCCATTGATGAGGAGGGATTGGTGGTCGAGGCCGGAATTGCCCGCGCACCGCAGGCCCGGCTGGTGTACATCACCCCTTCGCACCAGTTCCCGCTGGGCGTCACCATGAGCCTAGCCCGGCGCTTAGCCCTGCTGGACTGGGCCAGACGGGCTGGCGCCACTATTCTCGAAGATGACTACGACAGCGAGTATCGTTTTGCCGGGCGGCCGCTGGCTGCTTTGCAAGGGCTTGACGACGCCGGCCGGGTGATCTACATCGGCACCTTCAGCAAAGTGCTCTTTCCGGCCCTGCGCATCGGCTATCTCATCTTGCCGCCGCCGTTGGTTGATGCCTTCCTGACGGTGCGCAGCCTCATTGATATTCATGCCCCCATCCTGGAACAGGCCGCGCTGGCTGATTTTATGGTCGAAGGCCACTTTACCCGCCATCTGCGGCGAATGCGCACCCTCTATGCCGGGCGGCGCGCCGTGCTGCTGGAAGCGGTCCGTGAGCTACCTTTGGAAATTGATTCGCCCGAAGCGGGTATGTATTGCATTGGCTGGCTACCCGATGGCATGGACGATGTCTCGGTGGTGCGCCAGGCGGCCGCCCAGGGTCTCGATTTGACGCCCGTTTCCAGGTTCAGCATGGAACCACTGGCGCGCAAAGGGCTGGTCCTCGGCTATGCGGCCTATAGCGTGCAGCAAATACAAGATGCCGTTCGCCGTCTGGCGGCCGCGCTGCGTTCAGTTTGACTGGCCCTAAGGAGCATTAAACAATGCTCGAGATGGTATCAAGCAATCAATGATCCGCATACTCCAGCACGACCTTACTATTCAAGAAGGCCTTTAACCGCTCCGCTTCGGCTTCAATACCTTTCTTGATTGAAGCCGCCGGTGGTGAGAACATGTGAACCTTGACGATTGTTTGCGAGCGTTGGATTTTATATTCCCAGACTCCTTTCATAGACCCGCCAACCAGTACGACAGCAGAGATCCAACCCTGGGGGCGAAAGACCCGGCTCTTGTAGGCCTTGGGTAGTAATGGCTCAAGATCGCGTCCCAGCCCTAACGTATACGCATCGAACAACGGCAGCAATCGCACCACCCCCGGCGCTTTCAGCCCTTGCATTGGCCCCAGCGTGGCCCGCAGGGCGAATGCGGGCCAACCCTCCACCTCCACTTCTTCAAGCTCATCTTCTATTGACCGGAAGAGCTTTTTGGCCTGGGTCATCCCTACCCCTCCCCACCACCACCGGACAAAGTTTTCCGGCGTGGCCGGGCCGTAGGCCCGAAGATAACGGCGGGCTATCTCTTGCAGGGCCAGGTCTGGCTCGACCGTCTGCCACTCGCCAATCCACTGGCTGGGACGAACGAAGGTGACCTTCTGGCCCTGGTTTGGCCCGAAACACAGGTCGCCTCGAAAGGCCGATGGTTTCAACGGCGAACCCCAGCTTGAGGCCAGCAACAGCTCGCCCAATTTGGGAGCGCCGGTATGCCTGGCCACGGCAGTTGCCAGTTGTTCGCGGGTCATCGGTTCGCTGCCAAGGACCTGGGGCAAAGCGGCGATGAACGCTTCGTACTGCGCCGGGGTGGCGCCGTAATAAGTGAAATAATCCAGCCAGTTGCGATTATCATAGACGCTACGCGCGGCTGCGTACAAAGGTAACTCGCTGGCCGGGAGCAGGTGCAACGTGCCCCGCATGGCCCAGGTCTTCACCAGCGTCCGCTCCTGCCACAGCGCCGATCGCACGTCCTCCGGCGAAAGCCCCTCCACCCGCGCCCACAGCGCCAGTTCGGCCGCCGACATCACCTGGGCCTGGATACCACCGGTGCGCGTCACGGCTTCGACGAAATCCTGGCGTTTCAAGCGCGGTGCCAGGCCATGTTGCGACAAACGCCAGGCGTTTACTTGGGGCCACTTCAATGATTTCATACGCATCCTTGTCCTTTCCGGCAAAGATTATTTCGATGGTAAGAATCTAGCATAGAATTTATTACCAGTCAAATGTGGTATACTGGTAATGTGATGAAAGGAACAAAGGTAAAGCCAGGCAGGCAGCGTCCAAAGCAGGGAAGACGGTCTGATTTTCCGCGATTGTTGGGCGGAAATCTTTGTCTGGACTTCGTCAACACGATTGAGGGACGGCTTGATCCGCATCCAGAAGAGTTTCTACATGGCTACGAGGACGTGGTCCATTGGGGCGAACATGTGAGTTTGTTGAACCCTGCTCAGGCTGCGACGCTCCTTGAGGAGGCAAAAAAGTTACCGGATGCGGCCGTGGCCTGTTTCGAGAGGGCCATTGCCCTTCGCGACGTCCTCTATCGTATATTTCTCGCCCAAGCGCATCACACACAGCCATCCCAAGAGGATGTGAACTTCCTAAAACAGACGTACCTCAATGCCCTATGGCGTGCAGAACTATCGCCAACGCCGCAAGGATATCAGTGGGAATGGCCGGCTAATGAAGTCGCTTTAGAAAGGGTTCTGTGGGTTGTAGCCCAGGCTGCTGTAGAGCTTTTGTGTTCAAGCGACAGTCAGCGCGTTAAGGAATGCCCTGGGGCCAATGATTGTGGCTGGTTATTTTTCGACGCCAGCAAGAATTTCTCGCGACGGTGGTGTAGCATGGAGGGTTGCGGGAGCCGCGTCAAGATGCGACGTCAATACGCAAAAGAGAACTTGGCTGCCTCCGGCCGGAATCGCCAAAGTGGTACCATCACTTGACCCAAAACCGGCTCTTGTGCAAGTACCAGTAGGGCCTTATACTGACTCTTGTTAATAAAGAATAACAGGAGTGCAAAATGGAACAGAGACTCGATTATGGGAAAGTCCTTCCCGAAGGAATGAAAGCCATCTACGCCCTGGACCGCTACAGTCACCATAGCGGGCTGGAGCCGTCGCTGTTAGAGTTAATCAAGCTGCGCGCCTCGCAGATCAACGGCTGCGCCTACTGCATTGACATGCATAGCAAAGACGCCCGGACAGGCGGCGAAAGTGAGCAGCGGTTGTATAATCTCAGCGTCTGGCGCGAAACGCCCTATTACACGGACCGCGAACGCGCCGCGCTGGCCTTTACCGAAGCAGTTACCTTGATTGCCGACAGCCATGTACCGGACGAGGTCTATGAACAGGCGCGACAACAGTTCAGCGACGAAGAGTTGGTGAAGCTCATGGTCGGGATCGTGATCATCAATACCTGGAACCGGTTAGCCATCACGTTCGGCGATGTGCCCGGCAGTTACCAGCCTCGTCATTTTGTGGCCGAGCGAGGGCGGGCTGAAGCGGCAAAGGTTGGGGTGTAGCCTTTACTTGACAAGGTGGCAAGGTGACAAGGTGACGGCAACCTGCAGTTGCATAGTGAAAAAAGTCACTTTATGGCCGTGATGAATATACATCTGGAGAAGATTATGACTGTAACCCAAATTGCCAAAGCAGACCGCTTTAAGGCGCTGCACGAAGGGCCGGCCGCCTTTGTCATTGCCAACGCCTGGGACGCGGGCTCGGCCCGCCTCCTGGCGGGTCTCGGCTTCCAGGCGCTGGCCACGTCGAGCAGCGCTTCGGCCGGAGTCCTGGGCCGTCGCGACGGCCAGGTGACCCGGGAGGAGGCTCTGGCCCAGGCGCGGGCCATGGTCATGGCAACCGACCTGCCCGTGTCGGCCGATCTGGAGAAGGGCTTCGCCGATGCGCCGGAGGCCGTGGCCGAAACCATCCGCCTGGCGGCCGCCGCCGGGCTGGTTGGTGGTTCCATTGAGGACGCCACCGGCAACCGGGACAGGCCGCTGTATGGCTTCGATGATGCGGTCGAGCGGGTGGCGGCGGCCGTCCAGGCGGCGCGGGCGCTGCCCTTCTCGTTTACCCTGACCGCCCGCACGGAGAACTTCCTGCGCGGCAACCCTGACCTGGAAGACACCATCCGGCGTTTGCAGGCCTTTGAACAGGCGGGGGCCGACGTGCTGTTCGCGCCGGGCCTGCCCGACCTGGCTGCCGTGCGCGCGGTCTGCGCCGCGGTATCGAAGCCGGTCAACTTTATGGCCGGTATCAAAGGCCGGTCGTTCACCGTCGCCGAGCTGGAAGCGGCCGGCGTCCGCCGGATCAGCCTGGCCAGCTCATTGTACCGGGCAGCGATGAGCGGCCTGCTGGAAGCGGCGCAGGAGGTTAAGGAGCAGGGGACCTTCGGCTACCTGGACCGGGTGCTGGCCGCGCCCGAGTTGAATCGTTTGATGGAAGGGGACAGTTGACTACACTCTGCTAACCGGTCTATACTACAACACACCAAGAATCAGGAAAGAATGATGATCCACACCATTCAACGCGCGGCCCGGCCGCCCTGCTAGACCTCTAGCCTTGCCTTAAATTTTCCCCAACTGCTGGCCCTTTGGGCCTGTTTTGCGTTCCCCGCCCACCCCCTAAAACCAACACCTGACGATCTGGACGGCGCCTGACGTAGTTGCCTCTACGGCCGCGCCGGTCCTGCCCGCGCGCCTCCTCTCCGTTCTGTCTTCAACTTTACCCACCCATCCCACGACAGAACGGAGGACAGTATGGAGATCATTCGGGGTAAAAAGACCCTTGTGATGGACGCATCCGCGCTGGCCGAGCGGCTGCGCGGCTATGAGCATATTTTACTGGATATTGGCACAGGCGATGGCCGCTTTGTGCGCCACGTGGCCGAAACGTGGCCTGGCACGTTTGCCCTGGGCATTGACGCCTGCCGGGAAAACCTGCGCGACGCCTCGCGCAAAGCGCCGGGCAACGCCCTGTACCTGATCGCCAACGCCAGCGCCTTGCCCGCTGAACTGCACGGGCTGGCGACGCACGTGACCATTAATTTTCCCTGGGGCAGTTTGCTGGCTGGCCTGCTGGCGGCCGACCAGGGGTTGATGCGCGGCCTGGCGGCTGTGGCCCGGCCGGGCGCGCGTATCGAAGTCCGGCTGAACGGCGGGGCGTTGAGCGAGGCCGGTTGGTCGCTGGAAGCCGGTGCAGCACGGGTACGGCAGGTGCTGCTCGATGCCGGTTTTGAGATAGAGAGGCCGGTGGCTATGGGCGCGGCCGAGCTGCGCCGGTTGCCGACGACGTGGGCCAAACGGCTGGCCTTTGGGCGCGATCCAAGGGGGATAGTGTTGAGTGGGAGTTGGGGGGGAGTGGGGGGCGCGCCGTTCTACTGGCCGGCACTCAAGTGCATCCGGTTGGGAGTCTGAGTGGTTGACGGGGGCGGCCGGTTTGCCCATACTGACGGCAACAGTTTTAACGCAAAGGTGCAGACTTTGGCAAGGGCCAAAGTTCAAGCAAAGACGCGAGGCAGGCGATGAAGGTCAAGATGATTTTACCGGCACTGACGGAGGCAAAAAGTCCTTTTTTCCGGCCGATCAAGTATTCGCTGTTTCCGCCGCTGGGGCTGGCGACGCTGGCCGGTTACCTGGACGCAGAGGACGAGGTGGCGATCCAGGACGAGCACGTGGAAACGCTGGAACTGGACGACGAGCCGGCGCTGGTGGTCATCCAGGTCTACATCACCTCCGCTTACCGGGCCTACGCCCTGGCCGACCATTACCGGCGGAAGGGGGCCTACGTCTGCCTGGGCGGGCTGCACGTGACTTCGCTGCCGGCCGAGGCGGCCCAACACGCCGACACGATCTTCCTGGGACCGGGGGAGGACATCTGGCCGGCGTTTCTGCGGGATTTCCGGGCCGGCCGGCCAGGCAAGGTCTACTGTTCGCAGGTGCGGACGCTGGCCGGGCTACCGCCCATCCGCCGCGACCTGATCAAGCGCCATCTCTACCTGGTGCCGAACTCCATCGTCGTCTCGCGCGGCTGCCCGCACAAATGCGATTTCTGCTACAAGGAGGCGTTCTTCAAGGGCGGCAAGGGCTTTTACACCCAGGCGGTAGACCAGGCGCTGGCGGAAATCGAGCGGTTGCCCGGCCGCCACCTGTACTTCCTGGACGACCACCTCTTCGGCAACGTGCCTTTTGCCTCGGCGCTCTTCGACGGGATACGGGGGATGGGGCGGTTGTGGCAGGCGGCCGGGACAGTTCAGTCGGTGCTGCGGCCGGGGCTGCTGGAAAAGGCGGTGGCCGGCGGCCTGCGCAGCCTGTTCGTCGGCTTCGAGACGCTGAACCCGGAAAATTTGCGCGCCCAGCAGAAGTACCAGAACCTGAACCGGGACTACGGGGCGGCCATCAGCCGGCTGCACGCGCTGGGGGTGATGGTCAACGGCAGCTTTGTCTTCGGCATGGACGACGACGACGAGACGGTCTTTGACCGGACGGTGGAATGGGCCATCGGCCAGGGGGTGGAGACGGCGACTTTTCACATTCTGACGCCTTATCCAGACACGCTCCTCTACCAGCGCATGGCCGCCCAGGGCCGGCTGCTGCACAGCAATTGGAACCTCTATGACACGCGCCACGTCGTCTTCCGGCCGGCGCGGCTGGCGGCCGAGGCCTTGGAAGCCGGCTACTGGCGGGCTTACCGTGACTTTTACCGCTGGGGGTCTATCTTGCAGGGGGCGTGGCACAAACCAACGTGGAGCGGCCGGCTGCGCCACGCAGCCTACGCCGGAGGCTGGAAGAAGTTCGAACCCATGTGGGACTGGGTGATCCGGTTGAAGCGGGTGGGCGGCCTGCTGCCGTTGCTGGAGACGATTCTCTCGGGTTTTGGCCGGAACCCGGCCGGAAACGAAGGCCCGGCCGGGGTGGGAGAACCTTCCGGGCCTGATACATGGGGATTTGAGTTAGCAGGAACCGCCGAGACGCAGAGAACGCCGAGATAAATGGGTGAAAAATTAGCGGCCGCATCTCGGCGGTGAATGAAGGGAGCGGAAAAGTTAGGGGACGGTGACGTTGAAGTCCCAGCGCTCGGCAAAGAGGATGCCGCCGGCGTAGCGGACGCCGACGTGGAGGGCCAGCGGGGCCACGCCGCCGGGCAGATCGGCAGTGGAGTTCTTGCCGGTGACGGTCATGTGCAGCACGGCCGAGGTGGCGTTGGTGGCCACGTCGCCGCCGTGGAAGTGAACGCCCCGGCCGGGGAAGAAAGCGTCGGGCAGGGAGATAGCGTTCTGGAACGGCTCATCGCTTTCGATGAGGATGTCAATGGTGTAGGACTCGCCGACGGCCAGGGTGGTGGGCAAGGGGGTCAGCAGGGTGATGGTCGGGGAAGCGGCTTTGGCCGGCCGGGTGGAGCTAACGAGTAATAGGGCTAAAAGAACGACACTGAGGGCAACTAAGAACCTTTTCATGGGAAAATCCTCCGCCTTGTTGGAACAATAATTGGCAACTTCGCAACTTCTCATTCCACAGGATAGCAGTTTTTTACCCAATAATTGTCAATTAGGTTACAGAGAGGACGATGGTACTACAGGAGTAATTAGGTAATTGGTAATGAGT